>JBNJDI010000074.1:0-11598 GCA_051744725.1 Pseudomonadota bacterium | reverse complement strand
CAAGCTCCAGGCCATCACCGCCGACACCCGGCTCCAGCTTCCCGAGATCCGAACCTATCATGCCATGGGCCTGCGCCTGTACCGCCGTTTCGTGCGCGAAGGCTATCTGCCCGCCTGGCAGGGCGAGGTACTGAGCGAGCAGGAGGTGAACTTCCAGGCCTGGCAGCTGACCCTGCGCTTCGCCCCCGAGGACCTGCAGGACGAGATCCGGCGCAACAAGAAGGAGTTCGTGGAAACGGCCACGGGCTTCATCGACCGGGTCAAGACCACCCTGGACAGCGCGGAGACGGTCTTCGAGGCCCTGGGTTTCGAGCCCAAGCACCGCTACCTGCTGGATCTCTACCACGCCTTCGAGCAATGGCGCAGGGACCACCGGCGCATCACCTTCGCGGACATGCTCTATGAGCCGGTGGTGGCCATGCACGAGCATCCCGAGCTGCGGGAGCTGGTCTCGAACAAGATGGACATGGTGCTGGTGGATGAGTACCAGGACACCAACGAGATCCAGCACCTGCTGCTGAAGGTGGTGGCCGGGGACCGTGCCCGCGTGACGGTGGTGGGCGACCCGGACCAGACCATCTACGAGTTCCGTGGCGCGCGGCCGGAGTTCATCCTTTCGCGCTTCCGCGAGGAGTTCCCGGACCCGATGGAGCTGAGCCTGTCCTACAGCTTCCGTTACGGCCACCGGGTGGCGCTGCTGGCCAACCACCTGATCGCCCACAACAGCGACCGCAAGGAAGTACTCTGCCATTCCCACCCGGGTACACCGGACACCACCATCGAGCTGGAACAGGTACGCGAGGACGCGGACGCCGTGGTGCGCCTGGCCGAGCAGCGCCAGAAGGCCGGCGAACCACTGGAGGCCATGGCGGTTCTGGTGCGGGTCTGGAGCCAGAGTGTGCCGATCGAGCTGCGGCTGCTGGCCCGGGGCGTTCCCTACCGCATCGATGCCCACAAGGGCGCGCTCTTCACCCGCGAGGTGGCGGCCCTGATGGAACTGCTGGCCCTGGCCGCCGGCGAGCACCGCGAACCCGGTGACGCGGCCCGTGCGGAACGGCGCCAGTGCTTCCAGCAGGTGCTGCGCTTCCCCCACTGTGGCCTGAAGGAGCAGGAACTCAACGCCATCGCCGACCAGCTGGCCGCCTTCACCCGGGACTGGGGGCAGGTGCTGCAGCAGCTGGACACCAGTGACTGGAAGCCGCTGCCCGCGCGCAAGGTCCGCAAGCTGGGCGAGGCCCTGGCGGCACTGGAAGGCACCCGCAGACCGGGCCACCAGCTCCTTGAGGATTACGCCACCGCCACCGAGCTGTTCGAGGGCATCCGCAGCCTGGCGCTCACCCACGAACAGGCGGACGAGCGCATCGGCGTCGTGACCGGCTTCCAGCGCTACCTCGCCACCCTGAACCTGGACGCCCCCACCGCCCTGCGCCACCTGCGCGATCTCAAGGCGCGCGCCGGCTCCAACCAGCAGGCGGGCGTGCACCTGGCCACCATCCACCGCACCAAGGGGCTGGAATGGCCGGTGGTGGTGATCCCGGGGCTGCAGGAGAAGACGTTTCCCTACACCGCGCGCGGCAGCGCGGATCTGGACGCCCTTCTGGAAAGCGAGCGGCGCCTGCTCTACGTGGGCATCACGCGCACGAAAGAGCAGCTGCACCTGCTGACCACGGACGGCTCGGACCCGGAACGCCTGCCCAGCCGCTTCGTGGCGGAGTGCGCCTTCGGGTTGAGCCGGGAACTGGGTGAAACACTGGCGGAAGGGGAACGCGACACGGTGACCCTGACGGAGCCCGCCACCCGCATCGCACGGCGCTACGCGGAGCTGCACAGCGTGGCCCTGCAAGCCCCCTCACCGGAAACCGCAGCGGAGGAGGGCGAAGCCCAGGCCCGCCCCATCTGGGAGGCGCGGGAAGTGGAACATGTGCTCTACGGTACCGGCGGGGTCGTGCGCGAGACGGATACGGCCTTTGAGGTTCGCTTCCACTCAGGCCGCACCCTGCAGTTCAGCAAACAGAGCGCGCATCTGTACTTCCGCGCGCTCTCACACTGAGCGGATCAGCCGAAGAGCCAGGTGGTCGGGTCCGGATGGGCCCGCCCCTCGTTCAGCGCCACCATGCCCTTCACGCACCGGATCAGGAACCAGACCACGGCCCAGATCAGGATCAGCCACCCGATCCCGACGGGCATGGTGATCGTGGCAACCACCATATAGAGCAGCCCGATCCAGAAGGTCCGGATCTGGAACCGGTAATGGGTGCGCAGGCGCTCATCGTCCACGGTGCCGTTCACATAGGCGATGACGACACCGATAATGCCGGTGATGCCGGCGATCAGACTGGCCAGGTAAAGGGCATACACGATCATCGGCCAGGTCTTGTCGAAGGGCGCATCATTCTCGGTCATGGACAGCGATCCTCAATTCATCATCAATGGCCGCCAGTGTAGCCGGGGAGCCGGCACGGCAGCCAGAGTGGCCAGCCAATCCGCCGGTAACGGTGAAAATCCACACAGCTTCCGGTATTATTGCGGGCCGCAACACACCATCGTCCGGTAGCCCATGAGCTGGTATCACTACCTTCTTCCCTATGATTTCTCGCCGCTGACGCTGATCGCGTTCGTGGTGGTGCTGACGATGTACCTTCAGGGGCTCTATGCGCTTCCCTCGGAGGAGCGCCCCGGCGCCCTGCGGGTCTTCACCTTCCTGCTGGGCCTGCTGCTGTGCTACACGGTGATGCACACGCGCTTCGACTACTACTCCCAGTACATGTTCTTCATCCATCGCGGCCAGCACCTGGTGCTCCATCACCTGGGGCCGCTGCTGATGGTGCTCTCCAACCCGCTGCCGATCATGCGCTTCTGGGCCCGCCAGCTGCCCGGCTGGCTCGACCCCGTGCTGTGGCCGGTGAAGATGGTCTACCGGGTGCTGCAGCAGCCGCTGATCGCCGCCACTCTGTTCGTGGGGCTGATCTACTACTGGCTCACGCCGGAGCTGCATTTTGATGCCATGCTCAGCCGCCCGCTGTACTGGGTGATGAACTGGTCCATGCTGCTGGACGGACTGCTGTTCTGGTGGCTGATCCTGGACCCGCGCTCGCCGCACACCGAACGGGTCCTGGGCTACGGCAAGCGCATCATCCTGCTGGTGCTGATCATTCCGCCCCAGAGCGCGCTCGGGGCCTGGATCCTGTTCTCGGACAGCATGGTGTACGACGTCTACGAGGTCTGCGGCCGGGCCTGGCCCATGGCGCCGGAGACCGACCAGATGCTGGGCGGGGTCCTGACCTGGATTCCGCCGGCGATGATGAGCGGCGTCGCCATCCTGATCGTCATCGGGCGGATGATGCGTGACGACCGCAACAGCGCAAAGGCACAACAGGCGCACGACGCCGAGGAGGTACACGCATGAACCGGGCCATCCGCACCCTGAGCGTCCTGGGCCTGCTGCTGGTCCTCGCCGGCTGCAGTGGCAGTGACGCGGACTGGAATGCCAAGAACATCCGGGGTCTGATGCCGGATCTCGAGTTCGAGCTCACGGCTGCCGACGGCGAGCCCTTCACCGCAGACGACAGGGCCGGTCAGGTGCGGCTTCTGTTCTTCGGCTTCACCCACTGCCCGGACATCTGCCCGGCGACCATGGCCCGGCTCCAGAACGCGGTGAAGCAGATGCCGGAGGACATGCGTGATGAGGTGACGCTGCTGTTTGTGAGCGTGGATCCGGAACGGGACACGCCGGAGCGCATCGGCGAATACGTGGACTTCTTCGGGGACAACATCGTGGGCCTGACCTCGGACGAGGAGACCCTGCGCGATCTGGCCAAGCGATACCGCACCACTTTCGGCTACAGCAAGCCGGATGAGGACGGCAACTACGACGTCTCACACAGCAACGCCATCTACGTCTTTGACGGCCAGGCCCGGGCACGCCTTCTGATCCGCTCCGATCAGTCCATCAGCCAGATCAGCGAGGATCTGGAGACCCTGGTGCGTCAGAAGCGCGGCTGAAGGCCGAAACCGGCGGCGGCATTGAGGCCACGCCCGAGCAGGGCGACGCTGCGGTAGGACAGCCGGCTGATGCCATGGTGCATGAGCCGCACCGGTTCCGTCACAGGCCGGGTCACCGGAATGGCTTCCAGCACGTTGAAGGTCTCGTCCGCGATGGAGAGGTGGATGCGCTCCAGACCCAGCGCCGCCTCTTCCAGGCTCACGCCCGCCAGATCCGCAACCCCACACCACCAGCGCGTGTTGTTGCCCGTGGTCTCAGTGGTCATGTCAGCCACTCCTTGAGTTGCCGGGCCACTTTCGGCTCATGGGCGAGCCGGATGTGGTGGATCCCGGGGAAATTCGCAATGCCCGTGAGCACCCAGCCGGAGCGTTCCTCGCCCCGGGCGCTGGGTTCCTGGACCAGGGCATCCCCGAACAGTGTATTCACGGGATGCGCCTGATTGCGGGCCAGCAGACCCGATACCACATAATGATCCGCCCCGGGCAGCAACGGCGGCTCCTCCACATCGGGCGCGGTGACCTCGCCACGGGACAGGTTGCGGATGCCCTCGCTGCGCAGGTCGATGAACTCGCCGGCCACGCGCAGGTAATCCCTGGGCATGGCGGTCAGGTGTTCCGCCACCCGGTGCGCACCCCGGGCCAGCCAGGAGCCGTCATGGGGCGAGCCGATGTAGACGCAGCTGCCAACACGGCGGCACCACTGGTGGCCACTCTGGCGCCCATGATGACAGGCGGCGCGGATCAGAAGCCCGCCCATGCTGTGGCCGATCAGGATCAGGTTCGCCACCGGCACCGGCCAGTGTTCCAGAAGGGTTTCCAGCTCATCCGCCAGCTGCTCACCGTTCCGGTGGATCGGGAGCCCGCTGTTATAGCGCAGGGCCAGGGGCGTGGCGCCCAGTGCTCTGGCCAGCTCGGGCCCGTAGCCGTTCTGCGGCTCATTACGGTAGGTCCAGACGGATTCCAGCTCGGTCAGGCCATGGATCAGGAGTACGACTGTGCCGGAGGCATCCGACACATCCGGCGCACCGGTATCGAGCGCGCGGCCCTGGTGGCGCACCTGCATGGGCACGGCCAGCGGGCTCTCACGGGCCTGGAGCCAGTCCCCGAGAATCCCGCTGGCAATGGCGGAGGCATGCTCCTGCCAGCGTGGCATGGGCGTGCTGATGAGTGCGTCATTGGTCATAGTCACCCAGTGTACAACAGTACACAGCGGAATGCCTGACCCCGGGGCCGACTTTGGCGGCCATTACGGCCACCAGCGGCTCACTCGTTCAGCTTGAGGGTGCTCAGGGTATAGGGGCGCACCTCGTTGAGGAGATCCGCATCATCCTTGAGCGAACGGCCATGGGAGGGAATCATCTCCTGCAACCGGCGGGTCCATTCGCCATCCTCGGCCATCTGCCCCGGGAAACAGCGCTCCAGCACATCGATCATGGCCTTCGCCGCGGTGGAGGCACCCGGCGATGCCCCCAGCAGGGCGGCCAGACTGCCATCGCTGGCGGCCACCACCTCGGTGCCGAACTGCAGCACGCCCCGGCCATTGTCGTCCTTCTTGATGACCTGAACGCGCTTGCCGGCATGCTGCAGGGTCCAGTCGTCGAACGTCGCCCGGGGATAGAAGTTGCGCAGTGACTCGATCCGCTCCCCGGCGGACTGGAACACCTCGCCAATCAGATAGCGGGTCAGGTCCATGTTGCTCATGCCCGCGCCCATCATCGAGGAGAAATTGTTGCCGCGCAGGGAGGAGAACAGGTCGAAGAAGGAGCCCTCCTTCTGGAACTTGGTTGTGAACCCGGCAAAGGGCCCGAACAGCAGCGCCGGCTCACCGTTGATGATGCGGGTATCCAGGTGGGGCACCGACATGGGCGGCGCCCCCACCGGCGCCTTACCATAGACCTTGGCGTCATGGCGCTGGACCACGTCCGGCTTGCGGCACACCAGCCACTGGCCGCTCACGGGGAAGCCACCGTAGCCCTTGCTTTCCTTGATGCCGGATTTCTGCAACAGCGGCAGGGCACCGCCACCGGCCCCGATGAACACGAAATCCGCGTCCAGGCGCCGGTTCGCGCCGGTGTGCCGGTCCCGACAGGCAACCTGCCAGCTGCCGTCGTCCGCCTGGTCCATCGCTGTGACCGTGTTGTTCAGCAGCAGCTCGAAGTTGGGCTTGCTCTCGAGATAGCGCACCAGTGCCCGGGTCAGTGACCCGAAGTCCACGTCCGCGCCGTGCCCGACCCGGGTAGCCGCAACCGGCTCCATCGGATCGCGGCCATCGGTGATCAGCGGCATCCACTGCTCGAGCACCCGGGGATCCTCGGAGAATTCCATCTCCCGGAACAGATGGTGGGCGCTCATCAGCTCGTGGCGCTTGCGCAGGAAGTTCACGTGATCCTCGCCCCAGACAAAGCTGCAGTGGGGCGTGGTGTGGATGAACTCCCCGGGCTCCAGCTCGCCCTTGCTCACCAGGTAGGACCAGAGCTGCAGCGAGACTTCAAACGCCGCGTTGATGTCCAGGGCACGGTCAATGCTGACGTTGCCCTGGTCATCCTCGGGCGTGTAGTTCAGTTCGCAGTAGCCGGCATGGCCCGTTCCGGCATTGTTCCAGCCGTCGGTACTTTCGTGGGCAACGTGGTCGAGGCGCTCGACCAGGGTGATGTTAAGGGAAGGATCAAGCTCCCGGAGGATCACCCCGAGAGTGGCACTCATTACGCCCCCGCCTACGAGGACGACATCCGTGGTGGTCGTCATGAACACACTACCTCAGCCTTTTGGGCGACACGGCCTGGAATGATAACAGATGTTCACCTGTGATTTCCCGGCGCCGGGGTCGAAGATTAACGACAACGCCCGGCCACGGGTATTCGACCTTCGTGGTAGGAGGCAGTGACATTCGGACACATTCTGGTAACGAAGTCACCGTAGGAGCGGGGTGGGGGTAACGCCAGAATAGGTTCAATGAGGATGATGGCGATCAGGATGGGGTCGATATGCCGGTCAGTGAAGAAACGCTTGAATGCATCCAAGGCTACAGTATCGTTCGTATTACCGAGACGAACGGTCACGGCCAGCCCGAACTCAGAACCTATGCCCTGCGCCATGAGGCGGGAGGGCAGCTGGACGAGTTCGCGGAATACGTGGATGCGGTAAAGACACTCAACCGGATCCTGTTCCCGCTGCCGGGGCTCTCTGAAGACAGGCTCAACGAAGCAGGTTAACCGACAGCGGCATGTTGCCAACCCCCAACACCCTGACCGGAGCCCAGGCCGGCTCAGCCTTTGTCCCCGCACCCGCCCGCTGGCGGTCGCCCCTGGGCTGGTTCGCCCTCGCTCTCGTCCTGATCGCCAGCGCGGAGGCCTCGCGGTGGTTCACCATTGGTGACCAGTCAATGTCCGCCCTGTGGCCACCAGCCGGGATCTTCATGGGCGCCACGGCGGCGCTGGGCTACCGGGCCCTGCTGGTACTGACGCCCACTTTCTTCATCTGGCTCCTGTGGTTCGACGGCTCACCCCCCATGCTGGCGGCACTGGCAGCAGGCGGCCAGTGCCTGGGCGCGGCAGCCGGTGCGTTCCTGATGCGCCGATTCTGGCAGCTGGGCCAGAAAAAAGGCCCCTTTTCCGACCTCATCGCCCTCTACACCCGGGCAGCCCTTATCGGTGGCCTTGTCACGTCCCTGTTCGGAGCCGTCGGCTACCGTCTGGGCAGCTCGGTTGCCGGGGCCGCCGCCTTCCACGACATTGTGTTCGTGTACCTGGCGTTCGAGACGCTGGGCATCATTCTGTTCGCACCTCTTACCTATGCGCTGCTGAGCAATCCCCGTTACTTCCTGCAGCAGATCCGCCTCGACTGGATGCAGCGGATGCCCTGGATCTGGCTGGCCCTCACCTCAGGCCTGATCCTGTTGGCCATGATGGTGCACGGCCTGAATGAAAGCTCCTACTCCACGGCCATTGGTTTCGCCTTTTTCCCGCTGCTGTGCTGGTTCATCCTCCAGACCCGACCACCCAGCGGGCTGGTTGCCATCCCGGTTTTCGTGGGGGTGTTCCTGGGGCTTTCCCTCAATGGCATGGGCGGCCTGCCCCATATCATCACACTCCCGGACCTGATCCGCTCACTGCTGCTGGTCGGCGGTCTGGCGGTCATGTCCCAGGTGCTGTCAGCCATTACGGCGGAACGGACGCGCCTGGTCCAGGGGTTCCAGGAGCAGGCACGGACGGATTTCCTGACGGGGCTTCGCAACGACCGTGCCTTCACCGAGGACCTGAGAGCCGCGCTGGATGAGCGCACTCACGGCCAGCAGGCGGCCGAGTGGCTGGTCTATTTCCGGGTCCTTGAAGCGGATCGCATCGAGGAGCTGCTGGGATTCGAGACCAGCCACGCACTGGAACGCCAGCTCGCAGCCCGGCTCATGGGGACGACAGGGCCCAGGGCCATGCCTGCCCGCATTGCGGATGCCACCTTTGTGCTGCTGATGCCTGCAGAGTCCACAGCAGTACTGTACCGCAAGCTGGAATCACTCTACACCGACTTCGACGGCAGCGTTCTGGAACCGGGCGGGCACCAGACCCAGATCCGGGTCACCGTTGGCGCAGCGCCACTGGACGGCAACCTCGAGGACCCCATCCACTATCTCAGCGCCGCCACCCAGGCCGCGCGCCAGGCCGAGCAGCATAGGCCGCGCATCCACATCATCGAGAACACACGCAACCTGATCGCGGAACGCCACGCCACAACCCAACAGATCGAGCGGCTCAAATCCGCGCTTGCCGAGGATCGCCTGGAGCTCTTCGCGCAGCGGATCCAGCCGTTCTCCCCCCAGGACACGGGTCTGCATTACGAGATACTGGTACGCCTGCGCGAACGCGATGGCGAACTGATCAGCCCTGGTGGTTTCCTGCCGGTGGCGGAGACCTTCGGGTTCATGGGCGAGATCGACCAGTGGGTGATCCACACCACACTGAAAACGCTGGCCGCCAACCCGGACTGGCTCCAGAGTACGACCAAATGCGCCATCAACCTGGCCGGCACCTCCCTTTCCAACCCGGAACTGGTGGCCTTCATTGACCAGGAACTCCGGGTGGCCGGCGTCCCCGCCTCCAGGATCAGTTTTGAGATCACCGAGACGGAACAGATCGGCGACCGCTCCGCCGCCGTGGCACAGGTCCGCGCCATGCGGGCGCTGGGCTGCAGCGTGTCCCTGGATGACTTCGGCACCGGACTGGCAACCTTTGATTACCTGCGCAGCTTTGAGCTGGATTTTGTGAAGATTGACGGGATCTTTGTGCGGGATCTTCTGGCCAACCGCCAGGACCAGAGCATGGTGCGCGCCATCTGCGAGGTGGCCCGCAGCATGGGCCTGCGCACCATTGCGGAATTCGTGGAGGGCGAGGACCTCATCGAGGCCCTGCGCAGGCTTGGCGTGGATTACGGGCAGGGCTTCGGCATTGCCAGACCGGCCCCCATCCACGAGCTGTTCACGCGCCCGGTGGCCTGATCAGGCCCGGCCCATCTTCGCCAGGGAATCCGGCTGGAAGAGCTCCACCCAGTAACCATCCGGATCCCTCACGAACGCGATGCCCTTCATGTTGCCGTCGTTCGGCCGCTTCTGGAAGGGCACCCCCAGGTTCTCCATGCGCTGGCAGGCGGACTCCACATCCGGCACCGCCACCCCGATGTGCCCATAGCCCTTGGGCTCTTCGTTGCCATTGTGGAACTGTTTGTCCGGATCGTTCTCATCGCCCCAGTTGTGCGTCAGCTCCACCAGCGCCTCACGCCCGAAGTTGTAGGTGGTTCGCTCCCGCGGGTCTGACGGCACCTCGGACTCATCGCCTTCCGGCAGATAACCCAGGAAGTAGAGGGTGAACTGCATGTCCTCAAAGTCCAGCTTCCGGATCAGGCGCATGCCCAGAGCCCGGGTATAGAAATCCAGGCTTTTCTCCGGATCCCTGATACGGACCATGGTGTGGTTCAGGCGATACTGCTGCGTCTCCGCATCCGGCTCATGGCAGAGGCCGGGGGCGTCGTCGAAATGCTGTGGCATGGTGCTCTCCTGTTGATGGCTTTACACAGGAGATGGGTACGAAGGGGCGATGTTCCAAGGCCACCGGGGCCACAACGAAAAACGGCACCCCGAGGGGTGCCGTTTTTTGCTGCAGTTGCTTCCGATCCGATGATCAGAAGTTGTGCTGCAGGGCGACCAAGGCAACTGTGGCTGTACCGCCAGATACCGGATCGTTGTCGCTATCCACGGAATCATCGTAATCAGCCGTTTCAAGCTCAAGGCGGATGTTGGTGCGATCGGACAGTGCCTGCTTAACATAGCCGTACACGTTCAGATCCATATCCGCCACTGTGTCACGGTCGTCAGACGCCTGAGCAACACCCAGGTGACCTGTCAGGCCGTTACCGAAATCCATGAAGGATGCCAGCGCGATGCTGTCGACTGTGTCATCGCTGGAGCCATTATCGAGGTCAACCTGCGTATAGTTGGCTGCAAGCTCAAAGTCTTCAGTGAGATTCCAGCGCGCCCCCACGTTATAAAGTTTGGGTTCCGCATTCGCGGCGGCAGCATCATCTCGCGCATCTTCCAGAGTGTAGCTGTAATCCCTGAAATCAGTCTCAGATACAACCGCTTCTTCATAAACGCTGCGATCATAATCGTTGAATTCTGTTGCAAAGACAGCATTCACACTCAATACATCGTCAAAACTATATTGAACTGCAGCCTGGAGTGACGAGATGCCTTCACCATTTTCTATGGATTCGCTGTTGTCCCCCAGGGTCGAAAGGTCGTCCGGATCACCGGGATCTGCGGCGTCAAAGTACTCGCCCCCGATAGAATCCTGACCTTCACCGATTCCGAGAGTAACCTGTGCAGCAAAGGGATCCGAGTGGCCCCAGGCACTGCCAAACTCATAACTGATGGCGCTGTCCTGGCGGAAACCGAATGCCTGGGAATTGCTCAGGTTGCCAGTGGTGTAGTAATAGGAGCCGTAACCGTGCACGTCAGTCCGATGCGTGTTCCAGCCGCCGAACTCATACAGTGCCTGCCACTGGGAGCCAACTTTCACCTTACCCCAGTCGCCACCGAGCGCAGCCCAGCCGAGACGGGTGCCCAGCGCACTGTCTGTGGCACCGCCGCCTTCACTGAGAACATCAACTGAGAATTCCATGTTGTAGGAAGCTGTCAGCCCGGCAACGCCCAGATCCTCAGAACCACGCACGCCAATACGGGACTGCATGCCGTTCGAAAGGGTAAAGTCACGGTTGTCACTGTTACCGTCGGGCGACTCAAGCCCCTCAAACAGCTGATCGCCCACGCCATCACTGTCGGTGTAATGCTCAACGCCAATATCAATCAGGCCATAGACTTCCGGCGCCGCCATCGCACCCATGGGTGCCGCTGCCAGACCACCACTAACCGCAAGGGCCAGGATCTTCTTTTTCATGGTCATCATCCTCTCTGTTTCTTCTGGTTCACTTCCAGGTGACGCATTTCCTTCCATGCGCCCCCCAGTTTTCCGGTCTCTGCACCCACTTGGGCGAGGATGCTAAGAGGGTAGATCAGGATTTGCCGTTAAGCAAAATTAATTTGTCATCAAT
>JBNJDI010000073.1:0-11673 GCA_051744725.1 Pseudomonadota bacterium | reverse complement strand
TACCCCTCTAGGCGCAGTATCAGTCGCTGACCGGTTCACGCATGGTCACGAACTCTTCCGCAGAGGTGGGATGGATGCCGACGGTGGCATCGAAGACCGCCTTGGTGGCGCCGGCCTTCAGTGCCACGGCAATCCCCTGCATCATCTCGCCCGCCTCGGGGCCGACCATGTGCGCGCCAAGCACGCGATCCGTATCCGGATCCACCACAAGTTTCATCAGCGCCTTTTCCTCGCGCCCGGACAGGGTGTGCTTCATCGGGCGGAAGGAGGTGCGGTAGATCGTGACGGAATGGCCGGCTTCACGGGCCTCCTCCTCGGTCAGCCCCACCGTGCCGATCGGCGGCTGACAGAACACCGCTGTGGGGATATTGGTGTAATCCATGCGCTTGAGCCCGGTACCATAGAGCTGATCCACCATGACCATGGCCTGCTCGATGGCGACCGGGGTGAGCTGTGGCGTTCCGATCACATCGCCCAGTGCGTGGACGCCCGGCACACTGGTGCGGAACTGGTCGTCGGTAATGATGGCGCCGCTGTCGTCTGTTTCCACGCCCAGGGTCTCCAGGCCGAGATCATTGGTGCGCGGCACGCGGCCGGTGGCGGCCAGAACCAGTCCCGTACGATGGGTGGTGCCGTCTGTCAGCGCCAGTTCATAGTCATCACCGGATTTCGTGATGGATTCAATATTGGTGTTGAAACGCAGGTCGATCCCCTTGCGGGCCATCTCCTGCGCGACGTGATCGCGGATATCACCGTCAAAGCCGCGCAGGAACAGCTCCCCGCGATAGATCAGCGTGGTCCGGACGCCGAGCCCTGCCAGGATGCCGGCAAACTCCACGGCAATATAGCCACCGCCCCAGACCGTTGCGGTTTCCGGAAGGTTGTCCAGATAGAACATGTGGTCGGAGATCAGCGCGTGTTCGCTGCCGGGGATCTCGGGCACCACGGGTTTGCTGCCGGTGGCGATGGCAATCCGTTCCGTTGTCACGGGGGTTCCGTCGACGCTGATCGTGCCGGCATCCTCGATGTGCGCCGTGCCCTCGATCAGGGTCACGCCGGCGTTGTCGATCAGGCGGCGGTAGATGTCGTTGAGGCGGCGTATTTCACTGGTCTTGTTGTCCCGCAGTGTGGCCCAGTCAAAACGGATCGATTCATCCGCCACATTGAACCCGTAACCCCTGGCATCCTCGATGTCCTCACGCACATGGGCGCCATAGACGAAGAGCTTTTTCGGCACGCATCCCACATTGACGCAGGTGCCCCCGAGGTCTGCGGATTCGACAATGGCCACGCGGGCTCCCGCCTGGGACGCCATGCGTGCGAGCCGGACACCACCGGAGCCGGCTCCAATGACAACAAGATCATAATCAAGGGGTTGCGACACTCTTACCTCCGCGTCAGGGTTCAAGGGTCAGGCGGGCATCCACCAGACCGGGTTCGTCAGTTCTGTCGAGCGAGGCCTGATCCACGGCCAGTCCATACTCATTCTGGAGATGGCCGAGCCACTGGGTCAGGTCCGTGAAGGGCACGGCTTCAAGCCAGAGCCGCATGGCATCATCACCGCTGGGTTCAAAGCGCTGCAGCGGGAGCCCGGAGCGATCCGCTGAATCGGTCACCGTCTTGAGCAGGTCCGCATCGCCGAGCGAGCCGCCCTGCCCGGCCTCGTTCGCCTCTGAGATGCGCTCGAGCTCCTGTTCCCGGGAACTGATCCAGGCCACCTGTTCGCGGGCCTGCTGCATGCGCTCATAGCCCTCGCTGCGGAACTCAATAATGGGCCGCCATAGCACGAGATACAGGAGGGCCACCAACAGGGCGGCGACCATGATCTGGAGGGCGCGTCTGTCACGGTGACTCAGGTGATCATACTGGGCGATGGCGGAGCGCATCGCCGGGATCCTGCGGATGGTCTCAAGCATCTGCCTCAACCTCCCTGCCTGACCGTGAGCCGGGCTTCGGTGCCGTCTTCATTGTTCACCACGGAGCCGATGCGGGCACTGAAGCCGGAGCCACTGAGTCCGTTGCGCATGGCATCGAGCTGGGCAAAGCTCTCGCCGCGCAGCTCAATACGCAGTTCTCCCCGGCTGCGGCTGAACTGGATGGTGTCAAAGCGCAGGCTCTCCGGGTCATCAAGCCCCTGGTACTGTTGCCCTGTGGCTCTCAGCATCGCCAGGAAGTCGCCACCGGAACCGCCGTCGCGGGCTGCTCGGATTTTGCCCTTGGTCACGCGCCTCAGGTTGTCGGCATGGGTACGGCTGTCATCGGGAAAGTACTCGCGGTAGATCGCAACCGCCTGCTCATCAAACCGCTGCGCCTGGTTCCGGTAATAGACGCCCTCCGCCACCATGAAACCGAGCTGCGCGACAATGCCAATCGCCGCCACAATGGCCACGGGCCGCCAGCGCCGCAGGGGCGAGTGCCCACTGGAGGTGGGTGCGTAATCGCCCTGGCACAGGTTGATCGCGTCCGCATGCCCCGCCACCAGGCTTTCGACCATCAGGCGCAAGGGCGCCTTTTCCAGGGTTTCCACGTGGATCAGGGCATCCGGGTGCTGCTCCAGCGATGCCAGGGCCATCCGGTGCTGCTCCGCGGCATAAGGTGTCGCCAGGACCCGCGCACCCGGTGGCGTCTCGGCGCCGTGGGCCTCAATCAGCGAATCCAGGAATACCGAGAGCCCCTCAACGGGCACCTCATACCAGCCGCTGTCGTGCTCCTGGATCAGTGCCTGGCTGTCCTCAACCAGGATGGTCCACTGGTGCTGGCCGGCCGGCAGCAGCATCGCGTCCGCATGGATGGCCCGCACCGGGTACCCGAAGGTGTTGAACCACGCGGCATAGGCATCCATCCGCTCACGGTCAATGGCCGCAACCCGCCATTCATTGCGTATCTGGGAGCCCAGGGCAAGATGGACCGAATCAATGTCCTGAGCAAGCTGCTCCTCCACCGCGAAAGGCAGTGCCTGGCGGATCATGCGTTTCTGGCGGCCGGGGATATGGGCGGCACAGGGCGTGACATCCAGTGCTGGAATGATGCCGGTGATCTCTATTGCTTCCGCGCCAATGGCTTCGAGCCGTGCCTCCAGGTTGTCCCTTGAGTCGCCCTGCCCTTCGCCATCGAGGTTGCCGGACGCATCCATGAGCACCCAGTCGAAACCCTCGGCATCGGAATCCTCACCGGCGCCCGAACCTGCCCTTATGTAGAGTTGATAGGCCATATCATCCGTCTTTTCTGACCCTGTTCACAGGCGCCTATTCGGACGCCTGCACCTGTTCCTTCGTGATCAGCTGGCTTCTGCCGGTATCCCGGGACAGAATCCGTATGCTGCCATCTTGGGTTCGCTGGGCCTTCGATACCAGCCGATACACTGTACCACTGACGCTGACCCTTGCGGCGATCTCGAAGAAGTCTGTGCTCACCCCGAGCCCGTCCGACTCCAGCCCCAGCCCGGCAAACTCCGGCAGGGCAAGAAACGCCTCCACACTTTCAGCCGGAGATTCCCTGAGCGTTTTCTGGATGCTTTCCGCCTGCCCCTGGCTGATGCGGTCGTGCAGTGAGCGTAGCACGGCGGTCGAGGCAAAGTTGACGTTGAGCGTGCCATCCCGGTTCGGCAGTGCCGTGATGTGCGGCCGCAGGCGCTGATAGGCCGCTTCGGTCATGCCATCCAGAAGCCGCACTTCGGTGACGCTGACAAAGGGCTGGTCAGCCGCCCGGTAGGGTGGGTCGAGAAGCATGTAGTCACTGTCCTCGGCGCCCGCCGCACCGGTGCGCTCGTCATCCGCATCCATCCAGTCCACGAAGGTTTCCGGTCTCACGTCCCGGATCTCGAGAACGCGCAGGAGCCGCTGCAGCCGGTTGCGCTGGAGCTCATTGATGCTGCCGTCCACCTCCGTCAGGGCATTGAGGTTGAGCCGGCCCTGCAGGTCGTTGATCTGGGCTTCAATGACCCCCTTGTCCACCGGCAGCGCAAGCGCCGCCCGTGCCCATTCCTCTCCGGGATGGTCCACTTCGCGGCGGGTCGCGGTTCCTTCCTGGTCCTGATCAGTGCCCTGGCTGCTGTCCTGGTTCTCCTCCGGGGTATTGCCACCGCCCTCAAGATCCCTTGCCAGGAACTGGCGGGCAAAAGCCTCTGCGCCCAGCGCCAGGCTGCGGGCGTCATTCTGGGCCAGGTAGGTGGTGGCGCCCCGGATCATTACGCTCTGGCGGGTCAGCATGCCCGAGGCCAGGATCGAGCCGAGCGCGAAGGCCATCAGGACGATGATCAGCGCCACACCACGATGCCGTTCGAGACGGCGGGATCTCATTCGGCGTCCTCCCCGTTCTGACTGCCCTCGTCGCCCTCATTCTCCTGACTGCTCCCGTCCGGACCCCGTGTCTCCATCGCCATGGGTTCACCCAGTGCGACCACCCGCCGCAGGGTGCCAAAGCGCTCATGCTCGATGACCACTTCCACCGCGCGCGGCATGGGCATCCGCAGAACCTCGGTGCCCTCGGCTTCGGCAAATCCGCTGCTGTCGCCACTGTCACCCGGCCACTGGCTGAGCCACTGGCCGTTGGCATCGCGGAACTGAACCTCCAGGGATTCCACGTTTTCAAGCAGCGCCTGCTCGCGGCTGCGCGTGTTCTGGGCGCGGTCCAGAACCGGCCAGTAGCGCCGGATCAGGCGCTCCTCCATTTCGTCGTATTCCCAGGCCACGCGCTGGAGTTCACTGCGTTTGTCCCCCAGAGGGTTGCGCCAGCCCTGACGCGTCAGCTCCAGCTCCGCGTCACTGATACGGCTGGTCAGCGCGGGCAGGCGCTCGCCGTAGGCATCCTTCACGGGACGTTTGACCGCCTGAAGCAGATCCCGTTCCAGCAGGGACACGGTTTTCTGTACGTCGCGGAAGGCCCCGGAGACCCTTTCGATGCCTTCCCGGGAATCCATCAGGGTGTTCATGACCTGCCATACCCCCAGCGAGATCATGCTGGTGATGAACACCGCAATCAGAACCTCAAGCAGCGTGAAGCCGTTTTCCGGGTGCGTACTTCTCATCGGTTGCGCTGCCCCAGAAAGCCTGTGAAAACCTGCTGCTGCACGGGGTCACCCCTCTGGTCCACGCGGGAAAGCGTCATCTCCACCCGCCGTATGGCCGGATCCTCGGTGTCGCTGACCGCCGTCTCCACCTCCCATTCGTGGCCGCCGAATTCCACCTCATCGTCGGATTCACCGGTGGCGGGCATCTGATCCTGGAGGCGCATCTCCGTAAGGCGGTTCTGGGCGATCCAGGAGGCCATGGTCTGGCTCTCAATCCGCCGGTAATTGTTCATGTAGCCGGAGGCGACCTGCTGCAGGGTGGCCGCCAGCAGGCCGAAGATCATCAGGGCGATCATCACCTCCATGAGGGTGAAACCGCGAGCGCGGGCCGGCGTTCCGGGCATTACAGGCGCTCCCTGTAGTCCTGGTCACCGGGCTGAAGCCACTCCACCCCGGTGGCGCCGTCACTGGTCAGAAGCTGGGCGCTTCCATCATCGGCGCCGTCCCACCAGAGGTAGAGGTCGAAGGCGGTGGACTCGCCGGAGGAGAAAAACACCAGGTCCGGTTCCGGCTGGTCTTCGTCCTGGGTTTCCAGCGCATCCGCCTCGCCACCGTCGGTGATCAGCTCCAGCTCGACCCATTCCGGAATGCTGGCGCCGGTGAGGCCGCCATGCGGAAGCCGCGCCCACTGGGCCTGGTCGCGATCCAGCTGGACAAAGCCATAGCGGTCTTCCTCAAAGCGGACGCCGATCTCCCGGTTGGTCATGACGGCCTCCTCAGAGGCCGCCTGCATCCTGAGATAGAGGCTGCGGGTCATCTCCTCGAGTTCCCGCCGTTCGCCGCCACCGCCAATGCTGAGTCCGACCAGGCTGATCAGCAGACCAACCACGACCAGCACCACCATCAGCTCGATGAGCGTGAACCCCACAGAACGCCGGCGCCCCATGCCGGGCTTACTCTTCCACGTCCCAGACGCTGATGTCCGCATTCACGCCTTCGCCACCCTCGCGGCCATCCGCACCAAAGGAGTAGAGGTCGTAGGGGCCCTCGGAGCCCGGCTGGACATACTGGTATTCATTGCCCCAGGGATCCTTGGGAATGGCGTTCATGTAGCCCTCCGGGTTCCAGTTCGAGGGCTCGGGCGAGCCGCTCGGCTTCTCGACCAGTGCATCCAGTCCCTGCTCCGTGGAGGGGTACTGGCTGTTGTCCAGCCGGTACAGGTCCAGGGCGCTGCTGATATTGCGCAGCTGTGCCTCGGCGGCCGTCACGCGGGCCTCATCGCCACGGCCCATGATGTTCGGCGCCACCAGCGCGACCAGGAGCCCCAGGATCACCATTACCACCATGATCTCAATCAGCGTGAAACCACGACCGCGGTTTGCATGTTTCATTGTCATCAACGTCTCAACCCATCAGTTGGCTCATGTTCATGATCGGCAGCATGATCGCCAGTACGATGATCAGTACCACCCCACCCATCACCAGCAGCATCAACGGCTCGAACAGCCCGACGAGCGCGGAGATCTTGCTCTGCAGGTCGTTCTCCTGATGCGTGGCGGTGCGTTCCAGCATCCGGTCCAGTTCGCCGCTGGCCTCCCCACTGCCAATCATATGAATCATCATCGGCGGGAAATACCCGGTATTCTCCAGGGCATTTTTCAGCGACCCACCCTCGCTCACGGACTGGGTCGCCTCCCGGATCCGTTCCTTCAGATACTCATTGGACAACACTTCGCCGGCGATACGCATTGCCTCCACCAACGGAACACCACTGGTTGTGAGGATGCTCACAGTACTTGCGAAACGGGACGTGTTCAGACCACGAACAAGCCGGGAAACAAAGGGAATGTGAAGCAGCTGGCGATGCACCCTGAGCCGGAAGGACGGGCGCCGCAGCGCCAGGCGGAACCCGATGCCCGCGGCTACCAGTAATACCAGCAGAAGCCAGCCCCAGTCCACAAAGAAACTGCTCACGGCCAGCAGCCCCTCGGTCAGCGCCGGCAGCTCCTGGCCGCTGCGCACGAACACCTCAATGATGTCCGGTACCACATAGGTCAGCAGGAAGATCACGATGGCGATGGCCACGAACGTCAGGATCACCGGGTAGATGGCGGCCAACTGGATCTTCTGGCGGGCCTCCTGGCGGGCCTCGGTATAGTCCGCCAGACGGTTGAGGACCAGGTCCATGTGCCCGGCGTGCTCGCCTGCGGCGACGGTGGCGCGGTACAGATGGGGAAAGGCTGAAGGAAACTCGCTCAGGCTGCTTGCCAGTGTGTGGCCTTCCAGAACCTTGGCGCGGATGGCCAGCATCATGCTCTTGATGCGCGGCCTGTCCGCCTGGTTGGCAATGGCGGAAAGGGCCTGTTCCACTGGAATGCCGGACTGGATCAGTGTGGCGAGCTGGCGTGTCACCAGCGCCAGGTCGGCCGCCGACAGGCCACGGCCCAGAGTGAACCCGGAACGCTGCTGGCGCTCCCGGGTCGGCGATACCTCCAGCGGTGCCCAGCCACGGTCGCGCAGCTGCTGGCGCACGGCGCGCGCGCTGTCGGCTTCCAGAACGCCCTTCTTCTGCTTGCCGCGCGTATCGAGCGCCTTGAATTCAAATGCCGCCATGGATCATCCCCGGTGTGTCACCCGCAGCACTTCCTCCACCGTGGTGGTGCCCTCCAGGATCTTGGCGACGCCATCGGCATGGATACTGGGGCCACGCTCGCGTGCCGCCTGTTCAAGGGTATGCTCAGCGGCACGGTCATGGATCAGGGTTCGCAGCCCTTCGTCGATACCGATCACCTCATAGATCCCCATGCGACCCCGGTAACCCAGCTGGTTGCAGGCGTCACAGCCGCCGTGATGGTAGATGGTGGGTGGGTTGTCAGGGTCAGCACCAAGGAAGCGGCATTCGGTGGCATCCGGCGTATAGGGTTTGCGGCATTCCGGGCACAGCACCCGCACCAGGCGCTGGGCCACAATGCCGGCAAGGCTGGAGGAGATCAGGAAGGGCTCGACGCCCATGTCGATCAGACGCGTGATGGCCCCGGTCGCGGTATTGGTGTGCAGGGTGGAGAGCACCAGGTGGCCGGTGAGACTGGCCTGGACCGCGATCTCCGCGGTCTCAAGGTCCCGGATCTCACCAATCATGACCACATCCGGATCCTGTCTCAGGATGGCCCGGAGCCCCCGGGCAAAGGTCATCTCCACCTTGGGGTTGACCTGGGTCTGGCCAATGCCCGGAAGGTTGTACTCAATCGGATCCTCAACGGTGAGGATGTTGCGCGACCGGTCGTTGATTTCGGTCAGCGCGCCATAGAGCGTGGTGGTCTTACCGGAGCCCGTTGGCCCGGTAACAAGAAGAATGCCGTAGGGGCGGTTGACCAGGTCCTTGAGGAGGACCAGGTCACGTTCGGCCATGCCGATGGAGTCCAGGTCCAGCAGTCCCGCCTCCTTGTCCAGAAGCCGCAGCACCACACGCTCGCCATTGGATGAAGGCATGGTGGATACACGGATGTCCACTTCGCGGCCGGCCACGCGCAGCGAGATGCGCCCGTCCTGGGGAACCCGTTTCTCCGCGATGTCCAGTCGCGCCATGACCTTGATGCGCGAGACCAGCAGCGGCGCCAGTGCCCGCTTGGGCTGCACGACCTCCCGCAGGACGCCGTCCACCCGGAAGCGCACGACCAGGCGCTTCTCGTAGGTTTCGATATGGATGTCGGAGGCGCCACTCTTGATGGCTTCGGTCAGGATGGCGTTGATCAGGCGGATGACCGGGGCATCATCCTCCTGCTCCATCAGGTCCTCGGTCTCGGGAACCGACTCCGCCAGGCTGGCAAGGTCCATGTCCTCGCCGATGCCCTCCACCATCTGCATGGCTTCCTCGGAATCGTTCTGGTAGGCGCGGGTCAGCGCCTCATCAAACGCCTCCGCCTCCATTTCCCGGATGCGCGCACGGCCACGACTCAGCCGCGTGGCCTCGGCAATGGCCCGTGCCGAGGCACCGGGTCGTACCAGAAGCTCCAGTTCACCCTGGTCGTCCGGGGTCAGCACAACGCCATTGCGCCGGGCAAAACTGAAGGGCAGTCTGGCGTCCTTGGAGCGGGTCTCGTTCAGGGTTTCGCCCATGTCGCAAACCGTGCGCGGTTGGTTTGTGGTTACGTTAGTATCCCGGGATAATGAAGGCAACCATCATTCCCGGCCACCGGAAAGGGCTGATTGTCCATGGAAAAACGCATCAATGCCATGCCCGTGATCACAGCAGCGACGCTTGCTGTGGCCATTGCGGCCGCGATTGGCTGGCAGGGAGTACGCGTGGCTGACCGGATTTCCGAGACGCCGCAGGCAGAGGCCGGAAAGAACAGCACGCGGGACAGCAGTGATGGCGGCAAAGGCCAAGCGCCGGAGCTTGAAGAACTGGCCTTTTTCGGGACGCCGGGCGAGGACGCCACGGAGTCCGTTGAACGTGCGGAAACCCTCCCCGAAACCAACCTCCAGCTTATGCTGAGGGGCATAATGGCCGGCAATACGGAAAACCGCGACAGTGCCCTGGTGGAGGGACCCGATGGAGAAACCGAGGTCTATCGCGTCGGCGATTCCCTGCCCGGCGATGCGAGCCTGCGGGAAGTGCGCCAGCGCCGCATCGTCATTGAACGTGCCGGTGCCCTGGAAACCCTCACTTTCCCCGAGAGCGAGGGGGGCAGGCTGGCCCTGAATGGCAACCAGCAGTCACCGGCCGAAGAGAGCAGTGATGCCACGGATGCGGCGGATGACGCCGCTACGGACACCTCCACGCCCAGTGAGCGCTCCAGTTCGGATGTCCGGGGCCGGCTGGAAGAACTCCGCGAACGCCTGAGCAACTGACCGGGTAAACCGCCCATGCGCCTGGCTGCATTAATGGTGTTTCTGTTCGCGGGCCTGGCCCACGGCATCGACCTTGGAAAGGATCTGCTCGCGCACGTCGAGCGCGAATTCGGCGCTGATGCCCGCGCGCGGCTGACGGCCTGGGAGCAGCTCGTGGCCGAGCACGGGGAGGCCCATGAAGCCCGGCAGGTCCAGGTGGTGAACCGCTTTTTCAACCAAAGGGATTTCGTCACCGACCAGGCGCACTGGGGGCGGCAGGACTACTGGGCCACACCGGTCGAATTCCTGGCCACCAATGCCGGTGACTGCGAGGAGTTCGCCAACGCCAAGTACATGACCCTGCGCGCCATGGGCGTGCCCGAAGAACGCCTGCGCATCACCTATGTGGATGCCATCCACCTGGAACAGGCCCACATGGTGCTGGCCTGGTACCCCGAGGCCGGTGCTGAGCCCATGATCCTCGACAACCTGGTCAACCCGATCCAGCCCGCCTCCCAGCGCCAGGACCTCAAGCCGGTCTACAGTTTCAACGGCACGGACCTCTGGCTGAGCCGGGACGAACGCTCGGACCGGCGTGTCGGCAGTGCCGACGAGGTCGACCAGTGGCGTCATCTGCGCAATCGGATGCTCAACGTCACAGGTAACTGATTCCGCCCTTCCCCCTTAATCAATTGCGGCCGCCTTAAGGTTTACGTTAACGTCAACGTTAAACATGATGGAGCCCGGCATGACTGCTGCAACCCAGACCACCTACACCATCAGCGACCTGGCGCGGGAGTTCGACATCACCACCCGCACCATCCGCTTCTATGAGGAGGCCGGCCTCCTCGACCCCCGCCGCGAGGGCCAGCAGCGGATCTACAGCGACGCCGACAGGGTCAAGCTCAAGCTTATCCTGCGCGGCAAGCGCCTGGGCTTCAGCCTGGCCGAATCCCGGGACATCATCGAAATGTACGACCCCGAGTCCGGAAACGAACGACAGCTCAATGCGTTACTGAGCAAAATTCGGGAACGACGTGAACAGCTGAACGAACAGATGCGCGAGCTCCAGCTGATGCAGGTGGAACTCGACGAAGCAGAGAAGCGCTGCCTCAACGCCATGACGCCATAACCAATAACAATTCAACGGAGCGCCCCCATGACCTACCCCGGCCTCAACTTCAACCTCGACGACACCACCGCCATGCTCCAGGACCAGGTGCGCCAGTTCGCCCAGGGCGAAATCGCCCCGCGGGCGGCGGCCATCGACAGCGACAACGCCTTTCCCCGGGATCTCTGGCCCAAGTTGGGTGACATGGGACTGCTCGGCATGACCGTCTCGGAAGCCGACGGTGGCACGGGCATGGGCTACCTTGCCCACACCATTGCCATGGAAGAGATCAGCCGCGCCTCCGGTTCCGTGGGTTTGAGTTACGGCGCCCACTCCAACCTCTGCGTCAACCAGATCTTCCGCAACGGCAGTGCCGAGCAGAAGGCGACCTGCCTGCCGAAGCTGATGACCGGCGAACACGTGGGCGCACTGGCCATGAGCGAACCCAATGCCGGCTCGGACGTCGTGAGCATGAAGCTGCGCGCCACCCGCGATGGCGATGGCTACCGGCTCAACGGCGCCAAGATGTGGATCACCAACGGCCCGGACGCCGACGTCTACGTGATCTACGCCAAGACCGATCCGGAGAAGGAAGCCAAAGGCATCACCGCCTTCCTGGTTGAGCGCGATACACCGGGCTTCACCCATGGTCCCAAGCTGGACAAGCTGGGCATGCGCGGCTCCAACACGTCGGAGCTGATCTTCCAGGACGCCTGGGTACCCG
>JBNJDI010000072.1:0-11729 GCA_051744725.1 Pseudomonadota bacterium | reverse complement strand
CCCTGGCCTTGACCCTGTTGCTGCTGGCCCTGGCTCTGCTCCTGACCTTCGGAGCCGCTGCCGCTGCTGTAGTCCTGGGCTACCGCGGACATTCCAGCAGTGCTGAGTGCGAATACGACGGCTGCAGTGAGAGTCTTCAGTTTCATGGTAATACCTCCTCAAGGTAACGGATTGTGTGGTGCGACACCCTGAAGGAATCAACTGCTGTGCCAGAACGGCACAGGATGAACAGGTGTTAAATAAAAACGCCTCCCGGAGGAGGCGTTCATGACAGCGCGGACAGGCTCACTCATCGGCCATTTCGTCCACACGTTCCTGGATGTCCGGGTTGGAGTTGTAGGCCACGGCAATGGCGTTGTACTCCTGAACGGACATGCCGGCATCCTCAATGGCACTGACCATTTCGGACTGGGCTTCCTGTTGCAGCTGGCGGGCCTTGTCCTCGGATTCCGCCGCTTCGATCTGGGAGACGTATTCCTCGCGGATCTCGCCAATGCTGTCCTGGAGATTGACGAACTGCTGCAGCTCTTCGTCCGAGAAGTCCGCGGGCTGCTGGGACTGCTCCATCCCCGGATCCTGCTGGCCTTCCTCGCCGCTACCGTAGTCCTGGGCCAGGGCCTGGGCGCCGGTCAGGCCGAGAGCCAGTGCAAGTGCAAGACTGGTGATTCGAATCATTATGGAAGTCTCCGTTGCTTGGATTCACGGGAGCTGCCTGCAGGAGCTGTGCCAGACATCACTGCAGCCGGGAAATTGCTTTTTCTTAATTACTTGCGGGTGCTCTGTTAAAAAAACGCCATGGGAGTCGGAGCCTGGGAGTGTGACATAATGACACATGGGGCAAAGCTGTGTGACATTATGCCTCCCATGTTCAGGAAGTGCTCCATGAAACGTCTGCATCTACCCGGTCTCCAGTTCACGCTGATCCTCGCGGTGGTCCTGCCGCTGCTGCTGGTCAGTGGTCTTGCGGTCTACTGGGGGTTGGGCGTGATCCAGTCCCATGATGAGGAGCGTCTCAAGCAGGATCTGGCGCTGCTGGCACAGGCAACCCGTTATCCGCTTTCCCGGGCGCTCCAGAACGGGGACTACGTCCAGGTCAACGACATCACCACTTCCATTTTCAGCGTGGGCCGTGTCTACGGGGCCTCCGTCTACGATCAGCGTGGCGACCGTGTGTCACAGGTGGGCATCGTGGACCGGGATCTGAGTGACAGCCGCAGCGCGGCGGACGCGGTGGCCCAGGGCGATGAGCTGGGAACCTACCGCGAGATTGAGGGCGAGGACGTGTTTTCCCACTTCACGCCGCTGTTCAGTGAGGATGGCCGCATCATCGGGCTGCTGCAGATCACCCGGCAGCGCAGCGATTTCGATCAGCGGCTGGCCGATCTGCGCAACAACGCCTGGTGGATCTGGTCGCTGACCGCCGGCGCCATCCTGTTGGTGGCGATCGGTGGGCACTATGGCGGCGTGGGTCGCCACGTCGGCCGGCTGTCGAGCGTCATGGCGCGGGTCCAGGGCGGCGACCGGCGCATCCGGGCCCCGCTCCGGGGGCCACGGGAAACGCGCCAGCTGGCGGCGGCACTCAATGAGATGCTCGACAGCATCGAGGCGGCGGAACAGGAAATCATTGACCAGAAAGCACGGGAGACGCGTCTGAACCAACGCCTGCAGCACCAGGAGAAGATGGCCATGATCGGTCGGGTGGCCGGCGGTGTCGCCCATGAACTCGGTGCGCCGCTGAGTGTCATCGACGGCCGTGCCCGCATGCTGGAGCGCCGTACCGGGGATGAGCGCAGCCAGCGCAACCTCGGTGACATACGCCACCAGGTCCAGCGCATGACCCGGATCGTGCAGCAGCTGTTGGACTGCTTCCGGCATTCCCCCAATGCCGCCGAGGGCCGTTTCACCACCGCGGAGCTGGTGACCGGGGTGCTGGATGCCCATGGTGATGCGCCTGACGGCGTCACCCTGGAGATCGACAACGGGGACCCGGACGCGGTGATCAATGGCGACCGCACACGCTGTGAGCTGGCGGTCTCCAATCTGCTGCGCAATGCCTTTCTGGCGGCCGGCTCCCGGGTCATGCTCAGCGTCCGGAGGGGGCCCCAGGCCATTGCCGTTACCGTGGAGGATGATGGCCCCGGCATCCCGCCCGGTGATCGTGAATCCGTGCTTGAGCCCTTTCACACCACCCGTGCGGCCGGGGAGGGCACCGGCCTGGGGCTGGCCGTGGTGCGCAGCGTCATGCAGGAGCACGCGGGGGGCATCATCATCGGAACCAGTCGCTGGAATGGCTGTGCCGTGGTATTGCAGTGGCCGGTGGGCAGGGAATCTGAAGGAGGTGAAACCCCATGAGCGTGCGTATCCTTGTGATCGAGGACGATTCGAGCCTGCTGGATCTGCTGCGGGAAGAGCTCGAGGGGGAAGGCTACGAGGTGGTCACCGCGCAGCGGGCGGATGAGGGCCTCCAGCTCTGCCATGATGGGACACCGGACCTGGTGGTCTCCGATCTGCGTCTGCCGGACAGCGATGGCATGGCCGTACTGCGCGAGACCCAGACCCTGTCGCAACCCCCCCTTTTCGTGCTGATCACCGCCTTCGGCACCGTGGATCAGGCAGTGGATGCCCTCAAGGCCGGTGCGGATGAGTTCCTGACCAAGCCCCTGTCCATGGATCACCTGCTTCTGATGCTCCGGCGTCTGCTGGAGCAGCGGGCACTGCGGCGCGAGGTGGATGCCTACCGCTCCAGCGGGGACGTTGCCGGCTTCCACGGGATCATTGGCGGCAGTGCCCCCATGCACCGCCTGTACGATCAGATCCGGCAGGTCGCCACCGGGGCCATGCCGGTCCTGGTGCTGGGGGAAAGTGGGGTGGGCAAGGAGCTGGTGGCCCGGGCCATTCACGCGGAGAGCCCGCGGGCGGAGCAGCCTTTTGTGGCGGTCAACTGTGCCGGCATTCCAGCGGATCTCATGGAAAGCGAATTCTTCGGCCATGCCAGGGGGGCTTTTACGGGCGCGGACCGGGCGCGGACAGGCCTGTTCGGGCAGGCGGACGGCGGCACGCTGCTGCTGGATGAGATCGCGGAAATGCCGCTGGCGCTGCAGGCCAAGCTGCTGCGCGCGCTCCAGGAGGGCACCATCCGGCCCGTGGGATCGGATACGGAGCAGAGCGTGGACGTGCGGGTGATCGCCGCCACCCACCAGAATCTGCAGGCACGCGTGGCCAGCGGTGACTTCCGCGAGGATCTGTACTACCGGCTGGAAGCGCTGGCACTGGATGTGCCGCCGCTGCGTGAGCGCTCTGATGACATCGAGCGGCTGGCCATGTTCTTTCTGGAGGCCTCACTGCGGCGCAGCGAGCGCGGGGATCTGAGATTTGATGACGCCGCCCTGGCCTGCCTGCGCGCCTACGACTACCCCGGCAACATCCGTGAGCTGGCCAACGTGGTTGAACGGGCGGTGACCTTCTGCAACGGCGAGCGTATCCTGCCGGAGCATCTGCCACCACGGGTGCGGGAAGCCAGCGGTGCCGCCCCGTCGCCCCTGGAGCCGGCGGACGGCGCGGACGGGGATGGACTCCTTGCGCCGGGAGAGCCGCTGCCGACCCTGGAGACACTCCAGCAACGGTATGTGGAACATGTCCTGGCGCAGGTGGAGGGCAACAAACGCCAGGCCGCGCGCATTCTGGGCGTCAACCGCCGGACGCTCTACCGCTGGCTGTCGGAGGACGACGAGGATTCCGCGTAGCCCGGCAGTCGATCCATCTCATCCCAGGGCTCCCCGTGTGTGCGCTCCCGGCAGGCGACCCGCCGGTGCAGCGCGGCCCGGGCCATCATGTGGGCGCTGACCGGGGCCGTGGCGAACAGGAAGACCGTGATCAGGATCTCCTGAACGCTCAGGCCTTCGTGGCCCACGCCGAACCAGATCATGGAACCCAGCAGGGTTGCCCCCACGCCCAGGGTGCTGGCCTTGGTGGGGCCGTGCAGGCGCATGTAGAAATCCGGCATGCGCGCCAGCCCGATGGAGCCCAGCAGGGCCACCAGCGCGCCGCCGAGCAGCAGCAGCGCGATCAGTGCATCCAGCCAGAAGGGCAGTGCCATGCTTCCGTCCGTCATTCGATCACGTCCCCGCGTACCAGGTATTTCGTCATGGCCACCGTACCCACAAAGCCCATAAGCGCGATCAGCAGCGCCGCCTCGAAGATCAGCGACGAGTCCATATAGATGCCACCCAGCACGATGACGGCAATGGCATTGACGTTGAGGGTGTCCAGGGCGAGGATCCGGTCAATGATGTCCGGCCCGCGCAGCAGCCGGTACAGGTTCAGCAGCAAACTGAGACTGAACAGCGCAAGGGCGATGGGCAGTACGGTGGCGGTCATTCCAGGATCTCCCTGAGCGGTGTCTCGTAGCGCTCGCGGATCTGCTCGATGAGCTCATCCTCATCGTCCAGGTGCAGAACATGCACCAGCAGGTAAGCCCGATCCGGGCTCAGGCCGGCAGAGACCGTGCCTGGCGTCAGCGAGATGCTGCTGGCCAGCATGGTGATGGCGAACTCGTTGGTGAGCGACAGGGGGTAGCGCACGAATCCCGGCGTCAGCGTTTCGGGATCGCGCAGGATCAGTCGCGCCACGGTCAGGTTTGAGCGCAGTATGTCCACCAGCAGCCGCAGCATGTACAGCAGCATGCGGCCCGGGTTGTGCAGATGCGGGCGCTCCGGCCAGAACTGCTGGGTTGAGAAGGGGATCAGCCAGCCCAGCGCCGCCCCGAGCAGCACCTGCCCCGGGCTGACGGAATTGACCAGAAGAAGCCAGAGCACCAGCAGGAACAGCGAAAAGTGGGGCCTCGGCCACCAGTGGGTAAGCTGCGGCATCAGTGTCATCTCAGTGCCCTCCCCTCAGGTTGAGCCCGGCCTCATGGACCGCCCCCACGTAGTCACCGGGGGCCATCAGCTGTGCCGCTACAGATCGGGTGTAGTCCATCAGTGGCGCTGCGCCGAGGCTCAGTACCAGTCCCGCACCCACCAGAACGATCACACAGGCCAGCCGCACGCGGTCGGCCCTCATATCATGATCCCGCTCCGGTGACTGGCGCCAGAAGAACTTGCTGCCGGCCCGGCTCAGTGCAATCAGCATCAGGAAGCCCGCCCCCAGAAGCAGTGGCCAGAAAACCCTGGCGGCACCTGCCGCGAGGCTCGCCTGCAGCATCCAGGCCTTGCTGACGAAACCGCTGAACGGCGGGAGTCCGGCCAGCGCCACGGCGCCAAAGAAGAACAGGATGCCCAGGGTGCGCCGGTCCTTCATGGCCGCCGTGACCACCATGTAGTCCCCGGCTGGACCGCGCTGGCGGGCGATGAGATCCGCGAACAGGAAGAACCCCCCGGTCAGCAGCGTGGTGCTGACCAGATAGAAGAGTCCGGCGGCGAGGGCCTCGGTACTGCCCAGGGCAATGATCGCCATCAGGGTACCGGTGGAGACGATGACCATATAGGCGGTCATGTTGCGCAGGCTGGTGGCGCCCAGAACCCCGATGCCGCCCAGCGCCAGGGTGGCCAGTGCCAGGGGCCAGAGCCACTGCCAGGCGGTCAGGGCCGCCAGCGGCTGATCCAGAGCGAACACCAGGGGGAAGACACGGATCATGGCGTACAGGCCGACCTTGGTCATGACCGCAAACAGCGCCGCTACCGGCGCGGCGGCCGCGGTGTAGGCACGCGGCAGCCAGAACAGCAGCGGCAGCAGTGCCGCCTTGACCCCGAAGACCACCAGCAGCACCAGCGAGGCGGCCTGCAACAGGGGCTGGTCCGCGGCTGGGGCGGTGCTGATGCGCACGGCCAGGTCCGCCATGTTCAGGGTGCCCGTCAGGCCATAGAGCATGCCCAGAGCCAGCAGGAAAAGCGCCGAGCCGATCAGGTTGATGATCACGTAGTGCAGCCCGGCCCGGCTGCGGGCGCTGCCGCCGCCGTGCAGAAGCAGGGCGTAGGAGGCGATCAGCAGCACCTCGAAAAAGACAAAGAGGTTGAAGATGTCGCCGGTCAGGAAAGCGCCATTGAGCCCCATCAGCTGGAACTGGAAGAGGGCGTGGAAATGCGCCCCGGCATCGTCATCACCCCGGCAGGCATAGATGAGTGCCGGCAGTGCGAGGCTGGCGGTGAGCACCAGCATCAGTACGCTCAGCCGGTCGGGTACCAGCACGATCCCGAAAGGCGGCGCCCAGCCGCCGAGTGCGTACACCAGTCGCCCCTGTTCCAGAACCGTGCTGCCCAGCCAGAGCACCAGCCCGAGACTGGCGACAGTGGCACCAAGGCTGATGATGCGCTCAGTGTTCAGGCTGAGGCGCGGCAGTGTGATCAGCAGCGCGCCTGTGACCAGCGGCAGCACTATGGGTAGAACTGGCAGGTGATTCATGGGCGCCAGTCCTCTTCCGGGTCCACGCCGTCAACGTGGTCATTGCGCAGCTCCACCGCGGCGCGCAGGGCGAGCACCACCACGAACGCCGTCATGGCGAAGCTGATCACGATGGCCGTCAGGACCAGCGCCTGGGGCAGCGGATCCGTGGGATCAGCGGATTCGCCGATGACCGCCGGGGCTGCCAGCGCCAGTCGACCGCTTGCGAACAGGAAGAGGTTCACACCATGGGAAAGCAGGGTCAGCCCCATGATGACCGGGAAAGTGCGCCCCCGCAGCACCAGGTAGATGCCGCAGGCGGTGAGCACGCCGACAGCGATGGCGTAGAGTGCTTCCATCTATCCGATCTCCTTGCCGGGGCCGTGCACGGTCATGAGTTTGCCCAGGTTGGCCAGGATCAGCAGCGTGGCCCCGACCACGGTGGTGAAGACGCCCAGATCGAACAGCAGCGCGGTGGCCAGCTCCAGGTGCCCCAGAAGCGGCAGTTCATAGTGCCCGAACCAGGAGCTGAGGAAGGCCTCGCCGAACAGCAGGCTGCCCAGCCCGGTACCGCAGGCCAGCAGCAGCCCCACCCCGATCAGGGGCCGGAAGGGCGTGAGCATGCGCTCGTGGGCCCAGGCCAGGCTGCCGGCCATGTACTGCAGTGACAGCGCGACCGCCGTGATCAGCCCGGCGATGAAACCGCCGCCTGGCATGTTGTGCCCGCGCAGGAAGATGTAGGCCGAGACCATCAGGGCGATGGGCAGGATCGGCCGCGCCATGGTGCGCAGGATCAGTGGATGGGGGTTGGAGGCCCAGTACTGGTCCCGCTCCTGTGGGATGCGGTCCTTGAGCTGGAGGTTGCGGGTCAGGGCGAAGACCGCCACGGCCGCGATCCCCAGCACCGTGATCTCGCCCAGGGTATCGAAGCCGCGGAAGTCCACCAGAATCACGTTGACCACGTTGCTGCCGCCGCCCCCGGGCTTGCTCTGACTCAGGAAGAAGTCCGCGATGCTGCTGTGGGGGCGGGTCATGATCGCAAAGGACACCAGGCCCACCCCGAGCCCCCCCAGAGCGGCAACCCCCAGGTCGCGGCCCTTGCGGAAGCCGCTGGATTCCCGGGGCGTGGTCTGGGGCAGGAAGGACAGGGCCAGCATCATGATGATCACCGCCATGACCTCCACCGAGAGCTGGGTCAGGGCCAGGTCCGGCGCGGAGAAACGGGCAAAGGTGAGCGTGACGAAGAGCCCCGCGCTGCCAAGCAGCAGCAGGGCGAACAGGCGCTGGTGGTGGCCGAGCACCACTCCTACAGCGGTGGCCATCAACAGCACCAGACCCAGGCCGGTCAGTGGGTCCACGGGCGTCAGGGCCTCGCCGCCGTGCCACTGGATGCCGGAGAGAAGCACCGGGCCGGCGAGCACAATGGTCGAGAGGATGATCAGGGCGATGTAACGCTGGACCGAGCCGTTCTCCAGTGCGTGCACCAGCCGTTCCGCGTTGCCGCCGGCGCGGGTCATCAGCCATTCAAAGATCTCACGGGCATCGGCCGGAGGCAGCTGGTCGTACAGCCGGAACAGCGGTTCCCGTGCCATATAGAGGAGCAGGCCGCCGAGCATGGCCGCCAGGCTCATGAAGAAGGCGGTGCCGATGTGGTGCAGCTGGTGCATGTCGTAGTCGGGCAGGGCGCTGCCTGCGGCCGCGGAAGCGACGGGGCCGATGACACCATGGACCACCGACTCCGCATGCCAGCTTACCAGCACCACCGCCAGCGCCAGCACGGCAGCCGGGACCTGGATGCCCACCCCGGGGTTTTTCGGGGGCCAGACAGGCAGATCCCGCGGTTGGCCGTTGAAGAACACGTTGTGGAAGATGCGGAAGGAATAGGCGGCGGAGAACAGGCCTGCAATGGCGGCCAGAGCCGGTGTGAGCCACTGCAGGGGCGGAACCACGGATGCGTTCATGCTCTCGATGAAGAACATCTTCTTGCTCAGGTAACCGCCGAGCACAGGCAGCCCGGCCATGGAGGCCGCAGCCACGGCGCTGATCACCGTCAGGGCCGGAAGTGTGCGCCACAGGCCATTGATGCGGCGCATGTCCCGGGTGCCGGTTGCCTTCTGGACGGCGCCGGCCATCATGAACAGCGGTGCCTTGAACAGGGCATGGTTGAGCAGGTGGAAGAGCGCGGCCACCATTGCCATGCGTGTGCTCAGCCCCACCAGAAGGGTGATCAGCCCGAGATGGCTGACGGTGGAGTAGGCCAGAAGCTCCTTGGTGTCATGCTTGAACATGGCGATGAAGGCGCCGGCCAGCAGTGTCGCCATGCCCGCGGTTGAGATGCTGTAGAGCCAGACGTCCGTGTCGCCCAGGGCGGGATTGAGCCGGGCGAGCAGGAAGATGCCGGCCTTCACCATGGTGGCCGAATGCAGGTAGGCGGACACCGGTGTGGGCGCCGTCATGGCATTCGGCAGCCAGAGGTGGAACGGGAACTGGGCGGACTTGGTCATGGCCCCGATCAGCACCAGACCCAGCATCCAGGGGTAGAGCGGGTCCGAGGTCAGTGCCGCTTCCGGCGCCAGGATGTCACTCAGCCGGAAGCTGCCCACGCTGTTACCGATCAGCAGTACGCCCGCCATCAGGGCCAGCCCGCCCCCGCCGGTGATCACCAGGGTCATGCGCGCGCCGCGGCGGGCCGGGCGTTCGTCCTGGTGGAAGCCGATGAGTACAAAGGAGACCAGGCTGGTCATCTCCCAGAACACCAGCATGAACAGCAGGTTCTCGGAGGTCACGATGCCCAGCATGGCGCCCATGAAGGCCAGCATCAGCGAATGGAAGCGCACCGCCCCGTGCTTGCCGGCGAAATAGAAATGGGCATAGAGCGTGATCAGCAGGCCCATGCCGGCGATGATGAGCGCGAAGAAAAGTCCCAGCGCATCCAGCCGGAAGGCCGGCGAGAGGCCGATTCCGGGCAGCCAGGGGTAGTGTTCGATGAGGATGGACCCGCCAAGGACGTCCATGGCCTGGCTCAGCAGCATGCTGACCACGGTGATACCAATGGTTCCGGCAATGAGGGCAGGCAGGATCGCTGTCGAGCGCCGCGCGACCAGCGGCGTAAGCAGTGCCCCGATGAGAGGCAGTGTGACAATCGACAGCAGCATCATGAACGCAGGTATCCTTGGGTTCCGACGCCGCGAAGGGTAATGGACGGAGGCTGGATTGTCAGCTACCCGAAGGAGGTATAGGCTGCTTCCGTTATGAGTGAGATTCCTGCCCGAGACCCCGAGAACGAACGTGCGACACTGGCACGGCTGGAGCGGTTTGCCCGGCTGACGGACTCCCGTTTCCGGATTCCCTTCACCGGCATCCGCTTCGGCATCGGTCCCCTGATGGGCCTGATTCCGGGGATCGGGGATTTCGCCGGGCTGGTCCTGTCGCTGTACCTGATCCAGCAGGCCCGCCGGATCGGGGCGCCACGCTCGCTGCAGCTGCGCATGCTGGGCAATGGCCTGGTGGATGCCATCGGAGGAACCCTGCCGGTTGCCGGCGATGTGTTCGATGTGTTCTACCGTGCCAACAATCGGAATGTGACGCTGCTGCGTGAGCACCTGGAAGCACGGGTCGCCGAGCCTGAGCCGGGGTGGTGGCCGCATCCCGGGTGGCTTCTGGGGATTGCGCTGGTGCTGCTGGTACTGGTATGGCTGATCGCCGCCTGAAACCTAAAAGGCTTGCATCCTGTGCCAATGCGGGGAAACTGGGCGGCAGGAATCTATGGCCGGAACCAAACGCATGTCTGAACCCGCTCAATACGCCGGGGCCACGCCGGGCCCTGATGCCAGCCTTATTGTCAGCAGTCTTGATAACGCGATGGCGAGCCTGGAGAAGGCCCCATCCCACGCCAGGGTCAATCATGTGGGCCCGGTCCTGGACCAGGCCCGCAAGCTGCTGGGCCTGCCGGAAGGGCCGGCGCTGCTGTTCGAGCGTGCCCCGCGGCTGGAACAGGCAGGGCTGTTTGTGGGCAGCGACTGGGAGCTGCCGGATTCCCTCCAGGCACGCTTCGTGCCCTCCACCTTCGCCGAGGGCGATGCCCGGCTGATCGCGCTGGAGTGTCTGAGTGAACTGCGCATGCTGGCCGTGGCCAATGGCAGCTGGTTCCACCCGCGGCTGTCCGCCGAACAGGCGGAACACTTCCTGACCCAGGTGCTGGCCTTCAACCTGCAGTCGCTGTTCGGCATCCGTGATGAGGCCGCGCGTAACCGCCCGGCGGGCATCCAGCGCATGCTTGACCATCATCTGGGGTTCGTGGCCGAGCACATCGGCTTCGACAGCATCCTGGACCATGTGGTGGCTGAAGTCTGGCGCCTTCTGCGCCAGCGGCCGATACAGGTGGACAACATCCGCCAGATGATCGACCGCATCGCGGTCTGTCTGTTCGACCCGGAAGTGAGCCTGGGCACCACGGCACGCGGCGCCGAGCAGCTGGTGAGCGCGCTTTACGGACCCACCCAGCATTCCCGCGAGGATCCCGGACTGGCCGTGTACGAAGAGCGCGTGCGCGGTCTTGATAACATGGCACTGGATGCCGAAGCCGCCAGCTTTTCCCGCGCCATGCATGATACCGGACTGGTCTCTCCCTACCATGCGACCTTTCTGCGCTATGCCCTGGAGCAGGACGATGCCGAGATGGTCGCCCGCTGCCTGGGGTTGAGCAGTACTGGCAGGGACTGCCTGCTGTGCTATCGCGGTTTCATGATGGACCTGGCCCGTTACAGCCTCTTTCCGGAGAACTGTCATGCCCTCTATGGGCTTGCCTGCCTGCTGGAGCGGGGCATCCTCTACCAGGACAGCATTGCCGCCGCCCTCTGGCGCCAGATGAAAACGCCCATCCACGCGGATGTGCGCGCACTGCTGACCGGGCTCTATGGCGACGCCCACGAACCCGGCGTCTACCTGATGGGCGGCCTGATCAGCGCCCTGGGTCTGCCGCTGGGCCTGGGTCAGGGCAACAATCCCGCCTGCCAGTCCACCCGCGCGCTCTCCATGTGGGCGTACACGGACCCCGCCTACCTGCTGCAACTGGTGCGCTGGGCCTCTCGGGACAATCAGGTGGTGATGGAGTTTGAGGGGCAGTCCCTGAATTCCGCCTATCTCTACGCCGGGGTGGTCAGCCAGTGGAGTCTGGACCTGGACCCGCTGTCACTGGTGCTGGTACCGCACCTCGACCGGCTGTATCTGGAAATGGGGCGCCTGTCCGACGGCCGCGGAGAGGACCCGCACCGCTGGATCAACCCGGAATTCCACGGCTGGTGGGTGCATCGCGGTTTCGCGATCGCCGTGGACGTGGAGACCGGCAAGCT
>JBNJDI010000071.1:0-11745 GCA_051744725.1 Pseudomonadota bacterium | reverse complement strand
GCCATCCGCGAAGCCGTGGAAGGCGCCGGCTACACGCTCGGCAAGGACGTCACACTGGCACTCGACTGCGCCTCCTCCGAGTTCTACAGCGACGGCGTCTACGACCTGAAAGGCGAGGGCAAGCAGTACAACGCCGCCGAGTTCAGCGACTACCTGGCCGGCCTCTGTGACCGCTTCCCCATCGTCTCCATCGAAGACGGCATGGACGAAGGCGACTGGGACGGCTGGAAGACGTTGACCGATCGCCTGGGCAGCAAGGTCCAGCTGGTGGGGGACGACCTGTTCGTCACCAACACCCGGATCCTGAAAGAGGGCATCGACAAGGGCGTTGCGAATTCCATTCTTGTGAAGTTCAACCAGATCGGCAGCCTCAGTGAAACCCTGGACGCCATTCGCATGGCGCAGGATGCGGGCTATACTGCGGTTATCTCGCATCGTTCGGGCGAGACCGAGGACACCACCATCGCGGATCTGGCGGTGGCGACCAGCGCCGGGCAGATCAAGACCGGGTCCCTCTGTCGTTCCGATCGGGTAGCGAAATACAATCAGTTGTTGCGGATCGAAGAACAGCTCGGGGATCGGGCCGAATACCGCGGCCTGACCGAAATCAAGGGTCAGGGAGCCTGAAGGGGCGCCTGACCCGCCAGGGAGCGTCGTTCATGAAATGGTTGTGGGGCATTATGGCCGTGCTGACACTGCTGCTGCAGGTCCGGCTCTGGGCGGGTGAGAACAGCCTGCCCCATGCCTGGGCCCTGCAGGAGCAGATCGATGAGCAGAAGAGCATCAATGCCGGGCTCCGCCACCGCAACGAGGAACTGTTCGCCGAGGTGAACAACCTGGGCGACGGCACCCGTGCGGTGGAGGAGCGCGCCCGTGGCAACCTCGGCATGATCGGCGAGGATGAGACCTTCTTTCTGGTCGTGGAGCCCTGAATCCTGTCCATGCCGACCGATGCCGCCTCTGACGGCCTCCCCCCAGCCATTGTTGTCCCTGCCGCGGGCATTGGTGCCCGCGTCGGGGGCGATCGCCCCAAGCAGTACCAGTATCTCGGTAACGCCTTTCTGATCGACGTCACCCTGGAACGGCTGGCCCGGGCAGTGCCGGAAGCAACCCTCATGGTGGCGCTCGGGGCCGGTGATGGCTGGTGGGCGTACACCCGCAGCGCGGCGGCAGGCTCCGTCCATACCTGCACTGGCGGCGCCACCCGCGCGGAGTCGGTGCTGAACGCCCTGCAGGCCCTGGCGCTTCCGGCGGAGCACCCCGTGCTGGTGCACGATGCCGCCCGCCCCTGCATCACAGGGGGGGATATCAATGCCCTCATGGAAGGCGCGGGCAGCAGCGAGGCCGGCGGGCTTCTGGGCCAGGCGGTTACGGACACGGTCAAGGAAGTGGATGGGACCGGCCATGTACTGGCTACCCGCAACCGGAGCCGTCTCTGGCGGGCCCAGACCCCCCAGCTGTTCCCGGGTGGTGTGCTGGAGCGCGCCCTGGTCAGGGCGGCGGAGGACGGGGCGCCGGTAACGGATGAAGCCTCGGCCGTGGAATACCTGGGGCTGAAGCCGCTGGTGGTGCCCGGCCGGACGGACAATATCAAGGTGACCCACCCGGGGGATCTGGCCATGGCGGCATGGCTGATCGAACAACAGCAACAGGCCGGAGGGGCCGGAATATGATTCGAGTCGGGCAGGGGTTCGACGTCCACGCCTTTGAGGAAGGCGACCACATCCGCATTGGTGGCGTGGTGATTCCCCATGACCAGGGCCTGAGGGCACACTCGGACGGGGACGTGCTGCTGCACACTGTGAGTGATGCCCTGCTGGGCGCCATAGCCCTGGGTGATATCGGCCACTGGTTCCCCGATACCGAACAGCGCTGGCGGGATGCGGACAGCCGCGCGCTGCTGCGCGAGGTCTACCGGCAGGTGCGGATGCAGGGCTACCAGCTGGTCAATATCGATGCCACCGTGATGGCCCAGGCGCCGAAGATGGCACCCCATGTGGACGCCATGCGCCATAATATCGCCGAAGACCTGGCGGTGAACCCGGAACGGATCAGCGTGAAAGCCACCACCACCGAACGGCTGGGGTTCGTCGGGCGCGCCGAGGGCATTGCGGCCCAGGCGGTCTGTCTGGTTGAAAGCCGCCGCAGTGGCGGGGGCTCGTGACGGGCTTGCGGCTGGCCTGGCCACGGGCCGGGGGTGAGCCTGCCGGAACCGGCCGCATCCGTGTGCAACCCGGGGATTTCGAGGTGACTGAGGCCCTGGGGTGGCGCCCCGACGGTGAGGGAGAGCACCTTCTCATCCAGCTTGAGAAGTGCGGTGACAACACCGACTGGGTCGCCAGAGGACTTGCGCGCCTCTGTGGCTGCGCTCCGGCGGCGGTGGGCTATGCGGGCCGCAAGGATCGCCATGCGCTGACCCGCCAATGGTTCAGTCTGCCCTGTCCGCCCGGGAAAACGGATGACTTTCTGCAAGCTGTGTCCGTGCAGTGGCGGGTCCTGTCCGTGGAGCGGCATGGGCGCAAGCTGCGCACCGGTGAACTTGCCGGCAATCGCTTCCGGATCCGCGTACGTGACCTTGAGGCGCACAGCGCCGCCCTGGCCGCGCGCTGGCAGGAGCTGGCCAACAACGGCTGCCCGAACTACTTTGGACCCCAGCGCTTCGGGCGTGACGGGGCCAACCTGGAGGCGGCCGCGCAGCTGGACCCGCAAAAGCTGAAGCGTCCGCGTGAACGGGCCCGTTCCGGCATGCTGCTGTCCGCCGTGCGCAGCTGGCTGTTCAATGAATGGCTGGCAGAGCGCCTGGCCGCCGGAGACTGGCGGGAACAGCGTGCGGGGGACCCGGAATCCTTCCCCTCAGGGCCGATGTTCGGTGACGACAGCTGTGGTGCCGAAGGAGACCTGGCAGAGGCGGAGCTGGCCTTTGCCGGGCAGTATCCCGGGTTTATGGCGCTGTTGCGTACCACGCGCATGCGCCCGGCACGTCGCAGCCTTGCGCTGAAACCGCTAGACTGCGCTCTGGAGCAGGAAGGCGACAGTGCCGTGTTTGATTTCTTCCTGCCCGCCGGTGGCTTTGCCACGGTGGTACTGACTGAGATTCTGGATCTGGAGGACGGTTCCCGAACGCCATGAAACTGCTGCTTTCCAATGACGACGGTGTCTATTCCCCGGGGCTCAAGGCGCTCTACGACGCCCTGAAGGACCTGGGGGAGGTGCGCGTTGCCGCCCCCGACCGCGACCACTCCGGTGCCAGCAACGCACTGACCCTGACGCGCCCGCTGTCCGCCACCGAGGTGCCGGGTGGGTTCACGGCCATCGACGGCACACCCACGGACTGCGTCCATCTGGGCATCGGGGACATGTTCGGGATTGAGTTCGACCGGGTCATCTCCGGCATCAACACCCATTCCAACCTGGGCGATGACATCCTCTATTCGGGGACAGTGGCCGCCGCGGTGGAAGGGCGCCTGCTGCAGCACCCGCCGATTGCGGTTTCGCTGGCCAACCGGGGTAACTGGCGCTTCGACACGGCGGCACGGGTGGTCCGCAGCCTGCTGCTGCGCCCGGATCCGCTGGCGGTGCCGCCCAGAACGGTGCTCAACGTGAATGTGCCGGACGTCGATTGGAGCGAACTCAGGGGCTTCCAGATCACACGCCTGGGCCACCGTGGCCGGGGTGAGCTGCCCCAGCGGGTGCAGTGCCCGCGCGGCCGCGAGCGGATGTGGATCGGTGCCGCCGGGGATGAGGATGATGCCGGCCCGGGGACGGACTTCCACGCCATCCGTGAGGGCTGCGTGTCCATCACACCGGTGAAGGTGGACATGACGCACTATGATACGTTCCAGAACCTGAATGACTGGCTGAAAGACGGACTCTGAATGAATACCGAACTCCAGGGGATCGGCATGACCTCCCAGCGCACCCGCATGCGGCTGGTGGAGCGTCTCAGTGACGAAGGCATACAGCGTGTGGAAGTGCTGGACGCCATTGCGAATGTGCCCCGGCACATCTTCCTGGATGAGGCGCTGTCACACCGTGCCTACGAGGATACGGCGCTGCCCATTGGCTACCAGCAGACCCTGTCCCAGCCCTACGTGGTCGCGCGCATGACCGAGATGCTGCTGGCGGCCGGCGCCACCCGCATCCTGGAGCTGGGCACCGGTTCCGGCTATCAGGCGGCCATCCTGGCCTATCTTGGCAAGGAGGTGTACAGCATCGAGCGCATCGGTGGCCTCCACCGCCAGGCCCGGGAACGGCTGCAGCGGCTGGGCTACCGCAATGTCTTCCTGCGCCTGGGCGATGGCAGCCAGGGCTGGCCGGAAGCCGCGCCTTTTGATGGCATGATCCTGACGGCAGCGCCCGGAGACATACCGGCGGCGCTGTACGACCAGCTGGCGGACGGTGGCAGCATTGTGGCGCCACTGGGGCGCGAGACCCAGATGCTGACCCTGATTACCCGTAACGGGGACGAATTCGAGCGGCGGGAGATTGAGCCGGTGCGCTTCGTGCCCGTTCTCGGCGGCGTGGTGCGATGAGCCGCGCCCACACCCAGTCCGCCCCCGGCATTGTGGCAAGAGGGTGTCTCATGGGGGCTGCGGATATCGTGCCAGGGGTATCCGGCGGCACCATGGCGCTGATCACCGGCATCTATCAGCGGCTTCTGGCGGCGCTTGGCAATATCCCCGCAGCCGCGCTGACCCTGGTGCGCGAACGCAGTCTGGGGCGGGCCTGGCAGACCACGGACGCGACCTTCCTGCTGCTGCTTCTGAGTGGCGTCCTTTTCAGCATTGTGACCCTGGCACACGGCATCGGGACGCTGCTGGATGAGCATCCGATGCTGGTCCGGGCCTTTTTCTCCGGCCTGATCATTGGTGCGGTGATCCATGTGGGGCGACAGGTCCCGCACTGGTCACTGGCGGCCGCTCTGGGGCTGGGGCTGGGAACCGTTGCGGCCTGGGGCATTGGTCAACTTACGCCCGCAACACTGGCGCTGACGCCGCTGATCGCTTTCGGGGCCGGTTTCGTGGCCATTTCGGCCATGGTGCTCCCCGGTATTTCCGGCAGTTTCATTCTGCTTCTGTTCGGGCTCTATGAACCCATTCTCGATGCCATCCGTGAGCCGGCTGTGGCGACACTGGCGGTTTTCGCCGCCGGCTGCGGGCTGGGGCTGATCGCCATGGCGCGTCTGGTGGCGGCGACTCTGGCCCGTTTTCCCAGTGTGACACTGGCGGTTCTGACCGGTTTCATGCTCGGTTCGCTCACCAACCTGTGGCCCTGGAAGCGCGCGGTGGCGTGGCATACCGGCTCCGGCGGGGAAGCCGAGCCGCTGCTGTATGAGAATCTGGCGCCCTGGGACTATGCGGTGCTGGTGGGCAGTGCTCCCCAGACCGGGACAGTGCTGGCACTGGCGGGGGTGGGGCTGGGGCTGATCCTGCTGGTTGAATGGCTGGGTGGTGCGCATGGCAGCAAGTGGTAACTGGCCGCCTGGCTGCGCCGTGCATACACTGGAAACGGGTCACGCAGTGGCCGGAAGTAGCGCACGGCCTTTGTGTGATCTGTTACGTGAAGTGTTCCCACAGGTAACAGATCGGGATGGGTGAGTAACCGAAATCTGGTTGAAAATTATCCAGATAAAAGAGTGATTTACCCGCGTTTCCTGAGCGTCTCATGAATGTTTCGGAATTATTAAGAATAAGAGCATAATATCAATAACGGAAAGTTCTATTGCGGATGGGGTTCAAAACGGTCAGACAGACTGTACAGAGCCAGGCGGTAACCAGGATTCGAACAATCCGAAAACCGCTTCTGGCCGTTGTGGTATTGCTTCTGATCGGTGGCTGTAACTCCACGGACCTGCTCCTCGACAGTGGTTACAATCCCAGGGTGAACTGGGGGCATCACCGTGTCTCCGAAGGTGAAACCCTCTACAGCATCGCCATGCGCTATGGCTGGAATTACCGCAGACTCGCGGCTGCCAACGATATAGAGCCTCCCTATGAGATCCGCCCCGGTCAGGTAATCCGGTTTGACGTCGAGGCGCCGGATGACTTCAGGCGCTCAGGGGGTGGCTCGGAGTCCTCCACCTCGTCGAGAACCGCCTCATCGTCATCGGGAAGAGCATCCGAGCCAGCGGAGCAAACCACAGAAGGGTCACAGAGCTCATCCAAGGGATCCCGGAGTAACAATGCGTTACAGGCATCTGATGAAGCGTCATCCGAAATCGATTGGGCATGGCCCCATTCTGGCCCGATTATTGCGAAATATTCATCCGACGGCTCCGATGTGAACAAAGGTGTTGATATCGGAGGTGACGCGGGAGACCCCGTCAAGGCGGCTGCGGATGGCAGCGTGGTTTACGCCGGGAAGGGGTTGCTGGGTTACGGCAACCTCATCATCGTGAACCACAGCGAAACCTTTCTCAGCGCCTATGCCCACAACCGGAAGATCCTGGTGGAAGAGGGTCAGGACGTTGGGCAGGGCGATACCATCGCCGAGATGGGGGAATCGGGCGCAGACAGGATCATGCTCCACTTCGAGGTACGGAGACAGGGCGATCCGGTGGACCCGATGCAGTACCTTCCGCGTCGCTGATCCGGGGCTTGCGGCCCATAAGAAGTCGAACAAGGCCGGAAGCGTTCAAGGGGTAGATCAGTTAACGCAGGGTGAAGGCTATGTCGGAAGAGATAGTTCAGGAAGCAACGCTCGACGCATCGGCTGAAGAGACGGTGATGGATCCGGAAGAGGCCGTGGCCGCCAACGAGGAAGCGACAAAGCTGGACGGGGATGCAGAGGCGCTGGAACAGGCCCGTGCCAGGACATCGCGATACAGCTATACCAGCCGCCAGCAGCAGGCGGATGCCACACAGCTCTATCTCAACGAGATCGGGTTTTCACCGCTGCTCACACCGGAAGAGGAAAAGCACTACGCGCGGCTCGCCCGTGATGGCGACGAAAGCGGCCGCCGCCGCATGATCGAAAGCAACCTGCGCCTGGTGGTCAAGATCGCCCGGCGTTACGTCAACCGCGGCCTGACGCTTCTGGATCTGATCGAGGAGGGCAACCTGGGTCTGATCCGGGCCGTGGAGAAATTCGATCCGGAGCGCGGCTTCCGGTTCTCCACCTACGCCACCTGGTGGATCCGCCAGACCATTGAGCGGGCCATCATGAACCAGACCCGCACCATCCGCCTTCCCATCCATGTGGTGAAGGAGCTCAACCTGTACCTGCGGGCATCGCGCGAGCTCAGCCAGCAGCTGGATCACGAACCCTCCGCCGAGGAGATCGCCGAGAAGTGCGAGAAGCCGGTGAAGGATGTGAAGCGGATGCTGGGGCTCAATGAGCGGGTCGCCTCCGTGGATACGCCCATCGGGCACAATGGCGACAAGTCCCTGCTCGACACGGTGCCGGATGAAGGCTCCGCCGACCCGGCGGCCCTGCTGCAGGAGAGCAACATCAACGGCTGCCTGGGGCAGTGGGTGGAGCAGCTCAGCGAGAAACAGCAGGAGGTGCTCTGCCGCCGCTTCGGGCTGCGTGGCTACGCGACCATGACCCTTGAGCAGGTGGGCGCGGAGATCGGCCTGACCCGCGAGCGGGTACGCCAGATCCAGGTCGAGGCCCTGCGCCGCCTGCGCGAAATCCTGGAAAAGGAAGGGCTTTCCTGCGACATGCTCTTTGAAGGCTGATCAACCCCGGCCGTAGAGACTGGCGCCCTCGTGCTGTTCGCTCGAGGGTTCCAGCTCCAGCGTTGCATGATGGATCCCGAAACGGGATCCCAGTTCCTTCCTGATCCGGTCCTTCAGCGCCTGCTGCTCCGGCCATGCCCAGTTGGCCACCACCACGTGGGTGTCCAGGGCGGCGCTGCTTTCCTCCATCAGCCAGAAGTGGGCATGATGGATGGCCTCCACACCCTCGAATCCCCGGATGCAGTCCAGTACCGCCCCGGTATCAACGTCCGGTGGGCTGCCCAGCATCAGGACCCGGATCACGCCGCCGACTTCGGTGGCTGAAAGCCAGAGGATGTAAGCGGCGATGAGCAGGGTGATCAGCGGATCGATCAGGCGCCAGTCGTAGAGCACAATGAGCACACCGCTGACGACCACGGCTACCGAGGTCAGGGCGTCGCTGAGGTTGTGCAGGAACAGGGCGCGGATATTGGCGCCGCCGTGCCGGATGGAACCTGTCAGCACCGCGGTGAGCGTATCCACCACCACGGCCAGCACGCCCAGTGCGATGACAGCGCCGCCCGCGATTTCTGGCGGATCCAGGAGGCGCATGCCGCCTTCGAAGGCCAGGTAGAGCCCGATCAGGATCAGGGAGGTGTAGTTGACCAGGGCTGCGACGGTTTCGATCCGGCGGTACCCGAAGGTCATGGCGGGGTCAGCCGGGCGCCGGGCAATGCGCCGCGCCACCAGGGCAATGACCATCGAGGCCATGTCCGAGAAGTTGTGCAGGGCATCGGCGATGAGCACCAGGCTGCCGGAGAGGATGCCGCCAATGACCTGGCCCAGGGTCAGGACGAGATTGGCGATGATCGCGGTGATCACGCGGCCATCACCCGTTCGCGCGTGATCATAGTGGTTGTGGCTCATGTCGACTGGCTCCGATGCGGGACAGGCGCCGTTATCCTCGGTCAAGGGGAAAGCCCTTGCAACCCGCGCGGGGGCCCTCTAGCATCGGCGCCAGTCGCGTAACAGGTTTCCATCCATGCTGGATCATCTTCACAGGCTGAATGCCCGGTGTCGCCACCGCAGTGTGGCCGTAACCGCGCTGATGATCCTGCTCGTAGCCCAGGTGCTTCTGGGCGCGGCCATGCATCATCATGTGCTGGGCGATCATGACGGGGCGGCACAGGGGGCCGTTCACGGGGATTTCGCCCATGTGTGGCACGCGGATCAGCATAACCTGGTCCCGGATGGTCTGATTCCGGATACGCCCGGCGACACGCCGCCTCTCCCGCTCGCGGGCGCGTTCCTCATTGCTGCGGCGCTGCTGGTCTCCCGAAGGATCCGGCAGCCACGGGAGCGCTGTACCGGTCCGTCACCACCGCGCTACTGTCTGCCCCAGCCCCGCGATCCTCCCCACTTCCTGCTGACCTGAGAGCACGCACGGGCTCGCGTCCGTGCAGGCGTCGAGCAGTCGCCCGCAGCAGCGGGCGTGTGAAAGCAGGAGTCCTGACCATGCGTATTATGCCATCCGGTGCCGTCGCGTTTGCGGCGGTGCTGTTGCCTGTCCTTATCCTTGCTGGTTGCGGGGATCACGGGGCGGAAGACCGCCATGGAAGCCACGGGGATCATGGCGATCATGAAAAACACGGTGAGAGCGGAGACGGGGAACACGGGGATCACGATTCGGGCGAGGGGATAGCCCTTGAAGATGAGGTGATCCGCGAATTCGGTATTGAGGTTCGCCGGGCTGCGCCGGGCCGGCTGGCCATAACCCGCGGTCTTCCCGGCGAGATCCGGTTCGATGAGGCCCTGATGACCCATGTCACCCCCCGGGTGGCGGGCCGTGCCGAGAAGGTCCGGCACTACAGCGGTGATACCGTGGACGAGGGCGACGTCCTGGCGGTTCTGTCGAGCACCGAACTTGCCGAAGCGCGCTCCCAGTATCTGTCCCGCCAGGCGCGGCTGGAGCTGGAGCAGGCGGATTTCGAACGCACACAGCAGCTGGCGAAGGATCGCGCTGTTTCCGAGGCGGAACTCCAACGGGCACGGCAGTCGCTGAAGGAAGCCCGGGTACGGATGACCCTGGCAAGGCGGCGGCTTGAAGCACTGGGGATGGACCCACAGGCAGTGGCGGAGCTGGATACGGAGGGCAGCGGCAGCCTCGCCCGCTATGAACTCCGGGCACCGGCCTCCGGCACCATCATCGAGCAGCACCTGACCCGGGGGGAGCGTGTCGATACGGATCGTGATGATCCGCCGTTTATCATTGCCCGCCGCGATCAGGTCTGGGCGGCGTTCAGTGTCTTCCCGCGCAGCCTGGATGAGATACGACCGGGCCAGACCGTGCAGGTGACCGCCAGTGAAGGCGGACACCAGGCCAGCGGTACCATCAGCTATATCACGCCCCGGATGGCCGAGGGCAGCCGTTCGGCCAGCGCCCGGGTGGTGCTGGATAACAGCGACGGTCAGTGGTACCCGGGGCAGTTCGTGACCGGCGAGGTCACCGTACGCGAGCTTGAGGCGGATGTGGTTGTGCCCAGCAGCGCCATCCAGACGCTCGATGACCGGCCCCATGTCTTCGTCCGCACCGATCACGGTTTCCGGCGCCAGGAGGTAACAACCGGGGACAGTGCCGGTGGTCGCGTGGTTGTCCGTGAGGGGCTGGCCGCCGGCACGCGCTACGCCGCGACCAACACCTTCACCCTCAAGGCCGAGGCCGGGCGTGCCCAGCTTGAGCACGCCGGACATTCCCATTGAAGCGGCCGAGGCAGAGGTGAGCGATCATGATTGAACGACTGATGGACATGGCCCTCCGCAATCGCCTGCTGATGGTATTGCTGGGGGTGCTGGTGCTGGCCACTGGGATCTGGAGCTGGCAGAAGCTGGCCGTGGATGCGGTGCCGGACGTCTCGCCGACGCTGGTGCAGGTCTTTACGGTCACTGACGGCCTTGCGCCCGAGGAGGTGGAGACCTATGTGAGCTACCCCGTCGAGCAGGCCATGACGGGCCTGCCGAAGGTGCGGGAAATCCGGAGCAACTCGAACTTCGGGCTCTCGGTGGTCAGCGTCTACTTCGAGGACGGCACGGACATCTACCACGCCCGCCAGCTGGTCAGCGAACGCCTGCAGAAGGCCCGGGAGAACATTCCTGAAGGTTTCGGGGAACCGGAAATGGGCCCCATAGCCAGTGGCCAGGGCCTGATTCTTTACTACTACCTGGATGCCCCCAGGGACGAATACAGCCTGACCCAGCTGCGCACCATCCAGGACTGGCTGATCAAGCCGAAGATGGAAACGGTGCGTGGCGTCACCGAGGTTCTGGGGATCGGCGGCCACAAAAAGCAGTACCAGGTGAACGTCAACCCGGATGCCCTCCAGCGCTATGACCTGGATCTCCAGAATGTCATCGAGCGGGTGCGCTCCAGCAACCTCAACGTGGGCGCGCAGTTCCTCGAGGAGGGTGGCGAGCAGTTCGTGATCCGCTCCGAGGGTCTGGCCAGGGGCATCGACGACCTGGAACGGATCACCGTCAGGACGGTGGATGGAACCCCGGTGCGTCTTGCTGACATTGCCAGCGTTGAGGTCGGCGGTGAGGTCCGCCAGGGCCTGCAGACCCTCAATGGCGAGAAGGAAGTGGTCTCGGGGATGGTGGTCAAGCTCTTTGGCGCCAACACCTCGGCGGTGATCGAGCGGGTGGAACAGCGCATGGAAGCCATCCAGCAGAGCCTGCCCGAGGGCGTGCGGATCGTTCCCTATTACGAGCAGAAGACCCTCGTGCAGAACGCCGTGGATACGGTCTCGGATGCCCTCTTCCAGGGGGTTGTGCTGGTGGTGCTGGTTCTTTTCCTGTTCATGGGCGGGTTCCGGCCCAGCGTGGTGGTGGCTGCCGCAATCCCGTTCTCGGTGCTGTTCGCCGTTGTGGGCATGTACTGGTTCGGGATCTCCGCGAACCTGATGAGCCTGGGTGGTCTGGCCATCGCCATTGGGCTGATGGTGGATGGCACCATCGTGATGGTCGAGAACATCGACCGGCATCTGCATGAGGCGGAACGCTACGAGCCACGGCTCCAGGTGGTGGCCCGGGC
>JBNJDI010000070.1:0-11768 GCA_051744725.1 Pseudomonadota bacterium | reverse complement strand
ACGGCCCTTTCCTCCCCACAGGCGAGCACTTCGACGCTGCCATCGGGCTGGTTGCGGGCATAGCCGGTAATACCCAGCCGCTGCGCCTGGATGCGGGTGCTGTCACGGAAGCTCACGCCCTGGACGCGACCCTCGACCCGGGCGAGAACGCAGTTTTCCGCCATTGCTTTCCTCCTGTGCTACCAGCGGGCCTTGTCCCACATCTCGGGGTTGGCCCAGTTCTCCGGATTGTTCCATTCGCGCACATAATTGTAGGTATCCAGGTCATAGGCGAACAGGGTGGCGTTCACGGGCTCGGCGTAATGGTAGAGCCGGGTGAAGCCCATGCCGATGAAGTCCTGGAAGCGCCAGGGGCTGCCGTCGCGCACGAAAACGGCGATGCGGGTGGCACCCATGTTGCGCAGCTGCCCCAGAAGCTGCTGGCCGTTGTGCTGGGGCAGTTCCTCGAGGGTATCGGTGACCAGGGCCAGGTCGAACAGTCGTGGCAGCGGGAAGGCGCTGTTGGGGTCCTCCGGGGGAAGACGCAGGCATTCGGTCTGCGGTGGCCGCTCCGGCCATTGCGCCAGGCACTGTTCGGCGAGACCGGCGCTGTGTACAACGGAGGACGGCTGGTAGTGCGCCAGGATCAGGGTCAGGTCCTGGGCGGGGTTGTAGCCGTTGGCATCGGTGACCATGGGGGCCTCTCGGGATCGGGGGATTACCGGAAGTCTCGGCTGCTGACGCTGAGCCTGTCAATGAGATGGCTGAGGTCGCTGAGACGGCCCGCGATCACATGAATGACGCCCTCATGGCGTTCCAGGGTGCCCCGCACCTGCAGCAGCCGGGCGTTGAGCAGTGGCCGGCGCTGGCAGCGGGCGGTGTCGGGCCAGACCACCACGTTGATGTTGCCGGTCTCGTCCTCAAGGGTCACGAAGGTGACCCCGGCAGCGGAGCCGGGGCGCTGGCGCCCGGTAACCAGCCCCGAGACGGCCAGGGGGCGGCCGCTTTCGGCGGTCTCCAGGTCCGCGGCCCGCAGGCAGTGGCGGAGCTGGCCCGCCGCCCGCAGCTGGGCCAGTGGATGGCGTTCCAGTGACAGCCCGAGGCTGGCGTAGTCCTCGAAGGTGCGCTGGGTTTCGTCGGGTTCCGGCATCCGCGAACGGGATTCCGGCAGCGGCAGCGCATCATCTCCGGCCAGCGGCAGTGAGTGGTCGGGTTCCAGCAGATCCCAGCGTGCCTGGTGGCGGTTGCCGCTGAGTGGCTGCAGGGCCCCGCTGGCGGCCAGGGTTTCCAGGTCGGCATGACCCAGGCCGGTGCGCCGGCGCAGTTCCGGCAGGCTGGTGTAGCAGCCGCTCCCGGGGCGGCATTCGATCACGCGCAGGGCGGCCTCCCGGGTGAGGCCATCGATCAGGCGCAGGCCCAGGCGCACGGCGGGGGCGTCACCGTCGTCCTCCAGACGGTGTGCGTCATGGCTCTGGTTGATGTCCACGGGCCGGACCTCGACGCCTTCGCGCCGGGCGTTCTGGACCAGCTGTGAGGGTGAGTAGAACCCCATGGGCTGGCTGTTGAGCAGGGCGCAGAGAAAGGCCGCGGGCTGATGGCACTTGAGCCAGGCGCTGACATAGACCAGAAGGGCGAAGCTGGCGGCGTGGGATTCCGGGAAGCCGTAGCCGCCGAACCCCTTCATCTGGCGGTAGAGATCTTCCGCGAAGTCAGTGCTGTAACCGTTATCATTCATGCCATCTATAAGCTTGTCCCGGAACCGGGATAGATCGCCGTGGCGCTTCCAGGCGGCCATGGCCCGGCGCAGCTGGTCGGCCTCGCCGGCGCTGAAGCCGGCCGCCACCATGGCGAGCCGGATGACCTGCTCCTGGAAGATGGGCACGCCCAGTGTGGGTTCGAGCACCTCGCGGATGCGGTCATCCGCATAGGGCACATCGTCCGGCGCTTTCCGGCGCTGCAGGTAGGGATGCACCATGTTTCCCTGGATGGGGCCGGGGCGCACAATGGCCACCTCGACCACCAGGTCGTAATAGCATTCAGGCTGCAGTCTCGGCAGCATGCTCATCTGGGCCCGGGATTCCACCTGGAACACACCCATGCTGCGACCCTGCTGGAGCATGCGGTAGACCTCCGGACACTCCGGCGGGACATCGGCCAGGCTGGCCGGGCCACCGCGCTCACCCACCATCGCCAGGGCCTTGCGGATGACGGTGAGCATGCCCAGGGAGAGCACGTCCACCTTGAGCAGGCCCAGTGCTTCCAGATCGTCCTTGTCCCACTGGATAACGGTGCGCCCGGCCATGGCGGCGTTCTCCACCGGCACCAGGTCGGCGACCCGTTCCGAGGCGATGACGAACCCCCCCACATGCTGGGAGAGATGGCGCGGGAAGCCGATGAGCTCCCGCGCCAGCGGCAACAGGTGACGGGCCGGACCCTGGTCATCCAGCAGGCCCTTGCGGCGCAGCTGCTGCTCCCAGTCATCATCGCCGTCGCGCCAGTCGATGCCCTGGACCAGCTGTTCGATGTGGACCGGGTCCAGCCCCAGGGCCTTGCCGGCGTCACGCAGGGCGCTGCGCGGGCGATAGCAGATGACGGTGGCGGCCAGGGCGGCGCGCTCGCGCCCGTACTTGCGGTAGATGTACTGGATGACCTCCTCGCGGCGCTCGTGCTCGAAGTCCACGTCGATGTCCGGGGGCTCGTTGCGCTCCTTTGAGATGAAACGCTCCAGAAGGAGGTTGACCCGCCTGGGGTCCACTTCGGTGATGCCCAGGCAGTAGCAGACCACGGAGTTGGCGGCCGAGCCGCGGCCCTGGCAGAGAATGCCGCGTTCGCGGGCGAACCGGACCACATCGTGGATGGTCAGGAAGAAGGGCTCGTAGCCCAGGGACTCGATCAGCTCGAGCTCATGCTCCAACTGCTGGCCAATGGCGTCTGGCGCACCTTCCGGAAAGCGCCAGTGACGGCCCTGTTCCACCAGTTCCCGCAGCCAGGTGGTGGGTGTATGGCCATCGGGAACCAGCTCGCCGGGGTATTCGTAGCGCAGTTCATCCAGACTGAAGCGGCATTCCCGGACCAGCTTCAGTGTTTCACTGATCCAGGCGGGCGGGAACAGGCGTGCCAGGCGCTCACGCGGGCGCAGGTAGGCCTCGGCGTTGCCCTGAAGGTGGTCGGCGGCCTCCGGCAGGGGGCGGCCCAGGCGGATGGCGGTCACCAGGTCCTGCAGGGGCTTGCGCCGGCGCCGGTGCATCAGGACGCCGCCAGTGGCCACCACCGGGCTGCCGAGGCGGGCGGAGAGCTGTTTCAGCCAGTTCAGGCGCTGGCGGTCGTTCTGGGCCAGCGGGCGCTCGGCCATCAGCCGCAGACCGGGGAACAGCGCCATGAGTTGCTGGCCGTGCTCCGTATCCGCGCGGCTGAACCCGGGGCGCCACAGGGCCAGGCACTGGCCGTGGCACAGTTCCAGATCCTCGCACCAGAGCTGGTAGTGACCCTTGTCACTGCGCCGGCGCCCGCGGGTGATGAGCTGGCTGAGCGCGGCATACCCCTGGCGGTCCCGGGCGATCAGCACCAGGGTGCCGGGCAGGTCCTGCAGCCGGAACTCACTGCCGACCAGCAGGGTCAGCGCCAGTGAACGGGCCCTGGCATGGGCCCGGACGACGCCGGCCAGGGAGCATTCATCGGTCAGCGCCAGGGCCTGGTAGCCCAGCCGCTCGGCCTCCTCGACCAGCTCCTCCGGATGCGAGGCGCCGCGCAGGAAGCTGAAGTTGCTGATGCAGTGAAGCTCGGCGTAATCCACCGTCATCCGAACCATCCATGGATGAACCACTGATTCTGCCGGTTGCGGAACAGCCAGGCACGCTGGCCATTGTCCAGCAGGGCGATGTAGTAGTCGCGACGCACGTAGTTGCCGTCCCACCAGCCGCCCTGGATGCGCTCGGGGCCGTTGAGCCAGCGGAGCGGGGGCCGCTTCAGTGGCTGTGGGGGCTGCTGGAGCCAGAAGGGGCGTGCCGGGCCTGAACGCGGGGGGGTGCTGGTGCCCCGTTGCCGGGCGGGCTGCCAGTGGGCACAGCGCTCCGGACGCGGGTCCGGGCGCCGACCGGGGCCCTGGATGCTGTCCTGCCCCAGGCGGGCCCGCAGCCGGTGCAGGAGGGTTTCGCGGGCCTGCTGGCGGCTTTCACCGCTGTCGAACAGGTCTTGGCCTTCGGTGGTATCAAGAGCAACAGTGCGTTCTGTGGCCAGTGACAGGGCGTTTACGTTATCGGGCAGATTGATCGCGGCCAGTCGCAGCAGGGCCAGCTCCAGGAAGGTCTCCGCCCTGGTTTCTCCCCGGCTGGTTTCCAGTTCCAGGGAGGTGGGAGCCCGGTCGGGATGGTGGAGAGTGAGGCTGAGCCGGTCACAGCGCCACTGGCGCTGGCGCAGAAAGGCCTCGAGGGCTTCCAGGAGGTGCGCCAGAGGACCCTGAAGCTGGTCGCTGCTCCGGGTTTCCTGGGTCAGCGTCAGGCTCTGATGAAAGGCCGCCCGGGGGTGGAACTCCTGAACGGGATCGCCGGAGCGCCCGAGTATCCGCTGCAGGTCGTCGTACAGTTCCGGCCCCAGGCGGCTGGTCAGCTCCGCCGGGCAGCACTCGAGCAGGTCCTCCAGGTGCTGCAGGCCCATGCGGGTCAGCCGCTGGCGGACCCTGGCGGGCCAGTCCGTGGCCGTGACCGGCAGGTGGCGCAGGGCCTGGTGCATGGTTTCCGGGTCCCGTGTGCAGATACGGGCCCCGTGGCGCGCCAGCAGCCGGGCCATGCGCGGGCTGGTGCCGGTGGCCATGTGGCCGTTCAGTCCATGCCGTGACAGATGCTGTGCAAGTACTGCCGCCAGGTCTTCCGGTTGCGGGTAGAGGTGGCGCAGCCGGTCGGCGCGGATCAAGAGGCCATCCGGTGGCCACAGGGCCAGCGGGGAGGCCAGCTGGTAGAGGGTCGCTGCCAGCTGCTCCAGCAGTTCCGTCTGGCGGTCTGCGCTGAAGGGAGTCAGGATGAGTTGCGGACACAGGGCACGGGCCGTGGCCATGGACTGGCCGACCTGGACGCCCGCCTGCCGGGCCTGTTCGCCGGGCTGCTGGATCACGGGAGGTGTGCCCGTGGTCAAGGCCACCGGCGCATCGCTGCTTGGGTGTTGATCCAGCAACAGCGAGGGCAGATGGAGATACAGCCACAGCATGGGATCACACCGCCTGGCGGGGGATGACGGGAGGCAGCGTCAGGGTCCGGCTTCCCGCCTGACCGCCGCGCTGGCGCAGCAGCGTCACCCGCAGCTGGTTTGTCCCGGGCACCGCTTCAAGGGTCAGGCGCATGGGGGCGGGCGACGCCTGCCCGGCGCCTTCCTGCGGGGTGATCAGGACACCCAGGGTCCGGCTTTCCTCCAGCGCCAGCTGCAGTCGCCGGAGTGCGGCGGGATCACGCCGCCGGCTCCAGCCCATCACCATGCCCACGGCGCTGCTGCCCAGGAGCTGTTCCAGGGCCCAGAGGTGGTCCACGCGGCTGCCGGTGCGCACCATGAAGCAGTGCTCCGGGGGCAGTCCCATGCCCTCCAGGGCCGGCGGGTAGGGCGCGTGGGGTGGGTCCACCCAGAACAGGGCTGCTTCGCTATGGACGCACTGGCGCATGGCATGGGCAAACAGCTGCAGCTCGCCAATGCCATTGAGGGGGGTGTGGCATTCGATCAATGCCCCCTGGGGCCAGCCGCTGGTTGCCAGCAGCTGGTCAAGGGTCTCAAAGCCGCTGGCAATACCCCGGCTGTGGCCGGCCTTCTGCTGACTCGCCCGCCACAGGCGGGGATCCTGTTCAAGCTGTGTGCGGGGATGAACGGACATCGCCACCTCTTTACTGTCTATATATACAGTATAGAGTCTGTGGTGATGCCGGGCAATGCTGCGTGGGGCGGTTCAGCCCGGGGCGTAGACGGACGGACCTCCGGAGGGTTGGATCAGCAGGCGACACTGCGCGGCGCCCAGGTGTTGTTGTTTCATGAGAATTGTCAACGCCACTCATCCCTGCTTGCGGTATAAAGAACAGTCTGTCCATACTCATCATGAGTGACTTTCATGAGGTTTAAGAAGGGCTGTGATCAAATTGTGATCCAGGCCTTAAGCTGGAATCGGGATCCATGACCGGGCTCACAAAACGCCTATAAATTACTGAAATTGAGAAAACATTTACTTGTTCTACACTGTTCAGGAGAGACCTCTTTTTTGATTTTTCCGGTCTTCCGGTGAGGGTCCCGGATCCGCATCCATTCAGGCGGTATTCGTGGAGCAGTCTATGAGGGAGTGGGTCGCCAACCTGGTTTTTCGGATGATGGCCCTTGTCGGTCTGAGAACCTTCAATGCCCAGTTTCTTGTTTCCTTCATCCTGATTTTTGTACTGCTGGCGGGGCTGGCGGCGAGTCTCTGGCGCAATCTTGTTCCGGAGCCCGGCGCCATTGCCACTGCTGTGACTGCCCAGCAGCAGCTCACGGCGGTCAACGAGCGGGTTACCGATGGTGCTGGCGCCGGCGATCAGCTGGCTGAGCTGGAACGCAGCCTGGAACCACTGCTTGGGGATCGGGCGGCCTTCAGCGGGCTCGATACCCGCTGGCAGGATTACCACAGCCTGGTCGAGCAGGCTGGTAGTGGTTCCGCTCCGGAAGCGGCGGCTCTCATGCAGGCCTCTGACAGGGTGCGGAATGCGCTGGTCGAGGGCGTGGCGGCGATCAGGCAGGCCGACCAGAGCGCGCGTCGCCAGGCGGCCATGGCGGGCATGGCCCTGCTGTTGATGATGGTTGGCATGCTGGCGATCGGACGTATCTACGGCAATTTCCATTTCATGGAGCAGATGGAGCGGCTGCGGCAGAAACTGCGCCAGGTGGCTGACGGCGATTTCTCGGAAACCCTGAGCATCGAGATCCGAGAGAATGAAGTGGGTGAGATGCTGGAGGCCTATAACCTGATGGTTGCTCATGTGGGCGATCTGCTGCGCCAGATCGACGCGGCCACGGCCACGGCGGAAGACAGCGTGCAGCAGGTACTGGATGTCACGGCCAAGACCCACGAGGGTGCGGACCGCCAGAGCCGTGATGTCAGCGAGGCGGCGACTGCGGTTAACCAGATGGCCTCTTCCATTCAGGACGTTTCCGGCAATGCCCAGAGCGCGGCCAGCCATGCCCATGAAGCGGCGGATTCAGCGCAGGAGGGAGACAGCGTGGCGCGCGAGGCACGCCAGCGCATCGACCATCTGGATACCCGGTTCGCGGAGACGGCGCGCACCATGGAGAGTCTGGAGCAGGATGCACAGGATGTGAGCAAGGTACTCGGCATGATCCGGGAGATTGCCGACCAGACCAACCTGCTGGCGCTGAACGCGGCCATTGAGGCCGCCCGGGCAGGCGAGTCCGGGCGCGGTTTCGCCGTGGTGGCGGATGAGGTCCGCAACCTGGCGCAGCGGACCCAGGATTCCACCAACCAGGTCCAGGAGACCATCGAGCGGCTCCAGCAGCAGGTCCAGACCCTGGTCAGCGAGAGCGAAGCCAGTGCCAGTGCCAGTCGCGAGAGCGTTGCCTCGGTCAACCAGACGTCGGAGGCCATCCACCGGGTCATGGAGGCTATCGGGCAGATCCAGGGCATGAATGACCAGACCGCGGCGGCCGTGGAACAGCAGAGTCAGGTGTCTGAGGACATCAGCCGGAGGATGGAAGCCGTCTCGGAAGTTGCTGAACAGACGGACATGGACGCCGGCCAGACGGTTGAGGCGGCCCGCGCCATACAGGCCCAGATGAATCAGCTGCGTACGACCATGGAGCGTTTCCGCACTCAGTGACCCAGAACCCGCTTGCGCAGGCGCCGCCAGCGGGTGATCAGCCAGTCCATGACCGTGGGTCGGTCATCGATCATATCCGCTTCCTGGTGGTGTGGACGGGTCGGATCGCTTTCATCCTCGTCGGTTTCCACTTCCACGCCATAGCGTTCGCTGGCGTGTTCCCACTCTTCCCAGTCGTGCGGCGTACCGGCATTCGGCTGATGGAGACGCACCGCCCGCTCCCAGGAATTTTCGCGGAGTGAATGCTCCCTTTCCTCATCTGGGGAGTCGATGCCGTATTTTCTGAGGAACTCGTCGGGTTTCATGGGCGCCTCCTGCTGCCGCTCACCGTCAGTACCAGTGTAACGACAACCGTCGGCGCTGCCATCATTACCGTATTACTGTTCCACGAAGGCGCGTTCAATCACGAAATGACCCTGGTGGCCCTGCTTGGCCTCCTGGAAGCCACGTTCGGTGAGGATGCTCACCATATCCTTGAGCAGACCCGGGCTGCCGCAGACCATGAAGCGATCCTCTTCCAGGCTCAGGTCGGGCATCCCCAGGTTCTTCGTCAGTTCGCCGCTTTCGATCAGGTCCGTGACGCGGCCCTGGTTATGGAAGTTCTCGCGCGTGACCGTGGGGTAGTAGGTCAGCTGGTCCCGGATCATGTCGCCGAGGTATTCGTGCTGCGGCAGTTCGCTGGTGATGGCCTCGTGGTAGGCAAGCTCATCCACGTAACGCACCCCGTGGACCAGGATGACGTTCTGGAACTGCTCGTAGATCTCCGGGTCCTTGATGATGCTCAGGAAGGGCGCCAGGCCAGTGCCGGTGCCGATCAGGTAGAGGTTGCGCCCGGGCAGAAGGTTGCCGCCGATGAGAGTGCCCGTGGGCTTCTGGCCGACCAGCACCTCATCGCCCACCTCCAGGTGCTGCAGGCGTGAGGTCAGGGGGCCGTCCTGGACCTTGATGCTGAAGAACTCAAGGGTGTCCTCATGGTTGGCGCTGGCCATGCTGTAGGCCCGCATCAGCGGCTTGCCGTCCTCCAGCTGCAGGCCGATCATGGTGAACTGGCCGTTCTTGAACCGGAATGCCGGATCACGGGTTGTGCGGAAGCTGAAGAGTTCGTCCGTCCAGTGGTGAACGTCCAGTACTTTCTCCACATTGTGTTTGCCCATGAATGCTACCTCGCTGATGGCTCACCGGGTGAGTGGGCGCAGGCAGTTGCCTGGACGATACCCAGTGTTTAACGTATGTATTGGTTGAATGGATTACCAGGCTATGTTCTATCGGAACAATCGATTATGAAGTACACGCTGCGCCAGCTTGAAGTGTTCCTGGCCACGGCCCGTAATGAAAACATAACCCGCGCGGCCGATGAGCTGGCCATGTCCCAGTCCGCTGCAAGCGGTGCGCTGCGTGATCTCGAGAACCAGTTCAGCGTTCAGCTTTTCGACCGCATGGGCAAGCGCCTGCAGCTCAATGAGCTGGGTCGACTGGTACGCCCGAGAGTCGCCGCGCTGCTTGATGAAGCCCTGGAGCTGGAACATGCGCTGGCGCGTCATGCCGAGGTGGGGCACGTCAAGGTGGGTGCCACGCTGACCATCGGCAACTATATGGCGGTGCCGATTATGGCACGATTCATGAGCGAAAACGAGGGCGCCAATGTGTCGCTGGAAGTCGCCAACACCCGCACCATCGGGCGCAAGGTGGCCGATTTTGAGCTGGACGTGGGCCTGATTGAGGGGGAGATCCACTCGCCGGAGCTGGAAGTGATTCCCTGGCGCGGCGACCGGCTGACGGTGTTCTGCGCCCCGGATCACCCCCTGGCCGGGCGGGAGGCGCTGACCGACGAAGACCTTCTGACAGCCACCTGGATCCTGCGCGAGGGCGGCTCCGGCACGCGCCAGACCTTTGACCGGGCCATGCACGGCCTGCTGCCGGATCTCGACGTGCTGCTGGAGCTGCAGCACACCGAGGCCATCAAACGGGCCGTGGGCACCGGCATGGGCGTGGGCTGTCTGTCCGAGGTGGCACTGAGGGATGCCTTTGATCGGGGCGACCTGATTCCGCTGCCGGTGCCGCACCGGGACCTGGCACGCTCGTTCTATTTCATCCTGCATCGCCAGAAATACCGCAGCGCCGGCGTGGATCAGTGGCTGAAACTGTGCCGCGAAACCACGGGGCTCAGCGGAACCATGGAGGCGGCCGATGGCGCATGAGCTGCAGAACCGGCAGATACGGCTCGCCTGGCTGGGATTCATCACCGCACTGCTGCCGATACTGACGTTCCACACCACCTATCTGCTTTCGGCATGGAATGGCTATGTGCCCTGGTGCATTCCGTACTGGGATGCCTGTACATCCGTCAGCGCCACCGGACGTGAAGGCATGGCGTATTTCATCTTCAAGGGGGCGATGATCCCGGCAATCACGCTCCAGGTGCTGTTCTGGGCCATCAATCACCACTGGCTGCAGGCGCTGGGATACCCCCGTGGCAAGGCCGTGGGCTGGCTCGGTGCGCTGGCGGCCGCCTTCCTGCTGCCCTATGTGCTGAGCCTGGGCCACGCCGGCGATGCCTTTGAGCTGGCGCGGCGTATCGGCACGGCCGGCTACGTGGGGGTGACGGGGATCGTGCAGATCCTTCTGGGCAGCGTTCTGTGGCGTTCGCGCTACCCGCTGTTGCAGCGGGGCGGGGGGCGGTTGCTGCTGCTGAGTGCCGTCACATTGGGGATTGCCATTCTGTCTCTGGTTCTCCAGTCCATTCCGGCGGTGGATTACGACAGCATCAAGTACGCCTTTGACTGGATCCTGATCGTGCTGCTCAACATTCATGGCATCGGCGTGGCTGTGCTCTGGTGGCGGGCGGGCCTGGCGGTTACACTGCCGCGCACCCTTAATCTGGAGTAGTGGCGGATGCATGTGGCGGTCCTGGGCGCCGGCGTGATCGGCACCACCACGGCCTGGTATCTGCGCGAGGCCGGGCATGATGTGACCGTGGTCGAGCGTCGGGGCGGGCCAGGCGAGGAGACAAGCTTTGCCAACGGTGGCCAGATCTCGGTTTCCCATGCCGAGCCCTGGGCCAGCCCCGGTGCGCCCGCCCAGCTCCTGCGCTGGCTCTTCCGCCCTGATGCGCCCCTGCGCTTCCGGCCGCGCCTGGACCCTCACCAGTGGGCCTGGGGGCTGCGTTTCCTCAATGAATGCCGCAGCCGCCGCTACGTGCGCAACCTTGAGGCGGTAGTGCGTCTTGGCCTGCGCAGCCGGGCCTGTCTGGCGGATCTGCGCGAGCGTACCGGTATCGCCTACCACCAGCGCCGGGAAGGCATTCTCCACTTCTATACCAACCCACACGTCTACGCCGGGGCCCATCAGCCCGCCGCCCGCATGCGTGCCCTGGGGTGTGAGCGCGAGGTGATCGACGTTGCGGATGCGGTGGCCAGGGAGCCCGCGCTTGCACAGGTGCGGCCGGAGCTGGAAGGGGCCACCTGGACGCCCGGGGATGAGTCCGGCGATGCCCATGTTTTCACCACCGAACTGGCGGCGATGGCAGAGTCGCAAGGCGTGCGCTTTCTGTTTGATACCCATGTGATGGGCCTGGAGACCAGGGGCAGGGCGGTAACGGGTGTGCGGCTCAACCAGGCCGGGGCCTTCACCACCCTGCCCGCGGATGCGGTGGTGGTGGCGCTGGGCAGCTTCTCCGCACCGCTGCTGCGGCCCCTGGGCCTCAACCTGCCGGTGTACCCGGCGCGCGGCTATTCCGTGACGGTGCCGGTGCGGGATCCGGAACGTGCCTATACCGTCAGTCTGATCGACGATGAGTACAAGCTGGTCTATTCCCGCCTGGGGGACGACCTGCGTGTGGCCGGTATGGCGGAAATCGACGGCTGGCGGCAGGACATTGATCCGGCGCGCTGCCGCCAGATCCTGGACCGGGTGGCCCACTGCTTCCCGGAGGCCGGACACTGGAACCAGGCCCGCTTC
>JBNJDI010000069.1:0-12165 GCA_051744725.1 Pseudomonadota bacterium | reverse complement strand
TCACCACCGGACTGGATGGTCCCTGACGGATCGGCATTCCAGTAGCCCGCTGTCACGTCCACATCCACCAGCGGCACCACCGCATTGGCAGCGCCAGCGCTGGTCATCAGCAGGGCACCGATAGTGGCTCTTGTTGTTGTCTTCATTGCGGAATCCTCTTGCTTTCGGCGTTAAAAGAAAGTCACACCCAGTATCGACCGGAAGTCAGACACTTTCAAAGTCAATTCCCAGGCGCCGCCCCACTTCCTCGTAGGTTTCGATGACATCACCGAGGTCCTGGCGGAAGCGATCCTTGTCCATCTTGCGCCGGGTCTCGGCGTCCCAGATGCGGCAGCCGTCAGGGCTGAACTCATCACCGAGCACCAGGCGCCCGTCCGCACGGCCGAACTCCAGTTTGTAGTCCACCAGCAGCATACCCGCGTCCAGGAACAGCTGCTTGAGCACACGGTTCACCTCATAGGTGCGTTCCTTCATTTCACTGAGCTCATCCGCCCTGGCCCAGCCAAAGGTCTCCGCGAGGGATTCATTGATCATGGGGTCGTGAAGGGCATCGTCCTTGAGAAACAGCTCAAAGGTGGGCGGCAGCAGTTCCTGGCCTTCCTGGACCCCCAGGCGCCGGCACAGGCTACCCGCGGCGTAATTGCGCACCACGCATTCCACCGGCAGCATCTCAAGGTTGCGCACCAGTGATTCATTGGGCGCCAGAACCCGCTCGAAGTGGGTGGGGATGCCCGCGTCTTCCAGCTTCTGCATGATGAAGGCGTTGAACAGGTTGTTGACCCGCCCTTTGCGGTCAAGCTGGGCAACCTTTTCACCGTCAAAGGCAGACGTGTCATCCCGGAATGCCAATACGAAACGCTCCGGATCATCCGTCCGGTACACGGATTTCGCCTTGCCAGCGTAGAGTTCGCTGCTTTTTTCCATCACGCTCTCCCCAATTGCGATTGCGGGGCCGGTGCCCGGCCCTCAACGCGCGAATGATAGCCGATCAGCGCCAGTCGACGCCATGATTGCTCAATGCGCGTGAGCCCTAAGGCCCCTATACTCTGCACGCAGGGAGGATCCGCATGCAGTCACTGTTCAACGAGTTTATCACGGCCAATATGGATGCCCTCCACTTGGGGGTGGCGCTGCTTCTGGGCATGCTGGTAGGGCTACAGCGTGGCTGGCAGGCCCGGGACCGGGATCCCGGTCAGCGCATCGCGGGCATCCGCACCCATGCACTGACCGGCCTGCTCGGGGGCATCACGGCGCTGCTTGCCCGGGAGGTCTCGCCCTGGCTGCTGCCCTCGGTATTCCTGGGACTGGTCGCCCTGAACCTGCTGGCCTACTGGGTACGGGCGCCGCGCAGCGGCGATTACAGCATCACCGGCGCCATCGGCCTGATGCTGACCTTCAGCTTCGGGGTCATGGCCGTGAGTCTGGATGTTACCCTGGCAGCCGCAGCGGCGGTGGTCACAACGCTCATCCTGGATAACAAGGCGGAAATCCACGGCCTGCTGGGCAAACTCCAGGCCAGGGAGCTGGATGCAGGGCTCAAGCTGCTGCTGATTTCCGTGGTGATGCTGCCACTGCTGCCCAACGAGGGCTTCGGCCCGGGCGGCGTACTCAACCCCCACGAGATCTGGTGGCTGGTGGTGATGATCGCCAGCATCTCCTTCGTGGGCTATTTCGCGATCCGGGTGGCCGGCACCGGCAAGGGGATTCTGTTCACCAGCCTTTTCGCGGGCCTGAGTTCATCAACGGCGCTGACGCTGCATTTCGCCCGGCAGGCCCGGGACACACAGCCGCTCTCGCCACAGCTGGCCGCGGGTATCCTGATTGCCTGCGGCACCATGTTCCCCCGGATTCTGATCTACTGCGCCGTGATCAACCCGGCCCTGCTGCCGAGCCTGGTCCAGCCCGTTCTGGGGATGGCCCTGCTGCTCTATGTTCCGGCTGGCCTTATCTGGTACCGCAACCGGGCTGCATTGAACGTGAAACAGCCCCTCCTCAACCGCAACCCCCTGGACCTCAAGCCGGCACTGCTGTTCGGCATGCTGTTGACGCTGATCCTGCTGGTGGGGCAATGGCTGAAGGAATGGTTCGGTGATGCCGGGATCTATGCCCTGGCCGCTGTCTCGGGCATTGCCGATGTGGATGCCATCACGCTGTCACTGACGCGCATGTCCCAGTCGGCCATCACCACGGAGACCGCCGTCACCGGGATCGTCCTGGCCTCAGCGGTGAACAATATCGTGAAGTCCGGAATGGCCGGCGTGATCGGCCCTGCAGCTCTGGGCTCACGGGTGGCCGTGCCCATGGGCCTGTCCCTGGTGGCCGGTCTTGCGATCGCCGGCCTCCAGGCAACCCTTGCAGGCTGACGGGGCAGCCGCTCAGCGCAGGCTTTCGTACAGGCTGTCCAGAACCTCGGCGGGCCGATCCGTCTGCTCCAGGGCCTCACGGGGCTCAACGCTGAGCCGATAGCCCTCCGTGCTCTCCTGCAGCAGCAACTCCGCATTGACTTCAGCCTCCGCCTGATAGCGCCAGAGCCACCAGCCGCGGCTGCGCTGCTCCTCGGTGCGCAGGTCCAGATACCAGACGCCTTCATCGCGGTTGCGGTCCACCACGGCCAGGTCCATGCTCTCAAGAACCTGCTCAACCTCGGCCCAGCTGCGATCAAAGGCCAGATCAAGCGCCAGGGCCTGCGTCTCACCGCCCTCACGTTCACGGCTTACCCGTTCGTCACGGGGCAGATTCAGCGCCACCCGGGAATAGGTCTTCGTATCCGCGTTGGCTTCCAGGTAATCCGCCAGGTCCTTGAGCACGTTCTGTTCGAGCCCGGGGTATTCAACCTCTTCACGCCAGTCGAGACGCTCTCCGGGGCTGTCCTCCACGGACAGAAGCCGTGCCTGCACTTCCGTGCTGCCGCTCTGAACACCATGCGCGACCCGCACCTGCAGAATCAGGGGACGCTCCTGGTCCAGTCCATCAATACCGATCCACTCACGCCCCCGGGCAGAACGGTTGAGAACGCCGGTCTGCTGCACGCCCGCGCGCGGATCGCCATAGGCCACGTCTGCACCACGATCATTCAGGAAGTCCGAGATGGCAGGCCATACGCGCCCCGGCACATCATTGACCATCAACCAGCTCAGATCTCCCGAGCGCGAAACCTGATAGTTGTTTTCCATGATCTGGCCGGTCAGGTCCGGCGGACGAGGAATCTCAAACTCCCCGTCCTGCTCCACAGTGGCATCACCGCGGACCTCCGGGATCACGTACTCACTCTCGAACGACTGCGAGGAAAGATCTTCAGGCACCTGGAGCGGCTCGCCCAGCGGTGCCTCCCGGTACTCCAGTGAGCGGTCCGGAAACAGGCCGCAGCCACCGGCGAGTGGCAGAACCGCGATGGCGGCTGTCAGGCGGATTCGGCGGTTGGTCTGATTCAGAGACATCCTGAAGCCCTGAGTGCTTGCCGCACATCCTCGCGGTATTCCTCGCTCAGCGGCGTCAGGGGCAGGCGGATGCCCGGCCCGATCAGCCCCATCTCGTACATGGCCCACTTCACCGGAATCGGATTGGCCTCCAGGAACAGCTTGCGGTTCAGCGGGGTCAAAATCTCATCCAGCCGGCGGGCTTCCGCCTCATCGCCGCTTACCGCGGCGGCACAGGTCTGTGCCATCAGCTTCGGCGCGACATTGGCCGTCACCGACACGTTGCCGCTGCCACCGCGCAGCATCAGCTCCAGGGAGGTTCCGTCGTCACCGGAATAGACCGCGATCCGGTCGCCCACCATGCGCACCAGCTCCTCACCCCGGCTGACATTACCGGTGGCGTCCTTGATGCCCACAATGTTGGGGATGTCGGCCAGCCGGCTCGTGGTCTCATTCAGCATGTCGCAGGAGGTTCGGCCGGGCACGTTGTAGAGGATCTGGTTGACGTCCACCGCCTCGGCCACGGTACGGAAGTGCTGGTAAAGCCCTTCCTGGGTGGGCTTGTTGTAGTAGGGCACCACCAGAAGGCAGGCATCCACACCGATTTCCGCCGCCTCACGGGTCAGGTCCACCGCCTCGCGGGTCGAGTTGCCGCCCGTACCGGCAATGACCGGAATGCGGCCATTGGCGTGATTCACCACCCGGCGGATCACATCGATGTGTTCGTCCGGATCCAGTGTTGAGGACTCACCGGTCGTACCCACAGCCACGATGGCACTCGTACCCGCCTCGATGTGATAGTCAACCAGTTTATCCAGGCATCCCCAGTCGATACGCCCATCGGCGTCCATCGGGGTTACCAGTGCAACCAGACTCCCAGTGATCATATCCGCTCCGATCCGGTTAAAAGGGCAATGGTAATCGCGGCATCAGGGCGAGACAAGAGCCGCGCTGGCCCATCAGGCTTCTGTTGCACCGGGGCTCTCCTGGACCGGCCAGGCTTTCATGATGGCATTGAGCACAATCGCCAGCGGGATGGCGAAGAACACCCCCCACATGCCCCAGATGCCACCAAACACCAGAACCGCAAGCATGATGGTCACCGGGTGCAGGTCCACCACTTCGGAGAAAAGCAGCGGTACCAGCACATTGCCGTCAAGCGCCTGGATGATCAGGTAAACCAGCATGAGCCAGAAGAACTCCTCGCTCCAGCCGAACTGGAACAGCCCCACCATGGCAATGGGAATGGTCACCACCGCAGCCCCCACATACGGGATGACCACCGAGAACCCAACCAGCAGACTCAGCAGGGCGGCGTATTCCAACCCGATCATCTTGAGGGCGAAGTAGGTGACACCGCCGACAATCAGTATCTCAATGGCCTTGCCCCGAACGAAATTGGCGAACTGCATGTTCACCTCACGCCAGATGCGGTCCATCATCGGCCGCTGCTGGGGCAGGAAGCTGCCCAGCCGCTCCAGGATCAGCCGCCGGTCCTTGAGAAAGAAGAACACCAGTATCGGCACCAGCACCAGATAGACCAGCAGTGTGATGAGTCCTGGAATGCTCTCCAGCGAGAGCGACACGAGCCACTGCGTGATCTGGCCCATTTCCGTTGTCACCTGCCGGAACAGCGTGTTCACCTCTTCCATTGAGACCAGCTGTGGGTATTCCTGCGGCAGGGTCTCGATGTACTGCTGCGCTGCCCGCATCATTCTGGGCAGCTCCGCTGCCAGCCCGGATACCTGCCCCCAGACCAGCGGCAGAAGCCCCAGGATGAAGGCAATGAAAAGCCCTATGAAGAACACGAACACCAGGGTCACAGACAGCAGGTGCGGTACCCCCAGGCGACAGAGCTTGGCGACCAGCCCCTGCAGGATGTAGGCGATGATGATGCCGGCGATAAAGGGCGCCAGAACCCGCCCAAGAAGGGCCATCACCAGGAAGGACGCCACCAGCAGCAGAACAATGATGACGGCTTCTTCATTGGAAAAGTAACGGGCGGTGAATTCACGGACCATGCGGACCATCAGTCCTGCCCTCCGGTACTGGCCCCGCCGCACCGGATGAGGAAGACCCAGCGGCCTTCAGCCTCCTCCCGGTGCTCCAGCTGATGACTGGACAGGGAGAGAAAGGCGGGAATATCCCGCGCCGAGCCCGGATCCGTGGCGACAACACGCAGGCACTGACCGGGGCTCATGCCATTGAGACAGAGCTTGGTCTTGAGCAGAGGCATTGGGCACTGCAGACCACTGGCATCAAGGTGCTGGTCCACGCTGTCGCTCATGGGCTGGTTCCGTTCGGTTTGACGCTGGCCCGATATCCTAGCATGGATGAACCGCGAAACCGGAGAGCCACCGCCTGTACCCACCCCCCTGGATCTGGCATTGTTAAAGCATGCGACGTGCCATTGTCTTTATCCTGATCCTCTGCCTGACTGCCCTACCGGCCATACCGGCCGAGGAAAGCAGGCTGCCGGCCATCGGCAGCGGGGGGCTGATCGCCGGCCAGCAGGAGCGGGCCATAGGGCAGCGGGTGCTCACCCAGCTGCGCCGCAATGCCCCCCTGGTCTCGGACCCGATGCTCAGGGAGTACTTCGAGGACACCCTGCACCGCATGATCCCCTATGCCCCGCTGCAGGACCGGGACATCACGCCCCTGATCATTGACGAACCGTCACTCAATGCCTTCGCGGTTCCCGGCAACATCATCGGGATCCACACCGGCCTGCTCCGCACCGCCGAGACCGAACATGAATTCGCGGCGGTGGTGGCCCACGAAATCGCCCACCTCAGCCAGCGCCATTACGCCCGCCGCCTGGAGCAGCAGGAACGCAGCACCCCCCTGACCATCGCCGGTATGCTGGCCGGGCTCATCCTGACCGCCGCAACCGGCTCGGAAGCCGGCATTGCCGCCATCGCCAGCACCCAGGCACTGGCCATTGACCAGATGCTGCGGCACAGCCGTGCCCATGAGCAGGAAGCCGACCGTCTGGGCATCGAGATCATGGCCCGGGCCGGCTACGACCCGGCGGGCATGCCTGCCATGTTCGATCGCATGCTGAGCCAGGCCCGGCTGCAGGGCAACCGCCCACCGGAATACCTCTCGACCCACCCACTGACCGAATCCCGTGTTGCGGATACGCGGTCAAGGGTCTCAGACTTCCGGGACAGGGACCGTTACGACGAACGGCTGGCCTACCACCTGGTGCGCAACCGCGTCCGGCTGCACCACGGCGAGGATCCGGAGTCGTTCATATCACGCTTTCGCGAACAACAGGCGGAACGCAGCGGGCTTGAGGCGGATGCGGCACGCCACGGGCTGGCAGCCGCGCTGATTGCCGCTGACCGTGCCGACGAGGCGATCCCCCACCTCAGGAAGCTGCTGGACGACTACGAGGGTGACATCTTCCTTGTTGCAGAGCTTGCGCGAGCCCTGCGCGGCGATGACCAGGCCGAAACGGCTGCAGAGCTGCTGGAGCGCCACCTCCAGCGCCACCCCGGCAACCTGACCCTGAGCCGGACCCTGGCGGATACCCGCATGGAATTGAACGAGCCGGAGGCCGCGGCCCGACTCTACGAGAAACTGACGCGGGATTACGCAGGGGACGCAACGCTCTGGAGTGACCTTTCCGATGCCGCTGGGCGGGCGGGGAACCTGATCGAGGTTCATCGTGCCCGGGGCGAACGGTTACTGCTCCTGGGAGACGCGGAGGCAGCCGCACGCCAGTTCCGCCAGGCGCTCGAACGGGCGCCGGCCAACCATACCCGCAAGGCACTGCTCCGGGATCGGCTGGAGGAGGCCAACCGGCAGGTCAGCGCCAACCGCCAGCGCTGAGGCGGCCCTCAGGCGTTACCGGCCACCTTGAGCTGGTGGTTGGCCGTAAAGTCCAGCATACGCTGCAGCGGGATGAGCGCCTTCTCGCGCGTGGCGGCATCCACATGGATCTCCTCATCCTGTTCGCGCAGCACACGCAGCACGTTATCCAGCCCGTTCATCGCCATCCAGGGGCAGTGGGCACAGCTGCGGCAGGTTGCGCCCTGCCCGGCGGTCGGCGCTTCGATGAGGTTCTTGTCCGGCGCCGCTTCGTGCATCTTGTGGAAGATGCCGCTGTCCGTGGCCACGATGAAGTCCTCAGCGTCCATGGTCCGAACGGCTTCAATCAGCCGGGACGTGGAGCCCACGACATCGGCCTGCTCGACCACGGACGCCGGCGACTCCGGATGCGCCAGGACCACGGCTCCGGGCATGGTTGCCTTCAGATCCTCGACGCCCTGCCCCTTGAATTCCTCGTGCACGATGCAGGAGCCGTCCCAGAGCAGCATATCCGCCTGGGTTGAGCGCTGGATGTAAGCCCCCAGGTGTTTGTCCGGGGCCCACAGGATGGTTTCACCCTTAGAGTCCAGGTAGTCGACAATGGCCTCCGCGCAGCTGGAGGTCACAACCCAGTCCGCGCGTGCCTTGACCGCCGCTGAGGTGTTGGCATAGACCACCACCGTCCTTTCCGGATGCTGGTCACAGAAGGCCGCGAATTCATCGGCGGGGCAACCGATATCCAGCGAGCAGGTCGCCTCCAGCGTCGGCATCAGCACCCGCTTCTCCGGGTTCAGGATCTTGGCGGTCTCCCCCATGAAGCGAACACCCGCGACCACCAGCGTCGAGGCTGGATGCTCGTTGCCGAAACGGGCCATTTCCAGCGAATCCGCGACACAGCCACCGGTTTCCTCGGCCAGCGACTGGATCAGGGGGTCGGTGTAATAATGGGCCACCAGGACCGCATCCTGCGCCTCAAGCTCACGCCGGATCGCAGTACGCAGTTCCTCCGCCTCGGCCCGACTCAGTGTTGGCGCCTCCTGCTCGTGCGCCAGATATTCCTGAACCAGAATGCGGTCCTGCCTGTACGTCATGGAGTATGACCACCCTTTGAGTAAGCCGTTTGAAGGTTGTCTCCTACCCGTTTATGCCTCTGTCACCCGCATTTTTCAATGGTCGGATACAAACGGCCGGGCTGCGGGAGTAAAAAAGCGGGGGTGGGAATGGTGGGTCGTGCAGGATTCGAACCTGCGACCAATTGGTTAAAAGCCAACTGCTCTACCAACTGAGCTAACGACCCCTGACAAAACCGGGAAGCGTAACAATAGTGGTGGGTCGTGCAGGATTCGAACCTGCGACCAATTGGTTAAAAGCCAACTGCTCTACCAACTGAGCTAACGACCCAAACGAGGCGCATATGGTACTTAAATTTTCGGTTTTCGCAACCCGTTCGGATCAACCCATTTCATTGCGGTATTCGCGCCCCAGCGCGGCGGCCTCGGATTCCGGGTAACGCTCTTCAAGCTGATCCAGAACCTCGCGGGCCTGTTCAGTGTTATTGGCACGATCATGGGCAACCGCACGCTTGAACAGCGCATCCGGTGCCTTGCGATGGGACTCATGTCTTGAGGTAACGATCGTGAACGCCTGCTGGGCCTGTTCATACTTTCCCTGGCTCAGGTAGAGCTCCCCCAGCCAGTAGTAGGCATTGACGCTCAGATCCCCTTCCGGGTATTCCTCGAGGAAGCTGTAGATCTCGTCAATCGCGGCCTCATAGTCCTGTTCCTCCTGGATCAGGTACTGGATGGACGCATAGGCTTCACGTTCGGCCTCATCAGGCTCGCGATAGGACGCGGATTCCCCACCGTCGTCACTTTCTCCATCACTGTCGCCGCTATCATCGCTGTCGCTGGTGTCGTCACTGCTTCTGGATTCCTCCGAGGACTCCTCCAGATCGGACAGGCGTGAATCGAGATCAACCAGTCGCTCGTCAAGATCAATGTAGCGCTCACGGGCCTGCTCCCTGAGGCGTTTCACCTGGTGGGAGGTGTTCTCGAGCTGACCGCGCAGTTGCTGCACTTCCGCCCGCAGGTCCTCAACCAGGAAAAACAGCTCACCGGCAGAGTTGCCCCCTGAGCGCTCCGCATCATTTCCGGATACCAACGGTGCCTCGTCGTCACTCTGGGCAATGGCCGGAGAGGCACCGACCACCGCCAGAATCACGCCTGCTGTCAACAGACTCCGCATGGGCTTATTCGTAGTTGATCTCAACACGACGATTCTCAGCCCAGGCTTCTTCGTCGTCGCCTTCAACTGCGGGCTTCTCCTCGCCGTAGCTGACGGTCTCGATCTGCTCCTCGGAGACGTCGTTCACGCGCAGGAAGCGGGCCACGGATTCCGCACGACGCTCGCCCAGGGCCATGTTGTACTCACGGCTGCCACGCTCGTCGGTGTGGCCCTCAAGTACGACACTGGCATCGTCGTCTTCAGCCAGATAAGCGGCATGCGCCTCGAGGATGGACTGGGATTCGCGACGGATCTCCGAGCTGTCGAAGTCGAAATAGATGGCGGAAGCAGCCTGCATGGCCTTTTCCTTCGCCTCCTCCAGAGACTTCTCTGCACGCTCCTCCGCCGTCATGTCCTCTTCAGAGACGCCGCTGCCGTCACCGGCGCCGTAGGCATCGCTTGAGTCGGCATCGCTTGAGTCGGCATCGGCATCACTCTGCTGCTCGGTATCGCTCTCTTCCATACCGTTGGACCCGGAGCCCTCGGGGTCGGTTGCTGTTGAGCTGCAACCCGCTACGAAGAGAAGGGCAAAGCCCAGCATCAGTACACGGTTCTTGAGAAGATCGGTCATTGGCATTCCTTTTCGGTTTTCCGGTTTTGGATTTCGCTTAATGTAGGATGTTCCTGATAATACTGCAAACATCAGGACTTACTCCGCCAGCGGCGACCACGCGGGATCGCGGATGCCATCGTGCCTGACGGGCAGCGTGAAACGCGCATTCCCGTCAACCGTGGTCATCTCCAGCGCTCCCTTGCGTCCGCCGGCATTGGTGACGTAGAGCACGAGGCGCCCATTGGGCGCCATAGCCGGTGCCTCGTCAATTTCGGAGCCGGAGAGCACACGTTCCTCCCCGGTCTCCAGGTCCACCGAACCGAGCAGGAAGCGCCCGTCGACCCGGTGAATGTAGAAAAGTTCCTCGCCCTCCGGCCCGTAGATCGGATGGGCGTTGTAGCTGCCTTCAAAGGTCAGGCGCTCGGGTTCGCCCCCATCCAGGGACTGGATGTAGATCTGGGGATTGCCCGAGCGGTCGGAGGTGAAGGCAAAGCGTTCACCATCCGGTGACCAGCTTGGCTCGGTGTTGATGGAATAATGCCGGGTAAGGCGGCGTGGCTCCAGGCTGTCCAGGGGCATCTCGTAGATGTCCGCACTGCCATCCTTGGACAGCGTCAGCAGCAGCGACTCCCCATCCGGCGACCAGTCCGGGGCCGAATTGAGCCCCTTGAACTGAGCGATCCGGCGCCGCTCGCCACTGTTCACCACCTGCCGGTAGATGGCAGGACGGCCCCCCTCGAACGACGCGTAGACCAGCTCCTTACCGTCCGGCGACCACTCAGGAGAAAGGATCGGCTCACTGGAACGCAGCAGGACCTGATCCCGATACCCATCCACATCACTGATCTTGAGCCGGTATTCAACGTCGTTGCCACTGCCCGTGCGCGTCACAAAGGCCAGCCGGGTGTTGAAGATACCGGGAATCCCCGTGACCCGCTCATAGATGCGGTTGCTCACGTGGTGTGCCAGCGTGCGCAGCTCCGAGGGCGCGGCGGATGCCCGCGATCCGAGCAGCCGTTCCTGCTGGCTGACGTCGAACAGCTCATAGCTGAGGATGTAGCGGTTGCGTTCCGAGTCAAAATCCACCTCCCCGACCAGTACAAACTGCTGGCCGAGCACCCGCCAGTCCCGGAAGTGCATGTCATCCCCCGACGTCGGAAGGCTGAGCATCCGGGACGGCTCAAGGGTCTTGAGGTCACCACTCATGGTCAGATTGTCCCGGATGATCGCATCGATGTCCTCCGGGGCATCCCGGGAATGGTTGCTCCCGAACGGCACCACGGCGATGGGCATGCGCTTGTCCGCACCCTCGGTAACGCGTACCACCATGTCAGCCTGCGCCACGAGGGTCGTCAGCATCAGACAGATCAGTGTCAGCACCTGGCCGGCTCTGCAATGGATCCTGTTCATGCTCGCCTACTCCTCGGGGCTGAATTCAATCGTAATACCACCACGGAACAGTTCATCGAACAGCGCTGAGTCATCCGGCGTCGGGAAACTGTCCACCCGCCTGACCGCACTCATGGCTGATTCATCCAGTTGCTGACTGCCACTGCCTTCCACCAGCTCCACTGAGCGCAACTCGCCCGTGGGCAGGATCTCAAGCCGCAGCCTGACCACCCGGTCTTCATTGCCCGGTGGTATATACCAGCTGTTCTGTACTTCCTGCTGGATCAGGGCGCTGAAGCGTTTGCGTTCATCCGCTATGTCTACACCATCCATGCTGGAGGCGTCGACCTCAGCGCCCTGCTCCTGCTGCTCTTCATCCTCAGTCCTGGCCTCTTCCTCCGCGGCCTGCTCCGCCATTTCCCTGAGGCGCTCCTCCTGTTCCGAACGCCGGTCATCCTCCTGTTCCGAACGCCGGTCATCCTCCGGCTCAGGTTCCGGCTCAGGCTCAGGCTCCGGTTCTGGCTCAGGCTCAGGCTCAGGCTCCGGTTCTGGCTCCGGCTCTGGCTCCGGTTCTGGCTCCGGTTCTGGCTCCGGTTCTGGCTCCGGTTCTGGCTCAGGCTCCGGTTCTGGCTCAGGCTCCGGTTCCGGCTCAGGTTCCGGCTCAGGTTCCGGTTCCGGCTCAGGTTCCGGTTCCGGCTCAGGTTCCGG
>JBNJDI010000068.1:0-12242 GCA_051744725.1 Pseudomonadota bacterium | reverse complement strand
GCATGTGGCCACCTCGGCAGAGGAGCAGTCCCAGGCCTCCAACGAGATCTCGGCCAGCCTGAATCACCTGACCACACTGGCGGGTCAGGTCCGCGAGGAGCTCAACAGCATCCAGGAGCAGTCCCAGTCCCTGGGCAGTGCCGCGGAATCCATCGAATCCATGGTGCGCCAGTTCCGGGTGGACTGAGCCGGGTGCCACTGCGTCACCTGCCGGATGCCTTGATGTCACCCGGGGCAGGCCGATCGGTGTGGAACAGAATCCTGTGCCGGGTTAAGGTTTCCGGCAACGTGTGATCAGGGGGGATGGCGATGACGTCCATCTGTGTCTACTGCGGCTCCCGCTCAGGCCATGGTGATGCCTACACGGAGGCTGCGCGCCGGCTGGGAAGGGCCATGGCGGCGCAGGGTTTCGGGCTGGTCTATGGCGGCGCCTCCATCGGCATGATGGGGGTGATCGCCGATGAGATGCTGGTGGCCGGGGCCGCCGTGACCGGCGTGATCCCGGAGTCCCTTCAGCAGAAAGAGGTGGCCCACGCAGGGCTCACGGAGCTGCTGATCACCGCGGACATGCACGAGCGCAAGCGCCTCATGGCCGAGCGCGCCGACGCCTTCATCGCCATGCCGGGGGGACTTGGCACCCTGGAGGAACTGTTTGAGATCCTCACCTGGGGCCAGCTGCGCTTTCACGCCAAGCCCATCGGCCTTCTGAACACCAACGGCTATTACGACGACCTGATCCGCTTCCTGGATGGCAGCGTTTCCGAGGGGTTTGTGCATCCCCGGCACCGGGCCATGCTGACCGTGTCACAGGCCCCGGAAGACTTGCTCCATGCCCTTGGCCTGCATTAGTTTGTTCTAAACAAAGTCGCAGGAGATCCCCATGGAGCCGCAGTTCTGGCATGACATCTGGACCGAGCGCAAGATCGGTTTCCACCGCAGTGATATCCATCCAATGCTCCAGAACCACTGGCACTCCCTCGGGCGTGACGGTATGGAGGTTCTGGTGCCACTTTCCGGCAAGACACTGGATATGCGATGGCTCGCCAGTGAGGGCCACACCGTGACTGGCATTGAGCTGGATCAGCGCGCCGTGGATGAGTTCTTCCGGGAATGGCAGTGTCAGCCGGTAGTCCACGCACGCGCTGATGGGCTAACGGACCATCACTCAGGCAATATCCATCTGCTGGCGGGGGACTTTTTCGGGTTCCTGCCGGAAGGGCGCTTTGAGGCGTTCTACGACCGCGCCGCGCTCATCGCCCTGCCGGAGGCCATGCGCCCGGACTATCTCAGGAAACTGGCGTCACTGGTCGCGGAGGGTGGCGTGGGTATGCTCATCACCTTTGAGTACCCGGACAGCGAAATGAAGGGGCCGCCCTTTCCCGTGCGGCGCCCGGAGCTGGACGCCCAGAACTGGTTCCGGGTCGAACAGCTCGAGCGCCAGGAGGTAATCGGCCATTACGACCACCTCAGGGAGGCCGGGGTCACCTCCCTGGTGGAAACGGCCTACCGGCTCGAGCGTACTGCTGAACCCGCCGAGTGAGAGGGTTACCCCAGCGCTTTCAGGGCGGCCTCGTAGTCCGGCTCCTCGCCAATCTCCGGGACCAGCTGGCTGTGCAGTACCTTGCCGTTCCCGTCCAGAACCACCACGGCGCGGGCACAGAGGCCGCGGAAGGGGCCGGAGGTCAGGTCGACGCCATAATCCTGCCGGAAGCCATCGTTGCGGAAACAGGACAGGGTGGTCACATCCTTCAGCCCTTCCGCGCCGCAGAAACGCGCCGCCGCGAAGGGCAGGTCAGCCGAGATCACCAGTACCACGGTGTTGTCCAGGCCGCTGGCCTTTTCATTGAAGGTGCGGGTTGAGGCGGCGCAGACGCCGGTATCCACGCTGGGAATGATGTTCAGGATGCGGCGCTGACCCTGCCAGTCACCGAGGGATTTCTCCTCCATGTCCGGGTTGGTCAGGGTGAAATCGGGGGCGGTTTCGCCCGGCTGTGGCAGATTGCCGCTGACCTCTACCGGATTGCCGCCAAGAGTGACCTGTGCCATCGTTCTTCTCCTTGCTTTTCCATTTGTGAATTCCGTGCCGATATCTACGCTGCCGGCAGGGAACCGGATGACCCCGGCCATTCCATGATGTCATGCGGGGCCCTGGATTTTTCAAAGTTTATGCTCATTCGTTTGGCATCTTCCTGACGGCAAGCGACAATGAGCCCCGAAGTGGTAATGGAGCACCGCGATGCGGGAAGAGAATCCTGTTATGCCCGAGGAAGAGTCCGTTCCCGACCAGAGCGTAATGGATCCGGACGCACTGCTGAGCATTCTCGACAACGTGGATGCCCTCGTCTATGTCTCGGACATGGACACGTACGACCTGCTGTTCATGAATGCCTACGGTCGGCGCATCTGGGGCGAGCCCCGGGGGCGCAAATGCTGGGCGGTGCTCCAGGGCCGGGACAGCCCCTGTCCGTTCTGTACCAACCCGAAGCTGGTCGACGGGGACGGCAAACCCGCGGAGCCGGTCGTCTGGGAGTTCCAGAACCAGTCGAACGGCCGCTGGTACCAGTGCCGTGATCAGGCCATCCGGTGGCCGGACGGGCGCCTTGTACGGCTCGAAATGGCCACGGACATTACAGCACGCCGGGAAATGGAAGCCGCACTTCGGGCTGAGCGCGCTCGTGCGGATGCGCTGGCCCGGGAGGATGAACTGACGGGGCTCAACAACCGGCGGGCCTTTTTCGAGGTGGCGGACAAGCTGATCGCAAGGACCCGGCGCAGTGATCAGCCCCTCTCAGTGGTGCAGTTCGATCTGGACTGGTTCAAGCAGGTCAATGACGACTATGGCCATGAGGCCGGTGACCGTCTCCTGCGCCATATCGGGGAGCTGGTCGGTAACTGTGTGCGCCAGGGCGACGTTGCGGCCTGCATTGGCGGCGAGGAGTTCGTGTTGCTGCTTCCGGATACGGAGCAGGGTGAGGCCCGCACCCTGGCCAACCGATTGCGCCAGTGTCTTTCCGATTCGTCCGTTGCCTGTCGTGATGCCACGGTCAGCGCCAGTGCCAGCTTCGGGGTGTCTTCCCTGAGGCCGGACGACCACGGCATTGATGATCTCATGGCGCGGGCTGACCGCGCACTCTATCGGGCCAAGCAGGCGGGGCGAAACTGCGTCTACGGTTGACCCAGCCACGCGGCGGCCAGCGCGTCCGCACTCTCAAACGCGCCCTCAACACGCCCTCCCGCCAGCCAGTCGCCACAGAGGCCGATGCTGTTGTCGGCCACGCTCAGGAAACCGGGGGTGGGCCCTGCAGCCGGGCGGGCATAGAGCCAGCGATGGACCAGGTGGTCGGTGGCCGTCTGCCTTACGTCAAAACGCTGGCGGAAAGCGGTGGTCATGGCTGCCGCAACCTCGCCGCTGTCGGCGTTCCGGTGTGTGGCTGACCAGGTGCTGTTGGCGTGCAGCACCCACCACTGCGCGCTCCCGCGTTCCGGCTTGCTGGTGTTCCGGGCCACCCAGCCCAGGGCTTCATGGGCCAGCTGCATGCCGTCAAAGCCCAGGTTGAGCGGTTCCCCGAAGCGCAGTGCCAGGCTCCAGCACGGCAGCATCCGGAAGTTCTCCAGCTCAAGGGAAGCAGTGACCGCCTCCGGCAGCAGATCCCTGGCCTGTTCCGGGGGCGCGGTGACGATCACCCTGGAGAACGGACCCTGTCGCCCCTGATCCGTTTCCAGCCACCAACCCCCGGAGGCCGGGGTGAGTGCGGCGACCCGGGTGTCCGGCTGGATCGGCAGACCATCAGCGAGAGCCCGGGTGACGGCGGTCATGCGGGGAACCCCTACATGGCGCAGGGCCTGATGGAAGCTGGCTACGTCGCCATCCTGATTTTCATGCCAGAGCGTGGCATCCCACAGCCCTACAGCTGCCTCTCCGACATGGTCCGCCAGCAGCGCCCTGAAGCGTGGGTTGCGCACGGTGAAGAACTGCGCGCCCATATCCACACTTGTACCGTCAGGGGTGCGCTTGCTGGCAAGGCGCCCGCCGGGCCCGCGGCTTTTCTCGAATACCACGGGAACCAGTCCGGCTTCCCTGGCGCGGTGGGCAGCTGTGAGGCCGGCGATGCCGGCTCCGATAATGGCGATGTCCGGAGTCTGATTCATATTCCGTTATTCGTTCAGTGGCGTAATACGGATCAGTGCTGCGCCGCATTCAGGACGTGCCCGTTCAGGTAACGCCTTCCGGTTCCGCAGTGCTCTGCCGGGCCTGCTCATGAGTTGGATAGTCGGTGTAACCGTGGGCGCTGCCGCCGTACATCGTGGCAGGGTCTACCTGGTTCCAGGGCAGGTTATGCCGGATGCGGTGGGGCAGGTCCGGGTTGGCGATAAAGGGTTTGCCGAATGCAAACAGGTCACCATAGCCCGCTTCAAGCATGCGCAGGGCCTTCTCCGGGGTATAGCGACCGGCGAAAATCAGGGCGCCGCTGAAGGCTTCCCGAAGTGCCCGGCAGAAACTGTCAGGCAGTTCAGGCGCACTGTCCCAGTCCGCCTCGGCAATCGAGATGTAGGCGATACCCTGGCTGGCCAGCATCCTGGCCGCCTCGACATAGGTTTCATGGGGGTCCGACTCAACCAGGCCGAGGTAAACACGTTCTTCGTCAGTGCTCTCGAACAGCGGCGAGAACCGGACACCGAGGCGGTTGGCGCCAACTTCCTTTGAGACGGCATCCACGATCTCTTCCAGGAAGCGCAAGCGGTTGCGCAGGCTGCCGCCGTACTGGTCGGTGCGCTGATTGCTGTGCTCGGAAATGAACTGGTTAACCAGATAGCCGTTGGCACTGTGGATTTCCACCCCGTCAAAGCCGGCTTCCATGGCGTTGCGCGCCGCGCGGGCGTACAGCTCAACCATCTCGCCAACTTCGTCGGTACTCAGCGCGCGGGGCTCGTCGGAATCAGTGATCATGCCTTCACCGGGCCCTGTCTCAACAAACACCTTGACGGTTTCGTTGCTGATGGCGGACGGGGCCACCGGCGCTGCCCGTTCAGGTTGGAGTGAACGGTGCGAGATCCGGCCCACGTGCCAGAGCTGGCAGAATATGGTGCCGCCCCGGGCATGGACGGCTTCAGTGATCTTTTTCCAGCCCTCAACCTGCTCGGGGGTGGAGATGCCCGGGGTCCAGGCATAGCCCTGGCCCCGGGGCTCGACCTGGGTGCCTTCCGAGACCATAAACCCGGCGGACGCCCGCTGGGCGTAATAGGTCGCCATCATGTCGTTGGGGACGTTGCCCGGCTGGGTGCTTCTTGAGCGCGTCAGCGGGGGCAGGACAATACGGTTTTTCAGCGTCAGGTCGCCGAGACGGATTGATTCAAAAAGCGATTCAGTATTCATGGTTTTCCCGTTTGTCCAGTGAATTCAATAGTCCGAAACCGGCACTCGGAAGAGGCCCGAAGTGAATCTGTTCAGGTTGATGAAGGCGCTCTTCGTCTCTGTCGGGTCTGGTGCGAGCCACGGCGGCATGGCGCAGAAACTGCGCGTCCGCTGAACGGCTGTCATGACAGAAGCGAGGGTAAGGACGTATTATCACAAACAGAAACAGTAATTTTTGGTGAAAGATACAAATATGAGTGGTATCGATAACATCGACCTGAAGCAGCTGCGTGTGCTCCGGGCGTTGCTTAAAGAGAGAAGCCTGACGAGGGCCGCCGGCCAGATGGGAATGACGCAGCAGGCGGTGAGCGCGCAGTTGAACAAGTTGCGGGAGACCTTTCAGGATCGCCTTTTCCTGCGCTCACGTCAGGGCGTTGTCCCCACGCCGTTGGCGAAGGAGCTTGAGCCGCGAGTGAAAGCGGTCTTCGACAGTATCGAGCAGCTGATTCCCCCGGAGCGGTTTGATCCGGCAAGTGTGCAGGGAACCTATGTAATCTCCGCCACCGATTACGCGGTGGAAGTGGTGCTGCCTGAGCTGGTCACCAGGATCCGGCAGCAGGCGCCGGGGCTGAAGCTGATCGTACGTGATTTTGAGAGTGACCGCGTGCACGCCATGCTGGCCTCCGGGGAGCTGGACATGGCCCTGACGTTTCCTGCCTTCGCACCGGAAAGCTGTCAGACCAAGCTGTTGTTCTCGGAGTACCACATCTGCGTGGCGGGGAATGATTCACCGCTGCACGAGCAGAAACTGACCATCGGCGATATCGCTGAATTACCGCAGCTCATCGTCTCCCCAACGCGTGCCAACCTGATTGGTTCCGCCGATGACTGGTTCGCCAGCAAAGGGTATGGGCGCAATATTGTGATGTCCGTGCCAAGCTTCTCCGCGGCGCCAACCTGTGTTGCATCCAGCGACTGTGTCGCCTTTCTGCCCTCGAGGACCCTGCCTCATCCGCTGGTACGCCCCATTGAGCTTGAAGAGTCGCCACCCTGCTTCGACGTGATTGCCGCCTGGCATCCCCGTACCAGCCAGGATCCGTTGCAGCAGTGGATATTATCGCTTCTGGACGAGGCGTTTTCGGGCTAGACCGTTCAGCTTTCAGTCTGGTTCAAAGTAGACGCACAGCGCGCTGGGATCCTCGATGGGTAACGCCTGATCGTCCAGTCGACAGATGCCTTCATCCGTCGTCTGTCCGTTGGGAGTGAAGTGGACGCAGTCATGACAGCATCCAAAGCAATGATGACCGCTTTTCTCTGAGAGAGTGATGGTGAGCTGCTCAATGAGCTGGCCCAGCGACTGCCTTTGAGTTTCAGGGAGGCTCTGTACCGCGTCTTTAAGGTTCTGAACCGGGTCATTGAGCGCGATAGCGTCACCCGCCTCAGTCAGCGAGAAACGCACGCTTCGCCCATCGCGGCTGTCCTTTTCGCGCTTCGCCAGCCCTGCCGATTCGAGTGATTTCAACGTCTGCGACGCCGTGCCACGGGTGGTTCCGTGAAATTCGGCAAAAGCCGATGGCTTGCGCGAAATCGCATTGGAGCGTGCCAGAAACCGGACGGCGGCCCACTGGGCGCCACTCAGTTCACACTCGCGCCCATCCTCAGAGCTGTGGCTCTGCCAGGCGAGATGGATGATGCGGTCGGCGATGATGGCGCTGGCGTTGTCACTCATAGGTTAATGATAGCGAAACGACATCAGATTGACAAAAGTGTCACCGCCCAATTAATGTCGAAGCAAAACTATACAGCGGGGTTGGTAATGAATTCTGTCAGCAGTCATAACCTGCAACCGGTTGATGCCAGTGCTGTTTGGCCGGGCCTGGCACTGGATAACAGTTACGCCCGACTGCCAAAGGTGATGTACAGCCCGGCGGATCCGGACCCCTTGGCGGAGCCCGAGCTGCTTTGGTTTAACACGCCGCTTGCGGATGCGCTCGGTCTTGGTGAACAACCACAGGAACTGATCGCGGCATTTGCCAGTGGCCATCGGCTACCATCCGGTGCCCGGCCAATCAGGCGCAAAGTCGCACAACGGCCCTGGGGTGCCCCCGAACCACGCCATGGAACCACGGCAGAGATTGCTCTGGGCGAGCATATTGATCGTTGCTTCCAGCGCTGCGACCTGTCATTGCAGCAACGAGAAGACAGTGATCATGACTTGGCTGGCGCTGAACTCTCGGTCAGAAACGGCTTACACCAGCTTTTGATGGGCGAAGTGCTCAACGCGATGGGGGTTCAAGCACCGCGGATACTGGCGATTGCCTATGACGATGCGGATGGAGGACTGGCTCAGGCTCGTGCATCGGTGATCAAGACTGGTGAGTCACCGTTGACCATCGGCGCATTTGAGTACGCGTTCCGGGAGCTGGGGCTGGCAGAGCTTGAACGCCTTGCCGACTATGCCATTGCCCGAATCGACCCCGCTCTGATCAATAGCGATACACCCTACACAGCGCTTTTTGAACGGGTCTGCGACAAGCTCGCTGTGACGATGGCCCAGTGGGCAAGCGTTGGGTTCATCCACAGCAAACTTGATACGCATCTGACAGCGATCGATGGTGGCATGTCCCTGACCCCCTATTCGGGGTTCATGGACAACTCTGATCTTGATCGCACCAGGCATCCCTCGGATGCAACAGGCCGTTATGCGTTTTCCGCGCAACCCATTGCCGCCCATTGGAACCTGTGCCGGTTTGCCAATGCGCTGCGGCCATTAACCGGACCTGAGGGAAACGGCAGCAGCCGCCGCATACAGGACCGTCTGGATGACTTCTTCAACCGATATGAGCAGCATCGCATTGGCTATCTCCAGCGCCCCGCGGTCGAGCCCACCAGGGGCATCCCCAGACCGCGCACGCTGTCAGCGACCGTTGAGCAGGTTGTAGGGGGTGATCGGTCGTCAATCGATCGATTTCTGAAAGCCTTACAGGCCTGATCGATCGGAAACACATTTTGTATGTAGAGGGGCGATTAAGGTGGCCGAACAAAGCTCATTCACCGTTGCGAACCTCGATGACCTCGCACAGGTGACCGATTATTCGTTCATGGACCGCCTTGACGGCGACCCTGAAGCGAGCGCCAACGGGAATGACCATGAGCCGCGCCAAGTCTTCAGGGGCCATTATGTTCCGGTTACTCCGACCCCGATTGAAGACCCGGAATACGTTGCGCACAGCAAAGACCTGTTTCGAGAGCTGGGCTTCGCCGACAGTATGGCGCAGTCTACCGACTTCGTGTCGCTCTTTTCAGGCGACATCACGCCTGTTCCGGAGTCGATGAGGAAGGTCGGCTGGGCCTGTGGTTATGCTCTCTCCATCTATGGCACTGAGTTGGTCCAGCAGTGCCCCTTCCAGACCGGGAATGGCTACGGCGACGGTCGTGCCATTTCCGTTGTGGAAGTCGTAATCGAGGGGCAGCGCTGGGAAATGCAGCTCAAAGGCGCCGGCCGGACGCCGTACTGCCGCGGTGCAGACGGCCGCGCAGTACTGCGCTCGAGCGCCCGGGAGTTCCTGGCACAGGAGCATATGCATGCGCTTGGGGTTCCAACGTCGCGGTCCCTGAGCCTGTATGTTTCGAAAACTGAAACGGTCAGGCGACCGTGGTACTCGGGCGGCTCACGCTCGACAGAGCCGGATACGGTTATTTCCGAGCCAGTGGCGATCACCACCCGCGTTGCTCCCTCGTTCATCCGCGTAGGCCAACTGGAGCTGTTCAGTCGTCGTGCCCGCAGGAATGAGCATCCACACGCGATGGAAGAGCTTGCAAAGATCGTGTTGCACCTGATTGACACGGAGTATGGGGCGGTTATCGACCATGAGCTCGACCTACCCCAGAAAGTGCTGTTGCTTGCGCGCGAATTTCGCAGCCGGCTCACGTCTCTTATTGCCAACTGGATCCGGGTCGGCTACTGCCAGGGCAACTTCAACAGTGACAACTGCGCCGCTGGTGGCTTCACTCTGGATTATGGCCCTTTTGGGTTCTGCGAGGTTTTTGATCCTTACTATCAGCCCTGGACCGGTGGCGGCGATCACTTCTCGTTCCTGAATCAACCCGAGGCAGCGTACCGCAACTTCCAGAGCTTTTGCTCCGCGTTGCGTCCGCTGCTGGAGGGTAATCAGGATCATCTCTGGCAACTTGATCGGATTCAAAGAGAGTTCCCCGCGTACATGGAGGCTGAAATGGAAGCGATGTGGGCTGCGAAACTGGGCCTCGATGCCTTTGACGCCGAGCTGTTCAGTGAACTCAAGACGCTGATGGTGCAGACCCCTGTGGATTACACGAGCTTCTTCCGCGAGCTCTCGGAGATACCTGTGGATATCGCTCCGCTCAGGAAAAGCTTTTACAGGGAGCTGGACAGCGTGGGCTCCACTGGCGCGTCAATGGCGAAAGCAGATCGTGACGGCTTGGAAAAGCGCTGGTCGGAATGGCTCAACAAATGGCACTCACGTGTCGGTGTCGACAGTACGAGCGATTGGAATGCGGACCCGCACGATCGTCGTGAAGCGCTTGCCCATCGGATGAAACGCGTCAACCCCAAATACACGCTGCGCGAGTGGTTCGTTGTACCCGCTTACCAGCAGGCATCGAAGGGGGACTACATGCCACTCCGGGAGCTTCAGGACGTCATGACCCAACCTTACGCCGAGCAGTCGAACGAGGTTGAAGCGGCATTCTACAGGCTGAAGCCGCCCGAGTTGTTCAATGTTGGCGGTGTCTCCTATTACAACTGTTCGTCATGACTGGAGGGATGCAGCGATGGATCTTTTTGACACGCTCAAGCAGCAATGCCGGGAAGAGTGGCAGGCCTACATCAACCATCCGTTCCCTGCCCGTCTTGCCGAGGGATCACTGCCGCACTCGGCCTTCCGACACTATCTCATCCAGGATTATATCTTTCTGAAGCATTTCAGCCGTGCCTGGGCGCTGGTTGTGTACAAGGCCGATTCCATCACAACAATGCAGTCAGCTGTGACGGTGCTGGATGGACTCTTGAACCATGAGATGGCGATGCACGTTGAGTACTGTGGGCAATGGGGAATATCGAGAGAGCAGATTGAGCAGGCGCAGGAAGCCCGGGCCAATATGGCGTACACGCGGTACGTTCTGGATGCGGGCCTTTCCGGTGATCTGCTGGATCTTATGACGGCCCTGGCTCCGTGCGTGCTGGGCTACGCCGAGATTGGACGCAACTGTGCTGACAAAGCGGGCGGTGGCATTGAGGATCATCCGTTCGGGCAATGGATTGAGACCTATTCGGGCGATGAGTTCCAGGAGCTCGCCACCAATGTCCAGCAACTGATGAACGACCTTTATCCTCAGGAAGCCCAGATGGAACGATTCAACAGGCTGTCACGGATCTTCACTGATGCAACGAGGTTGGAGCAGGCATTCTGGGATATGGGGCTTGAGGTGGATGATGCATAAAGGAATCAGTGGCATGAGTATTGATGTTGACGTCAGCGACGCAGCACGGGATTACCTGGCCAAGCTCCTGTCGAAGCAGGAGACGCCTGGTGTAGCGGCGCGGATGTTCGTCCACAATGGTGGTACATCAAAGGCGGAGACCTGTTTGGCGTTCTGTCCACCCGGGGAGGAGGAAACCAGTGATACCCCGCTGGAGTTTGGCGGCGTCACGCTTTACGTGGATGCGCCGAGCCTTCCCTATCTCAGGGAAAGTCGCATCGATCTTGAAGCAACGGGCAATTCCGAGACGCTCACCATCCGGGCCCCCTATGCCAAGCAGCCAGCGACGCCGCCGAAAGAGTTGGCCCTGCCAATAGCGTGTGTGGCGCGGCGTGTTCCCCATGGCAATGAGGTTACCCTGCCAGAGGGCGCTCAAGTCTCCGTGACCCAGGCACTCGGCGGCAGTGTAACGGTTAAGCACGAGGGCAACCTCTACCGCCTCTCGCCAGAGGAAGCGGGCAAGGTGGGTCTGCGCAGTGACGTGGCCATATTCGAAACCCCGGAGGATGGGCAAATCAGCGGGGACCAGTGCTGGCAGGCGCTGGAGCAGGTGTACGACCCGGAAATTCCGGTGAGTATTGTCAGTCTGGGCCTTGTCTACGAGCTGAGTGTTGATGCGCAACAAAACGCGGTGTACCTGCGGATGACCCTGACCTCGCCGGGCTGCGGCATGGGTGACGTGATTGCCGGCGATGCCCGTAGCCGCCTGATGGAAGTGCCGTTTGTGGAAAACGCCGAGGTGGACATTGTCTTTGATCCGCCATGGAGCTTTGACATGGTCAGTGATGCAGCCCGGCTGGAGCTGGGACTTCTATGAGCGCCTCAGTGAACGAACCACCCTGCTCAACCGGCGGGGAGACTGGGTGGGGCAAGCAATCGGTCCCGGGCCATTATTGATCGCTTCCCGTCCGCATCAAACCGTATAAACGGGCCAATGGGCTATCGGTTTCCCGGACACGCCTAAATACATCCCTGTCGTCCCTTGGTGGTGCAGTTTCTCCCTGATCCTCCGTGTAGGCTCATCCTTCCTTATCCTCAGGAAAGATGGTCCGGGAAACCGATAGCCCGTTGCATCTGTCAGTACCCGTGACTGGTGACATTACGCTGACTGTGGGCCCGGGTCTGTACGCTAGCCAACATTGCTGGCAGTCGTTTTGCTGGGGATGATCAGGCGGCACGGACGCCCTTCGCGGTCACCATCAGACGTGGCGCAGGCGCAAAAACAGGCGTGAGGATCGGAAGCGGATTGCTGAAACACGGAGAGGAAAAGAAAAGGGCCCGCAGTTACCCGCAGGCCCTTCCACTGTATGGCCCGCCCGATAGGATTCGAACCTATGACCTCTGCCTCCGGAGGGCAGCGCTCTATCCA
>JBNJDI010000067.1:0-12786 GCA_051744725.1 Pseudomonadota bacterium | reverse complement strand
ATGCGCCCCCCAGTTTTCCGGTCTCTGCACCCACTTGGGCGAGGATGCTAAGAGGGTAGATCAGGATTTGCCGTTAAGCAAAATTAATTTGTCATCAATCCGCCATACTGAGCCGTTACCCTGCCCACTGAACGCTGACTCCCGGCATGGCGAGCTCCGGGCCCGCTTTAGTAAGCAGGCTAAGTATGTTTCCGTATTTTCCAATTGGAAACATCAGTCCATGATTGTCATGTCTCTTGACGGGAGGCAATACGCCGTTCATCCGCGCGGGGTTCACACTGCCCCAGGCGGAGAACGAAACCAATGACCTACATCAACCGGAAACCCTAAGAGGAGGCGAATGATGCGCACCAAATTCGTTCAGAAAGATGTTCGCCGCCGCGGTACTGCGCCGGTTGAAGCGTCCCGTCGGGCTGACGTGAATCGTCCCAACAAAGACAATATGACGCTCGAAGCCCTGACTCGCCCCGCTCAAACGCGCAGTCTCAAGGCGGTACTCCGTCGCAAGTAACTGGTACGCCAGGCAGCTGTAAGGGAAGGCACTCACAGAAGGCCTTCCCTTTTGCGTGTGTGCACCCCCCCGCCATCTCCGCTAGCATAACCACCTTTGCCGCACCGCCAGTGGAGCCGCGCCCATACCCATGATCAACACCTCCGTGGACAACCCGCGCCCGGGCCGGGAACTGTTTCACCTTACATGGCCCATGCTGTTCGGCGTTCTGGCGCTGATGAGCTACCAGCTGGTGGACAGTGCCTTCATCGGCCAGCTGGGCGTGAAGCCGCTGGCAACGCTCGGCTTCACCGTGCCGCTGCAGATGCTCATCATCGGCGTCCAGGTCGGCATCGGCATTGCGACCACCGCCGTCATATCCCGTGTGCTGGGGGCTGACGACCCGTTGCGCGCACGCCGGCTGGGCGGTCTGGTGGTTCTTTCGGGGGCACTGCTGATCGCGGTTCTGGCGGTGGTCATCTGGTTCAGCCGCCACCTGATCCTGGCCATGATGGGCGGCAGTGACGAACTCCACCCCCTGGTGGACGCCTACTGGGCGCCCTGGCTGCTGGCGGCGTGGCTGGGCGCCGTTCTGTATTTCGGCTACAGCCTGTGCCGCTCCCACGGGGACACCAAACTGCCCGGTGCCATGATGGTGATCACCAGCCTGATCAACGTGGCCCTGGACCCGCTGTTCATCTTCACCTTCGACTGGGGCATCGCGGGTGCGGCCTGGGCAACGGTCGCGGCTTTCGGAACCGGAACCCTGGTGGTCTACTCGCGCCTGTTCGCGCGCCAGTGGGTGACCTTCATCCTCTCGAATCTGCCCCTGAAGCCGGCACTGGCCCAGATCGGCTCCATCGCCGGCCCGGCCATGCTGAGCCAGCTGATGCCGCCCATCGCGGCCATGCTCGCCACCGGCTTCGTGGCGACCTTCGGCGAGGCGGCGGTGGGGGCCTGGGGCCTCGGGTCACGGCTGGAGTTCTTCTCGCTGGTCACCGTACTGGCGCTGACCATGGCCATGCCGCCGATGATCGGGCGCTACGTGGGCGCCGGGCGGCCGGATCGGGTGGCGCTGCTGGTATGGCTGGCGGTGCGGTTCGTGATCCTGCTGCAGCTGGGTATCGCCGCCGTCTGGCTGCTGGCCTCCGGTCTGGTGGCGCCGCTGCTGGCCAGTGATCCGGATGTACAGGCGCACCTCTGGGATTTCCTGCTGCGGCTGCCGTTGAGCTGGAGCGGGCTGGGGGTCTGCATGCTGATGGTGTCGGCCTGCAACGCCATGGGGCTGCCCATGCGGGCCCTGGTCATCTCGGTGCTGAGGCTGTTCGCCTGGTTCCTGCCACTGCTTTGGCTTGGCGGCCAGATCGGCGGGCTCAACGGGCTCTTCACCGGCGCCATGCTCGGCAACATCGCCGCCGGCATCACATCATGGCTGCTGTATCAACGCGGTATGGCGCACCTCAACCAGCAAGCCGCTCAATCAGGGCACGCACCATCGGCTTCATGAACCAGGACTCCTCCGGCATCACGTCCACCCCAACGCTGTACTGGGCAAGCCTGTCCCCCACCACGGGCCCGACCGCCACCACCAGGAGCCGGTTCAGTGCCTCGATCACCGCGGGCTCCATACCAATCCCCTTCGCCACATCCATGAGGCGCTTCACCTGGGCCTGACTGGTAAAGGCGATGGCATCCACATCCCCCCGAACCAGGCCCTTCGCCAGCGCCTCGACCTGTTCGCGGTTGCTTTCATCGGCATAGACGTAGGGGGCCACGGTATCCACGGCCGCGCCCTGGTGCCGCAGGAAATCGGTCAGTTTCTCGTTGGGTTCCTCGCCGTAGAGCTGCACGCCCACGGTGCGGCCGCTCAGGTCATGCTCGCGCAGGCTGGCCATCACACCCTCGGTGGTGGCCTCATCCGCCGTCAGGTCATTCTTCAGGCCCAGTTCGCGCAGGGCGTTCACCGGTTTGGGGCCGCGTGTGATCTTCCGGACACCGGCCAGGGCTGTTACGAAGGCCTCATGGCAGCCCTCGCGCTCGGCCGCGGCGGAAAGGCGGCGAAGCCCCTCGCCCGTGAGCAGGATCAGGTCATCCATGGCACCGGCGTTGAAGCGCTCCAGCCAGGCCCGCACGGGCTCCTGATCCGGGGTATCCAGGATCGAGACCAGCGGGCACCGCCAGGTCTCGGCACCACGGCGCTCCACCATCTGCGCCAGTACATCGAGCTGGCGGGTTTCGGGCAGGGCAATCCGCAGCCCTGCCAGGGGTTCGCCTTCCAGGGCCGCGTCCGTCATGGTCAGTAGCTCCTGGGAACAGTCTGTGGTTCGACGAATTCGAACAGGCCTTCCAGACCCCCCTCACGCCCAACGCCGGAGAGCTTCATGCCACCGAAGGGTGCCTCCGGCGTGGGGCCGGTGCCGGTATTCCAGCCCACATGGCCAAAGCGCATGGCCGGGATCATCCGCTGCGCCCGGGCTTCGTCCTTTGTGAACAGGTAGGAGGCCAGGCCGTAGTCGGTGTCGTTGGCGGCGGCAAGCACCTCTTCCTCGGTGTCGAAGCTCACCATGGGCACGAAGGGCCCGAAGGTCTCTTCGTCACAGCACTGCATATCCTGGGTAACGCCGGTGACCAGTGTAGGCGGATAGAAGAGACTGCCGGACTCGGGCAGCGTGTCCGGATGGGGGCCGGCTTTCAGGGTGCCGCCCTTGTCGAGGGCGTCCTTCACGTGGCGGCGAACCTTGTCGAAGCCGGCCTGGTTGATGAGCGGGCCGATGTCGGTGCCTTCCTGCATGCCGTCGCCCACTTTGAGTGCTTCCACCTTCTGCGCCAGGCGGTCAGCAAAGGTGTCGGCAATGCCGGACTGGACGAAGATACGGTTGGCGCAGACACAGGTCTGGCCGCCGCCACGGAACTTGTTGCCCATGAGCTGGGTGATGGCATCATCAATGTCCGCATCATCGAAAACAATGAAGGGCGCGTTGCCGCCAAGTTCCAGCCCAAGCTTCTTGACCCGGCCGGCGCATTCGCGCATCAGGTGCTGGCCCACGCCGGTGGAGCCGGTGAAGCTGATCATGGTCACGTCCGGGTTCTGGCACAGGGTGTCACCAATGGGCTTGGGCGGGCCCATGACCAGGTTGATCATGCCCTTGGGCAGCACATTCCGGTCGTGGATGGCCCGGAAGGCGGCGATCATGGTCAGGGGCGTGTCCTCGGCGGGCTTGATCACGCTCGGGCAGCCGCCGGCGAGTGCCGCTGACAGTTTCTTGGCGATCATGCCGATGGGGAAGTTCCAGGGGGTGATCAGCCCGGCCACGCCGATAGGGCGGTAATAAACCGTCCAGGTGCAGTCCTTGGGGGTCTCCGGAATGGTGTGCGGCGCCAGCTGGTCAATGTAGTTGGCGCAGTAATTGAAGAAACCGGCGGCATAGTCCACCTCGCCCACGGCTTCCTTGAGGGGCTTGCCGTGCTCCAGGCACAGAATGCGGCCGATTTCCTCGCGCTCTTCCTTCAGTGCATCGCGCACACCCTCGAGCCAGCGGCGGCGCTCCTCCAGGGAGGCCGGATCCTGCAGGTTCAGGGCCCGGGAGGCGGCGGCGATGGCCTCCTCGGTTTCAGCAGCGCCAAGTGCCGGGACTTCCGCCAGCGTCTCGCCGGTGGCGGGGTTGGTGACGCCCAGCGTGCCGCCGCTGCCCTTTCCAACCCACTGTCCACCAATGTAACCTTCCGCGCGCTCGAGCAGTGGTGATTCAATCATGCCGTTTCCCCTGTTTGTGCCCGTTGCAATCGTATGCCTCGACTATAACAGGGGTTCCAGGGAGTGGCATCCGTGGTTGGCCATACCTGTACGGGGTACTTTATCCACCAATAAAGTGAACCAAAGCTAATTGTCTGGACTATAGTAGTGCAGTAACCGGGCTAAGGGTGGCATTACAGAGTGCAGCCTAGTAGGCTCGGTCGCGCAGCATTAAATCCCTTTCACGAGCACGGAAGGAGTACAGCAATGTACCGCAAAATTCTGGTCCCTGTGGACCTTGCCCATCTGGACGTACTGGAACGTGCGTTGAAAGTGGCTTCGGATCTGGGTCAGCATTACGAAACCGAGATCTGTTATATCAGCGTCACTCAATCCGCACCGAGCAGCGTTGCCAGGTCGCCCGAGGATTACGAGCAGAAGCTCGATGCTTTTGCCAGGGAACAGGCCAAAACGCATGGCCGTCCCGTATCCGCGAAGGTTCTGGTTTCAGCGGATCCCGCGGTTGAGCTCGATGACAAGCTCATCCACGCCATCGATGATCTGGGTGCGGATCTTGTGGTTATGGGCACTCATCATCACGGCAAGCATGACATCATCATGCCCTCCAATGGCAGCCACGTTGCCAAGGAGACCAACGCATCGATCTTCCTGGTGCGGCCCTGACTCCAACCTTCTTAGACCTTAATAACGTCACAAAACTTCAAACGGAGTGTTCTCTATGGAGACGCAAGATCCGAAAAAGTCGAATGACAGCAGCGAGGGCGTCGACGGCGTCCCGGCCCCGGAGGGCCCTGCCAATCTGATTGATACCGATTATCAGATTGGGCAGGACAACTATTCCGGGCGTATTGGCGGTGTTGAGATCGACCTGCATGGCAAGGTCTTCGCCATATCGTCCATCGCCATACTTTTCTTCGTGGTGATTACGCTGGCGCTGCAGAACCAGGTGGCGCCCGTCTTTGAGGGGATCTTCAATTACCTGACGACGAATCTGAGCTGGGTTTTCCTGCTTGCAACCAACATCTTCCTGATCCTCTGCATTGTTCTGATTTTCACACCGCTTGCTAAGGTAAGACTCGGTGGCGCCAAGGCCACGCCCGATTTCTCCTATCTTGGGTGGTTCTCGATGCTGTTTGCTGCGGGCATGGGCATCGGCCTGATGTTCTACGGCGTTTCTGAGCCCGTGACCCACTATGGCACAGCCGTTGGCGGAACCACTGTGGAGGATGGTGCACGAACCGACTGGGCCCCCCTCGGCGGCGCGGAAGGTGATGAGGAACAGGCTCAGCGCCTGGCGATGTCCGCCAGCATCCTTCACTATGGCCTCCATCCCTGGGCGATGTACGGCATAGTGGCACTGGCACTGGCACTGTTCTCGTTCAACAAGGGGCTGCCACTGACCGTGCGCTCGATCTTCTACCCCATCCTCGGGGAACGGGTCTGGGGGTGGCCAGGGCATATCGTGGATATCCTCGCCGTTTTCGCGACGCTCTTTGGGCTGGCAACATCACTGGGTCTCGGCGCATCCCAGGCAGCGGCCGGTATGTCCCATCTGTTTGGCATTCCCAACGGGGATCCAACCAAGGTATTCCTGGTCATGGGGATTACCGCCGTGGCGCTCGGGTCCATTCTTCTGGGTGTCGACAAGGGGGTAAGGCGTCTCTCCGAGATCAACCTGGTGCTTGCGGCCCTGCTGCTGCTGTTCGTGATCCTCGTCGGTCCGACCCTGTTGATCGCAACGGACTTCTTCAAGAACCTTGTTGCCTACTTCCAATACCTGCCGGCACTGTCGATGCCCTTCGGCCGTGAAGACGCGAACTACAGTCAGGGCTGGACCGCCTTTTACTACGCCTGGTGGATTGCCTGGTCACCCTTCGTTGGCATGTTCATCGCACGGGTCAGCCGCGGACGTACCGTACGCGAATTCCTGATCGCGGTTCTTCTTATTCCCTCGGTCGTGTCCGTGCTCTGGATGACCGCGATGGGCGGTTCCGCTCTGGAGCTCTATCTGGCGCAGGGTGTGGAGAGCATCAAGGATGCTGATCTCGAACTGCAGCTCTTCATGATGCTGGAAGAGTTGCCGCTGGCGGCCATTACCTCCTTTATCGGGATCACACTGGTGCTGGTGTTCTTCATCACCTCGTCGGACTCCGGCTCACTGGTAATCGATACCATTACGGCTGGCGGCAAGGTGGACGCACCCAGGTCCCAGCGTGTGTTCTGGGCGATTATCGAGGGTGCCATCGCGATTGCTCTGCTGCTCGGCGGCGGTCTGGAAGCGCTTCAGGCCATGGCCGTATCCTTTGGATTGCCATTCACTGTGATACTGCTGGTCGGTTGCTACTCGATCGTGAAGGGCCTCATGAGCGAGCCCCGCGCTCAGTAATCCGGTTTTCCGGATTCAGAATGAAAAGAGCGGCCTCCGGGCCGCTCTTTTTTTTGGTCACGCCTTCAGGGGTCAGACCCAGAGATCGCCGACAGGGGTGTCCGGAGAAAACCGGTGGGCGATCTGCGCCTGCAGAAGCTCCGCCGTGGCCAGGGCATCCGTGAGTGCATGGTGGCCGCGATAGTACGGTAGATTGTAGCGGGCCCGACTCTCGTGCAGCCGGATCGACAGCGGCTGGGCACCGAGCCACTTGCGCATGCGTGCCTGCAGCGACTGCCGGCACCAGCGTGATTCCAGAACCATGGTATCGATCATGGGGCACATCAGACCCTCGCCCAGACGCACACGCACGGATTCATCCAGGAAGCGGCGTTCGATCGGGTGATAGTGCACCACTGGCAGATAGCCCGCCATCCGGTTGAGCAGTTCCGGCAGCAGGTCCGAGAGGTCGGGCGCGCTGGCCACCTCGGAGTGGGTGATGTGATGAACCACCACGGACTCCTCCCGCAGCATCCGGCGGGGCCGCACGATGCGGTACCAGCTCTGCGCGGTATGGATCCGTTCCAGCGTGAAGGGCAGCATGCCGATGCTGACAATGCCGTGGCGGTTCACGTCCATACCCGTGGTTTCCAGATCCATGGCCATCATGGGCACTTTCCTGATGGGGGTATCCGGATCAAGCTGGCTCTGCTCGTAGAAACGTTTCAGTTCCGGGTCCCGCGCGCGACTTGCACGCTCGGCCATATAGTCCGGCCATCCCGGGTGGGAACCCTTGAGATCACGCAGTGACAGCATAGCCTGGCCTCAGGGTCTGGGGTAGCGGAACTGGAGGAAGCTCTGGGCGTTGCTCAGCACCTGGAACGCATCCTTGAGGTTGTGCCGCTCACTGTTCGAGACATTCTCCGGCTCAATGCTGTTGTCCGGCTCAGTCCCCGCCTCCACATCGTAAAGGTGATGCCAGATGCGGGTCATGGACATGAACTCCAGCGCATAACGGATCTTTTCCACCGCACTGGGCGTCAGGAGCTGGGTTTTGGCGACGTCGTCCAGCCGGTCGAAGGAATTCTGGGCGCGCGACCCACACGCCAGGGCATGGATCCGGATCAGGTCCACCATGGGCGCCGTGCCGCGGCGCTTGATATTGATGGAGCGGTTCTCGTGGCCGTTTTTCTCCATCACAAAGGTCCTGAAGAAACCCAGTGGCGGGGTGCGGTTGAGCGCGTTGCGTGCCATGGCCGACAGGAAGCGGTCCGCCAGTGGCGCCTTGTTGGCAATCAGCCCCTGGAGGGTCTCAACGAACTGCTCTTCACCATGCACGCAGTCCAGATCGAAGAAGATATTGCAGTGCAGCAGTGCCTCCGGCGTGGGGTTATCGATCCATTCCGTGAAATAGCGCCGCCAGACGCCCAGGGGCTGCCGCCATTCAGGGTTGGTGGCCATGATCTCGCCCTTGCAGTAGGCGTAGCCACAGGCAGCCAGGCCATCCGAGGCCCGCTTCGCGAGCGTGGCGAAATACTCACCGTGCTGTTCCGGGTCATAGTCGTCACTCAGGACCATGGCGTTGTCCTGGTCCGTGACCACCGTCTGCTCATCCCGGGCCATGGAGCCGAGCACCATGAAGGCATAGGGCACCGGCGGCGGGCCCAGTTCCTCCTCGGCCAGCTCCAGGATACGCCGGGTGAAGCTGCGTCCGATGGCGGCCAGCGCGGTACCGATCACCTTGGAGTCGGAGCCGTCCCGCACCATGCGGGTAAAGGCAACGGCAACCTCGTGCCGGAGCCCGGCCAGGCCACGCAGGGTGGTCTGGTTGAGGATGCTGCCAACCAGATAGAGACTGCTCTGGGTTTCATAGCGGATGATGTCGGAAAGGTGCAACAGCCCGATGGGCCGCCGACGATGCAGTACGGGCAGATGCTGGACGTTGTTCCGCAGGATGCTGAGCATGGCCTCCTGCACGGTCTCGTCCGACTGGATCGAGATCAGGGTGCCGCTGTGCAGCTGACTCACCGGGGTTGTGCCGGAAAGCCCCTCGGCCACCAGCCGTACCCGCAGGTCCGCATCGGTGAGGATGCCCCTGAGGGCCCACTGGCGCCCGTCCGCCCCCGTATAGATCACCGAATCCGCATCCAGGGCGGGCTCCACCACCAGTGCCGCCGAGACATTCTCTCCGGTCATCCGCGCCGCGGCATCCTGTGCCGTGGCATCCGTCTCGAGCAGCAGGGGCAGGCGGTTCACCAGCTTGCGCACCCGGGTGCTCATCAGGTCGTTGCTCTTGTGCTGGGCCTCGACCGTGGCCTGCAGGCGCGGCTTCTCCACCTCCACGAACTCGGCAAAGGCATCATCCGTTTCGCACAGCTGAAAAAAGACCGAATCCGGGATGAAGTAGATCAGGGTGTCTTCCATGGCCCGTGCCGGAAAGCGTACCCGGTTGTTCCGGAGAAGGTTGAAGTGCCCGAAGATGTCGCCTTCACCCAGACGGTTGTAGAGATCGTTGTTGCGGCGGTAGATCTCCACTGCCCCGCTGCGGATGTAGCACAGGTCGTGGAGCTCGCGGTCGGCCTCCAGGATCATGGAGCCGGCCTTGAAATAGGCCACCTCAACAGCTCCGGCAACATCATCAATGAGTTCGTCATCCAGGCCGTCAAACGGGGGGAAACGGGCCATGTGGTCGCGGATCTCAAGCAGCTCGGTATTCATGACGGCCTCATCGGAACGGTGACAGCCCCAGCATGGTGCAGGCCCGCACCTGGCGCAATCCGCATCGCCCGCAATCAGGCCTCCAGGATGGCGTCCGCGGGTTCCTGTTCATCCCGGGCGAGGGGCTGATTCCGGGCTTCCGCCTCCGGGGCGAGTGGCTGGGCCATGCGGGCCTCCCCGGGCACCACCCGCAGCCGCAGCCGCTGCTCACGGACTTCCCCCGCAACGCTGCCGCGCACAACCAGTGTCCAGTAGTGATGACAGCGCCATTCCGACTCGCTCAGCTCCGGTCCTGGCTCCGTGGCGGGCAGTGACGCCGGTGGCTCAAAGCGGAAGGCGAGACAGTTCGACTCCGCGAAAGCCGGCCGGGTCTCCCACCAGACCCAGTCACGGCGATGGGAAACGGTCTGGTGACCGGCCTTCTCGCACAGGCGGGTGCAGACCAGAGTGATCTCGGGATCCGCCGGGATGGAGGTGCCGTCTTCCGGATGCAGCCGACCACCCACATCGCCTCCAAGGGAGCCGGGCGCGGGGTCCGTCTCAAGCCGGAAGGACAGCGGCTCAGGCGCACGGGGGCGGGCAAGCCTGGCACGCCAGCCGCAGAACGCGGCCCCCGCCAGGGTCACAATCCCCGGCAAAGGGTTGTATGCCAGTGCCGCAACCCCCATAACTGTAGTAAGCAGGGCCATGGCCAACCAGGCGCGGTAAAGGCGCTGCTCGGGAGTGTGCGACAAATCCTCATCTCCTGGGGCGGGGTAACACGCTGTCACTATGCCACACTGGCGGTTCCCGCTGAACGGGGGTCGAGATTCCCTGCCAAAGCGTCTATTCTTAAGGCAGGTCCTGTAGAATGACCTGACCCGACTCCAAGGGAGGTGCCCGTGACCGATCTCATGCACGACGCCATCACCATTGCCCATGCCGGCATTCTCGGGGAATACGACGTACCACCGACAGCGGTGGTGCTGGGCGATGGCAACAACGTCCAGCTCGTACTCGGCGGCCTGCCGGAAGATGCGGAAAACGAGGAATGGCAGAACGCCCTTCGCACGGTACGTGAAGAGATGGACGCCCCGGCGGTCATGCTCTATTTCTCCGCCTGGACCACCATCCAGCGCGACGGCGAGGACGAATCCCTGGATACGCTGATCGTCCAGATCGGCACACCCGGCTGCCTGTACTTCCGTGCCTACGAGCAGATCCGCGAGCCCCGTATGGGGGTTGTCATCGGTCTGAGGGAACTGACCCACCTGCGCGATGAGGCGGATCCCGGCAAGGACACGCCCATGCAGCCGAGCCTGGGCGACGTCTTTGCGCCGGCCACGGACTCCTTCCGTGAATCCAGCACCTATCTGGACATCATCGATACGGTAACGGAAAAACTCGATGAGAAGGCACCGCTGACCGGCGACAGCCGCACCCATCTGCACTGACGCCCCGCGACGGTCAATAGCCACACCCGGTCCCCTCAGGGGCCCGGGTGCCGGCAGTCTGCACAACGCCTCTTCACTTTTTGAATGATAATGTTTATCATTCGATCATCGCTTCGCGGATTATCCCCCAGAGGGGGCTGGCAACACTTATGAGTCTTTCCACACCTGATTCCGGGAACCTGCTCGCCCCGGTTACCGAACTCCTGGCCATGGGTGGCCCCGTCATGGGCGTGCTGCTGGCCATTTCCGTGCTCGGGCTGGGCACGGCCCTCTACACACTGGTGGTGAGCCTGCTGCAGGCGCCCCGGCTCAACCGCCGCATCCGGGCCGGCGTCGACCAGTGGTGTGACGGCGATGACGACGCCGCCCGGCGCAGCCTCAGCGGTCAGCGCAACCCGCTCGCGGGGTTGCTGGCATTTGTCATGCACCGCCGCAGCCAGGGTGAGACGGAAGACAGCCTGCGCGATGAAGTCGCCCGCCGTGCCCAGCGCCTGCTTCTGCCCTTTGAATCGCCCCTGAAGATCCTCGAGGTGATTGCCGCCCTGGCGCCGCTGATCGGCCTGCTTGGCACCGTGATGGGCATGATGACGGCCTTTGACGCCATGGCCAACGCCGAGGGCCAGGCGGACCCCGCCGAACTGAGCGGCGGCATCTACGAGGCCCTGTCCACCACGGCGACCGGCCTGGCCATCGCCATTCCCTTCGCCGCCATTGCCGCCTGGATGGAATTCCGGATGCGGCGCATGCAGCAGCAGATCAATGACCTGCTGGTCCGGATCTTCCGGCACGAGGTACCGGGCAACCAGCCCCGCGAGGCGGTTACCGCCACCACCGGCACCCAGCAGCCCAGCGACGATCACAGGCCCGAAAACACCCAGCACCATGCAATGGCTTGAGCCCCGGCCCAGCCGGCGTGTGCCCATCCGGCTCACGCCGCTGATTGATGTGGTCTTCATCCTGCTGCTGTTCTTCATGCTCACCTCCCGCATGGAGCCGGTTGGCCTGCTGCAGCTGGATACGCCGGCACCGGATGCCGGTGGCGAGGCCTCGGACGAGACGCCCGCCCGGCTGCACCTGACGCAGGACGGGCTTGAATGGAATGGCGAGACCCTGGACGAACCGGCGCTGACGGAGAGAATCCGGGGCTACGACGGCGAGCGCATCGAGATCAGCACCGGCGATGACGTCGCCCTGGGGCGCTTCACCCACTGGCTGGGCGTCGCCGATGACGCGGGTGTCAGTGCCAGCTGGGAGCGTGATGCAGGCAAAACCCCGGACGCCCCATGAAACAGCAACAGCCGTTCTTCCCCGAATCCGACAATGATCCCTCGCTGACCGAGAAGCTTGAGGAAGGCCTGCTGCCGCTGATCAACGTGGTCTTCCTGCTGCTGCTGTTCTTCCTGATCGTGGGGATCGTCCTGCAGGATCAGCTGCCGGCGCTGCCGGATACCGCCAACGGCCGCGATGAACGCCGCCCGGACATGGACCTGGTGGTGGAAGCGGACGGCAACCTGCGTTTCGACGGCTCCCCCATCGAACGGAGCGCACTGGGCGAGAAACTGCCCGAGTACGACGAATCCGACCGCCTGCGGCTGGGCGTGGACGAACAGCTTTCCATGTCGGAGCTTGAGAGCCTGTTCCAGACCCTGGACGAGGCCGGTCACCCCCAGGTCATCCTGCTGACGGACCCGGGCCAATGACACCGGAACGCACCCGCTCGCTCATTGCCATTGTCTCCATCAGCCTCGCGGTGATCCTGCACCTGGCGGTGCTGTTCCGCTGGCCCGTGGACAGGCCCGAAATGCCGGGCCCGGACACCGGCAAGCGCGGCATCGTGGTCAACACCCAGGCCCCGCCGCCCGCGCAGGAGGAAAGCACCACCTCGGAATCCGAGGAATCCAAGCCGGAACCCGAGGAACCAGAACCAGAACCAGAACCAGAACCAGAACCAGAACCAGAACCAGAACCAGAACCAGAACCTGAGCCTGAGCCTGAGCCTGAGCCTGAGCCTGAGCCTGAGCCTGAG
>JBNJDI010000066.1:0-12899 GCA_051744725.1 Pseudomonadota bacterium | reverse complement strand
AGGGAGACACTGAAACCCAGCTCCAGCGGGAAGTCCTGGCCCAGGGCAATGTCGCTGGCCTCAAGGCTGGCATTGCTGAGCTGGAAGGACTGGCCGGACTGGCGGTTCTCGACGTTCACCTGCGCATTGCTGATCCGCACTTCCTGCACATTGAAACTGATCAGCTCGGTGCCGGAGTCATCGGTCAGGGTCTGCTCCGTTTCCTCGGGCGCGGCTTCCTCTTTCTGTTCCGCTTCCGGCATGACCCGGGTCCAGTTGCCCGTGCCGTCTTCGTTCATTACGAGGTTGGCGCGAAAGCCGTCCAGCTGGAAGGTGTGGATCGCCGGGGTCATCGTGATCAGCGACCAAAGGTCAACGCTGGCCACCAGCTCATCCAGCGCCACGAATTCCTCGCCCTCCAGCGAGGCCTGCACATCCGCCACGGAAAGCCCCAGAGGAATGAAGGACCACTGGATATCGCCGTTGAGTTGGAGTTCCAGGTTGGTGCTGTCCGCGGCGGCCTGCTCGATGTGGCCTTTGTAGTCGTTCGGATCGATGACCATCATGGCTGTGCCCACGGCAGCGACAAGCAGGATGACCAGTGCGACAATGACGATGAGTGCGATGCGGAGGGCTTTCATTCTGCGTTCCCTGACAGTGGCTTCAGCCGGTCAAGATAACGCATGGCCGGGGCTTGAGGAACCACTGAGTAACGCGCCGCCTTGACCGGGCTCAGGGAATTGGAGAAGGTGCGCGGATCCTGAACAATCCTTCATGAACAACAACAGGAACGGAACCATGTCCATTACGGTAGCCATTGAGATCCAGCGCGAGTTCAAGCTGGATGGCGATTACGATGCGGTGTTTGAGCTGCTGGCCGATGTGCCGCGCTCTGTGTCCTACTTCCCGAAGGTGCACGAGCTGACGGACCTTGGAGACAACACCTACCGCTGGGAGATGGAAAAGGTCGGCGTGGACAAGTACAGCATCCAGACCGTCTATGCCTGCCGCTACGAGGCGGACCGCGACCGGGGTGTGATCGAATGGACCCCTGTGCGCGGGGAAGGCAACGGCCTGGTTGGCGGGCGCTGGGATCTGCGTGAGGCCGGCGATGGCCAGACCGCGCTGTCCTTCCAGACCGAGGCGGAACTGAACCTGCCGCTGCCGGGGCTGCTCAAGATGGCGATCTCCCCGGTGATCAAGCACGAGTTCAACAGCTTCGTGGACACCTACATCGACAACCTCAAGAGCGCCTTCCGCGACGCCTGATACGCTGAAAGGGCGCTCGTTTTCAGGCTATAATGGCGGTTTTGCACGCCAGTGGATGAATGACATGGCTGATCGGACGGCGCGCGTGGAGCGCGATACCCTCGAAACACGGATCTCGGTAAGCCTGAACCTGGATGGGACCGGGCAGGCGGAATTCGATACCGGGGTGCCTTTTCTCGAGCACATGATGGAGCAGATCGCCCGGCACGGCCTGGTGGATCTGAACGTCCAGGCCAGTGGTGATCTGGCGATTGATGACCACCACACCGTCGAGGACATCGGCATCACCCTGGGGCAGGCGCTGGCGCAGGCGGTGGGTGACAAGAAGGGCATCAACCGCTACGGCCACGCCTATGTGCCGCTGGACGAGGCCCTGTCGCGGGTGGTCCTGGATCTTTCCGGCCGCCCGGGGCTGACCATGGAGGTGCCGTTCACACGCCCGCGCGTGGGCAACTTCGATGTGGACCTGTTCGAGGAGTTCTTCCGTGGTTTCGTGAACCACGCCATGGTCACCCTCCACATCGACAACCTGCGCGGCAGCAACAGCCACCACCAGATCGAGACGGTGTTCAAGGCCTTCGGCCGTGCCCTGCGCATGGCGGTGGAAGAAGACGAACGCGCCGCCGGGGCCATGCCCTCGACCAAGGGGTCGCTCTGAGATGCAGGAAGTCGCGATCATCGACTACGGCATGGGCAACCTGCACTCGGTGGGCAAGGCCATTGAGCGGGTGGCGCCGGAAGTGCGCGTCTCCATAACCGACCAGTACGAGCGGGTGCGCGCGGCGGACCGCGTGATCCTGCCGGGCGTTGGCGCCATGCGGGACTGCATGGCCGAGATCCGGCGCCTGGGGGTGGACGACTGGGTGCGTGAGGCGGTGGAGCAGAAACCACTGCTGGGCATCTGCGTGGGCATGCAGGCGCTGATGGCGGCCAGCGAGGAGAACGAGGGCACGGAGGGGATCGGCATGCTGCCGGCCAGTGTCCGCTTCTTCGGCCATGACCTCACCGAGGACGGACAGCGCCTGAAGGTGCCGCACATGGGCTGGAACCAGGTGTTCCAGACGGCTGCGCCGGCGCTGTGGCGCAACATTGAGGATGGCAGCCGCTTCTACTTTGTGCACAGCTATTACGTGGAGGCCGAGGGCAACGCCAATCTTGCCGGCCGCTGCCACTACGGCGTCGACCTGGCGGCCGCGGTGGCCGCACCCAACCTGTTTGCGGTGCAGTTCCACCCGGAGAAGAGCCACGACGCCGGCCTCCAGCTTCTTCGCAACTTCATTGACTGGGACGGTTCTCTGTAATGCTGATCATACCCGCGATTGACCTCAAGGACGGTGAATGCGTCCGGCTGCGCCAGGGGCGCATGGAAGATTCCACGGTCTTCTCCCGGGACCCGGTGGAGGTCGCCGGACGCTGGGTGGAGGCCGGTGCCCGCCGCCTGCATCTGGTGGACCTTAATGGCGCCTTTGAGGGCAAGCCGGTCAACGATGAAATCATCCGCGCCATCGCGCGCCAATACCCGGACCTGCCGATTCAGATCGGCGGCGGCATCCGCTCGCGCGAGGTGGTCGAGGCCTATCTGGATGCGGGCGTGCAGTGGGTCATCATCGGCACCCAGGCGGTGCGCGATCCGGATTTCGTGACGGCCATGTGCCACGCCCACCCGGGCCGCATCATCGTGGGCCTGGATGCCCGCGACGGCATGGTGGCCACCGAGGGCTGGGCGGAGACCTCCAGCGTCGAGGCCACGACCCTGGCACAGCGTTTCGCCAACGATGGTGTGGACGCGATCGTCTACACCGATATCGCCCGTGACGGCATGATGGAAGGCGTGAACGTGGACGCCACGCGCCGGCTGGCGGAATCCACCTCTATCCCCGTGATCGCCTCCGGCGGTGTCTCCAGCATGGTGGACGTGCGGGCGCTGGCCCAGGTGGCGGGTTCCGGCATCACCGGCGCCATCACCGGCCGCGCCATCTACGAGGGCACGCTGGACCTGGCCGAGGCCCAGCGCTACTGCGACTCGGTGGCCTCGTCATGAGCCTGGCGCGCCGCATCATTCCCTGCCTGGACGTGGACAAGGGCCGCGTGGTGAAGGGGGTGAATTTCGTCGAAATCCGGGACGCCGGTGATCCGGTCGAGATCGCACGGCGCTACAACGAGGCCGGGGCCGACGAGATCACGTTCCTGGACATTACCGCCAGTCACGAGAGCCGGGACACCACCTATGAAACGGTGGAGCGCATGGCCGGCGAGGTCTTCATCCCGCTGACCGTGGGCGGCGGCGTGCGCCACGTGGGCCACATCCGCAACCTGCTCAATGCCGGGGCGGACAAGGTCAGCATCAACACTGCCGCCGTGCATCATCCCGAGTTCGTGCGCGAGGCCGCCGAGCGCTTCGGCTCCCAGTGCATCGTGGTGGCCATTGACGCCAAGCGGGTCAGTGGCGAGGGCGAGACGCCGCGCTACGAGATCTTCACCCACGGTGGCCGCAACGCCACTGGGCTGGACGCGGTTGAGTGGGCCAAGCGGATGGCCGAATACGGCGCGGGCGAGATCCTTCTGACCAGCATGGACCGGGACGGCACCAAGAGTGGTTTTGATCTGGGCCTGACCCGGGCCATCAGTGATGCGGTGCCGGTGCCGGTGATCGCCTCGGGCGGGGTGGGCAACCTGCAGCACCTGGTGGACGGCGTTCTGGAAGGGGGCGCCGATGCGGTGCTGGCCGCCTCCATCTTCCACTTCGGTGAGTACACCATCGCCGAGGCCAAGGAGTACATGCGCGATCACGGCATTGTCATGCGTTAAAGCCCTTCTGGCGCTGAATTTCTGCGCTTGATGCGCCTTGAGCTTCAGCGCCGGAAGGGCTTTAACCTGCCACTGGTTACTCCTGCTTCTGGACCAGTCGTGGATCCGGAATATCCCGGAGCAGGGGCTGGTTTTCGTGGCGCATGGACCACAGCCGGCTCACTGTCGCGACGGCATAGCCGTGCCTGTCCAGCTCCGGCAGCACCGCCTCCAGGTAATCCAGCGTTTCCTCATACGGGTGGGCGATCCCGATGGCCGTGCCATTCTCCCGTGCTTCCCGGAGCAGAAGCCGGAACTGCTGGTGGATGCTGGCCTGGTCCCGCTTGTTGTCCAGGAAGACGTCCCGGCTCATGACGGGCACATCCTTTGACAGCGCGGTGGTTGCCGCCACCGTGGCCGCCGTGGTGCGGCTGTCGATGAACAGAAGATCCCGCCCCGCCAGTTCGTCCATGACCCAGTCCATGGGTTCATCCACCTGCGTGAGCAGGCTGCCCATATGGTTGTTGACGCCGGTGGCCCCGGGCACCGAGTCCAGTGCGCTGCGCAGCGTGGTCTGGACTTCCCGGCGGGACATGTCAGCCGCCAGCCCGCCCGGGCCAAGGCCGATGCGGGCCTCATTGGCCATGGGCGCGTGGAGTATGACCTCCTTGCCATCGCTGGCGGCGGCTCTGGCCTGTTCCCGGGTATAGGGTCGGTGTGGCAGGAAGGCCAGTGTCAGGGGCTGGTCCATCGCCAGCAGCCGTGCCCCAGCCTTCTGGTTGAGGCCGAGGTCATCGATGATGATGGCAATGGTCGGGGGCGGGCCCTGGGCAGCCGCGCTGCCTGAGCCCAGAAGCAGAAGGGCACTGAGAGCGAGGCTGAGCGCCAACCGCAGGCCTGCGTCAGTCCGCCTCGCCATTGTCCCCCTCGGACTCCGTTTCCGGGACCTTGCCCTGCTCCGGGGTGAGGATCCGCATGCCCTTGAGCAGGTTCAGGGCTGAGCGCAGCTGGTAGTCCCGGCGCTGGGCCTCTTCCTCTTTCTCGTCGCTGCTGGTGTCATCCGACTCTTCGGCCTGGCCGTTCTCAAGGTGACCGCGCAGATCCGCCTCGCTGAAGCGGCGGTCGGATTCCACATCACGCAGTTCCGCCGGCCGTACTTCGATATCCGGCTCAATGCCCTTGGCCTGGATGGAGCGGCCATCCGGGGTGTAGTAGCGCGCCGTGGTGAGCTTGATACCGTGGTTGTCCCCCAGCGGCATAACCGTCTGCACCGAGCCCTTGCCGAAGGACTGGGTGCCCATGACCACGGCCCGGCGCTGGTCCTGGAGCGCGCCTGCGAGAATTTCAGACGCGGAGGCCGAACCGGAGTTGATCAGCACCACGATGGGCACATTCTCCGCCATGCCGCCGGAACTGGCATCGAAGCTCAGCTGGCTGCTCTCGATGCGGCCCTTGGTATAGACGATCCGGCCTTCATCGATCAGGGAGTCCGCCACATCCACGGCGGCCTCCAGGACGCCACCGGGATTGTTGCGCAGGTCCAGCACAATGCCGTCCAGTTCATCCCCGTGGTTGCTCACCAGGTCTTCGTAGGCGGCCTTGAATTCCTCGCCGGTGTTCTGCTGGAACTGGCTGATACGGATGTAGCCGTAACCGGGGTCGAGCATGCGCGAGCGCACACTGTCGACTTCGATGACAGCCCGCTCGATGGTCACCTCGACGGGACTGCTCTCGCCGTCACGGCCGATGCTCAGGGTGATCTCGGAGCCCGGCTCGCCACGCATCTCCTTGACCGCTTCCTCGAGACTCATGCCTTTAACCGGCGTGCCGTCGATCTCGATGATCAGGTCCCCTGCCTGGATGCCGGCCTCCTGCGCGGGGGTGCCGTCGATCGGGGAGATGACCCTGACAAAACCGTCCTCCATGCCGACCTCAATACCCAGACCGCCAAACTCCCCGGAGGTGCTTTCCTCCAGCTGGGAGAAAGCCTCGGGTTCCAGGTAGGCGGAGTGGGGGTCAAGCCCCGAAAGCATGCCGTCGATGGCCTTGTTCAGGAGTTCCTTGTCGCTGACCTCCTCAACGTAGCCGCGCTTGATGCGCTCAAACACCTCGGTGAACTTGCGCAGTTCGTCCAGTGGCAGCTGTTTCTCCGGGTCCGCAAGCTGGACTTCCAGCTCGCTGGTCTGACCGTCCACGGGCGGTTCTTTATCGATGTTCCGGGTGGGAGTGTCGTCATCCCCCTCCATGGGCTCGGCCGCCACGCCGGGGAGCGCGGTCAGCGTCAGCGCCAGGCTGAGGGCGAGGGTGGTGACGGGGTTCCGGGAGCTGTATCGCATGGGCGCTGCGTTCCTGTTCAGTGCTTTTCGAGCCAGTCTTCGGGATTTTCCGGCTGGCCGTTTTGGCGTATCTCAAAGTAAAGACCGGATTTGGAACGCCCGCCACTATTGCCGGTGCGGGCGATGGTCTCTCCGGCCTGTACCCATTCGCCGGCCGAATGGCTCAGGGTATCGTTGTTTCCGTACAGGCTCATGAAGCCGTCGCCATGATCTATGATGATCATGAGCCCGAACCCGCGCAACCAGTTGGCAAAGACAACGCGACCGTAGTGGACGGCTGTCACGGGCGTGCCCTTGTCCGCGCGGATGCGGATGCCATTGGCCTGCATGCCACTGTTACCGACCGCATCGCCGAAGTGGTTGCTGACGGTTCCTTCCAGTGGCCACGGCAGTCTAGCACGCAGCTCGGAAAATGGCCGGACATCCTCCGGGGCTTCGATGCTTGAAATGGACGCTGCCATTTCCTCCAGAAGTTCCTCAAGCCGTTCACGGTCCTCGCGCAGGGAGGCCAGCCGGCTTTCGCGCTCACTGATGCGCTGGCGCAGTTCCGCCAGGCGCTGCTCGCGCTCTTTGCGGCGCTGCTGCAGCTCATTGCGCTGTTCGCGGGCCTGCTCGCGCTTCGAGGCCAGCTGCTCGCGCGTCGCCTGGGTTTCCTCGCGGTTGCGCTCAAGCGCCTCCATGGTATCCGCCAGGTCGGCCAGCTGCTGGCGGGTGTGATTGCCCAGGCGCTGGTGCCACTCCAGCAGGCGCGCGGCCTCGCCGGGGTCCTGCTGGGAAAGGAACAGCCGCAGGGCGGCCTGGTCTCCCTGGCGCCAGGCGGAACGGACGACGTCCCTGAGGGTTTCCCGGCCGCGCTCCGCTTCGGCTTCCAGCTCCCGGTTGCGCTCTTCCAGTTCCGCGAGCTCATCATCCAGCCCGGCGATCTCCGAATTGAGCTCGCTGAGGCGTTGCTGGCTGCGCGCCACGGCCTCCTCAGCCTCCCGCAGACGGGTCAGGTGGGCGTCCTCGTCGTCGCGGGCATCCTCAAGCCAGTGGGATACGGACTCGATGGCCTGCTTGACCTCATCCAGGCGCTCGCGGGCGGCCTGCTCATCCTCCTGTGCCGGAGCCGCGAGCGCCGTCCCGAGCAGCATCGCCAGAACGACGCGGCGCATCTCAGGCCCCGGGCTGGATCAGCGTCTGGCCGGTCATCTCCGCGGGCTGCTGCTGGTCCAGAAGGCTCAGCAGCGACGGGGCTATGTCGCACAGCGCGCCCCCGTCACGCAGGCTGAGCTTCCGGTCACCGACATACACCAGCGGCACGGGCAGGGTGGTATGGGCGGTGTGCGGCTGGCCGGTTTCCGGGTCGCGCATCTGTTCGCAGTTGCCGTGGTCGGCGGTCACCAGGGCCTGGCCGCCATTGGCCTTCAGGGCTTCCAGTACCCGCCCGACGCTTTCATCCACCGCTTCGGCGGCCTTGCTTGCCGCCTCGATGCTGCCAGTGTGCCCGACCATGTCGCCGTTGGCGTAGTTGCAGATGATCAGGTCGTACTGGCCGCTGTTGATGGCCTCGACCAGCCGGTCCGTGACTTCCGGGGCACTCATTTCCGGCTGCAGGTCATAGGTGGCCACCTTGGGGGAGGGCACCAGGATGCGATCCTCGCCCGGGAAGGGTTCCTCGCGGCCGCCGTTGAAGAAGAAGGTGACGTGGGCGTACTTCTCCGTCTCCGCGATGCGCAGCTGTTTCAGGCCCTGGTTGCTGGCGTATTCACCCAGCATGTTGGGCAGCGACTCCGGCGGATAGGCGCAGCTGGTGTCCAGGTTGGCCTCGTATTCCGTGAGCATGACGAAGTCGGACAGGCGCGGCTCGCTGCGGCGGGCGAAGCCGGTGAAGTTATGGTCCACGAAGGCGTGCGCAAGCTGGCGGGCGCGGTCGGCACGGAAGTTCATGAACAGCACCGCGTCGCCATCATCGATGGTGACCGGGGATTCGCCGTCCGCGGCAATCACGCTGGCGGCCACGAACTCGTCGTCCTCGCCGCGCTCATAGGCGGCATCCAGTGCGGCCACGGCGGAGTCGTAACGGTGCTCCGCCTCGCCCAGTGTCAGCAGGCTGTAGGCCTTTTCGATGCGGTCCCAGTTGTTGTCCCGGTCCATGGCGAAGTAGCGGCCGACCACCGAGGCCACGCGGCCCACGCCCGCCTCGCGCAGCAGGCGGTCCGCCTTTTCCAGCGATTCACGGGCGCTGCGCGGGGGTGTATCACGACCGTCCAGGAACGCATGGATATAGACGTAGCGCGCGCCCTGATCCATGGCCATGCGGCAGGCGGCGAACAGATGCTCTTCGTGGCTGTGCACGCCGCCGGGCGAGAGCAGCCCGATCACGTGAACGGAACCGTCAGCGGCGATGGCGCTGCGGATGGCGCCGCCGAGCACCGGATTCTCCGCCAGGGTGCCGTTCTCGATATCACGGCTGATGCGGGTGAGACTCTGGTAGACGACGCGGCCGGCACCCAGGTTCATATGGCCGACCTCGGAGTTGCCCATCTGGCCTTCGGGCAGGCCCACCGCCAGACCGCTGGTGTTGAGCAGCGTACGCGGGCATTCCGCCCAGAGCCGGTCCCAGACCGGGGTATGGGCAAGGCTGACGGCATTGTCGTCGGTGGGCTCACGCTGGCCCCAGCCGTCCATGATGATGAGCGCGGTTGTCTGAGGTCTGTCACTCATGGGTTCGGGTCCCGGGTTGCCTCGAAAAGGCCTGATTCTAACCTGATTACGGGTGCCCCGGCCATTGGCGCACCTGTCGTCGCTGCCGGGCCCTGTGTATAATCGCCGCTGAACGAACAGGGCCGTTATGGCCCGGACACAGGTGTGGCGGAGAATGATCCAACAGCTATTTGAGTTTGTCGTCAATCACTGGATGCTGGTCAGTGCCTTCTTTGCGCTGCTGCTGGCGCTTTTCTGGGTGGAAAGCAGCCGCGCGGGGCGCAAGGTGGGGCCGCAGGAGGCGGTTCTCATGCTCAACCGTGACGAGGCCGTGGTGGTCGATGTGCGTGAGAAGAAGGAGTTTTCCGAGGGCCATATCCGTGGCGCCGAGCATATCCCCATGGCGAAGCTTAAGGAAAGTGGGAACCAGCTCCGGAAACACCAGGACAAACTGATTATCCTCGTGGACAAGGCGGGCCAGCATTCGGGCATGGCCGTGAAGGAGGTTCCCAACCGTGAGGAACTCCAGCTGGCACGGCTGACCGGTGGCATGATGGAGTGGCGCAACGCCAATCTCCCGGTCACCACCAAGTGAGAATGCACCGGTGACGCGGCGGGCCAGGGTTGCCGGCCCGAGCAGTAACAATCGACAGGACTAACGCAATGGCCGAGAACAACGACACACAGGCTGGCGCCACGGGCGGCCAGCAGGGCGACGAGAACCAGCCGCAGTTCGCGCTGCAGCGCGTCTACATCAAGGACAGCTCCTTCGAGTCACCCAACACGCCGACCATCTTCCAGGAGCAGTGGAAGCCCGAGGTCACCATGGACCTCAACACCAGCCATACCGCGCTGGGGGAAGGCCAGTATGAGGTGGTGCTGCAGCTGACGCTGACGGCGAAGATCGGCGAGAAGACCGCCTACATCGTGGAGGTGCAGCAGGCGGGCATCTTCGTGGTGCGCAATTTCGATGAAGGTCGTCAGGGCCAGATGCTGGGCGCCTATTGCCCCAACGTGCTCTTCCCCTATGCCCGGGAATCCGTGGATACGCTGGTGACCAAGGGCAGCTTCCCGCCCCTGATGCTGGCGCCGGTCAACTTCGATGCCATCTATCAGCAGGCGCTGGAGCGCCGCCGCCAGGAACAGGCCGGCGAGGCGGAGCAGCAGAACCACTGACTACTGCTCAGCGGCAGAGCCCGACCTCAGGCGGATCCGCCCATACCAGGCGCGGGTGCTGCCCCCGTGGTTGTCGCAGTCGGTCATGATGGCCAGGGCCGTGAGCTCTTCCGGTACCTCGCCGTGGTGGCGCCTGAAGTCTTCCCGCAGGTCCCGGGTGACGGTCTGCCATTGGGCGCCGTCCTCGGGCGGCCCCGAGTTCACCGCCACCATCCGGGCCCGTGACTGGAAGGGGTTCTGCCAGCTGCTGCCTTCCGGCTCCCCGCTGGCCCAGACGTAGTTGAGAGCCCGTGTCTTCCAGCGCAGCCAGGTGGGTTCGTGGACGGCGTAGATGCGGGCCGGGAAGTCGTCGCCTTCCTTACTCCGCTCGTCGATATCGCTGTAGACGGAGTCCACCCGCCAGCGCCACTCGATGATGGGCGTTTCGCTGAGATCTATGGGTTCCTCCAGGTACAGCCCCGAGGCGGAGCCGCCGCTGCAGGTGGCGCGTACCGCCTTGCGGCCGTCCACGGTGACCAGCTCGTAGTCGGTCTCGCCGGTGAAGCTGTGGGGCTCCCACTCGGCGATGGCCTCTGCCGGGAAAACACGCTCGGCCTGGCCTGGGACGCTGAGGGCACACAGGCCCAGAGCGACCAAAGCCGTGGCAAGCCGGGACGACGTGTCACGCCAATGGCCCATTCCGGTCCTGGGGCTCCCGCTGCCTATGGGGCTGTCTACGTATGGCATTTCAGATATGACCTCCCATCCAGGCCCAGGCAATGCCGAGGTACTCGTGGATCGCCCTTTCGCTCATCTCCAGGGCGCCTGCGGAGGGTAACCAGAAGGCGGGATCGGACTTCAGGGCGGTGCCTGTGGCGCGTCGGGCCGTGGGTGCGGGGATGGGGTTAAGACCCGCCTTGCGGTTGAGCATCATGGCCCTGGGCATGTGCGAGGCGGAAGTAACCAGCAGGAAGGGCGCCTCACCCACGGCCTCGCGCATGAACTCGGCTTCCTGGCGGGTGTTCAGTGGGTTGGGGTGGATGCGCAGGCGCTCCGGGTCCGCACCCATCTCGATCGCTGCCCGGCTCATGACCGTGGCGCTGGGGGCATCCCCGAAGACGCTGCCCCCGGATAGGATCAGGGTGCTGTCCGGGAGCGCGTTCTGCAGCCGCAGCCCTTCCGCCAGGCGGAGGCTGGCGATACCGCTGAGCCGGGTCGTGGGCGGGGCATCCGCATCCTCCGAGGCACTGGAGCCGAGAACCAGGATCCAGCGGACATTGCTGAAAGCCTCCGGCTGGGTGATGGGCTCGTAGCGGGATTCCAGGGGCAGGATCAGCCAGCGGGCCAGCGGTTCAACGGAGAATATCAGGAACAGGATGCCGGCCATGCAGGCCGCCGTAATGGCCAGCCGGGTCCGTTTCAGGAGGCGCAGCCCCCATGCCACCAGCAGGATGAGGCCAACCAGGGGCAGGGGGCTGAGCAGGGCGGCGATGATTTTGGTGAGCAGCATCCAGAAAGGGTACCCGATACTGTCGTGAGCGGGAAATATTTGACAGCGGGTGCGCGCACATCAGAATTGGGGGCATGTCCCAACGCCCGGAACGCCTAGCCAGCCTCGATGTACTGCGTGGATTCGCCATACTGGGCATCCTCGTGATCAACGTCCGGGCCTTTGCCGAAGTCTCCACCGCCCAGCTCAACCCGGGAGTGATGGGCGGCTTCGGGGGCGCGGAGTTCTGGATCTGGTTCGTTTCCCATCTGCTGTTCGAGTACAGCTTCATGCCGCTGCTGGCCGCGCTTTTCGGGGCGGGACTGGTGATCCAGGGGCAGCGGCTTGGCGCCGAAGGGGGGCAGGTGGACCGTGTTCTGCGGCGGCGCATGGGGGCGCTGGCGCTCATCGGGCTGGGGCACCTGGTCTTCATCTGGTACGGCGACATCCTGCTGCTTTACGCCGTGGTGGGGCTGGTCGCCGCGCGTTTCCGCCATCTGCCCCCAACACGCCTTCTGGGCTGGGCGCTGCTGTTCTATCTGGTGCCTTTTGGCTTTGCCCTGCTGATGACCGGCATCCTCAACTGGCTCCCCGCCGGGGAGTACGAGTCCTTCAGGGAACAGTTCTGGAGTGCGGATTCCGCCCTGGTCCAGCAGGAGATCGAGGCCTACCGTGGCGGTTGGCTTGCCCAGTTTGAGCACCGGCTCATGGTGCTGTTCGAGAGCTGGCCGAGCATGCTGCTGACCGAGTCGGGCTGGCGGGTGCTGGCGCTCATGCTGGTGGGCATGGCGCTCTACCGGGCCGGGTTCTTTTCCGGTCACTGGCCGGAGTCGCCCTACCGGCGCCTGGCGCTGCTCGGGTTCGGCATCGGCATTCCGCTGTGCCAGTGGGGTGTGCTCTACAACATGACCCATGAGTGGGGCATGGCGGAGTCACTCTACGCCGGCCGTCAGTTCAATATCTGGGGTGGCCCCCTGGTGGCGCTGGGGTGGGCCTCCCTGGTGATGCTGGCGCTCCAGCGCGGCCTTTTCAGGGGGCTCCTGGAGCGCCTGAAGTCACTGGGCAAGCTGGCGCTCAGCGCCTATCTGCTGTGTTCGGTGCTGGGTACGGCGTTCTTCTACACCGGCGGACGCTTTGAGGCCACGCCCCGGCTGGTGCAGCTGCAGTTCATTCTGGCGGTCTGGCTGATGCTTCTGGTG
>JBNJDI010000065.1:0-12996 GCA_051744725.1 Pseudomonadota bacterium | reverse complement strand
CATCTCGCGCGCGGCCTTGTTGGTGAAGGTCACGGCCATGATGCTCGAGGCCGGCACCTGCTCCACCTGGATCAGCCACGCAATGCGGTGCACCAGCACGCGCGTCTTGCCGCTGCCGGCGCCGGCCAGCACCAGCACATGGCTGTCCGGCGCGGTAACGGCCTCGCGCTGGGCGTCGTTGAGGGGATCGAGGATGGAGGAGACATCCATAGTGCCACTGGGCCCTTTGCCGGTGCGTGAAACCGGCTCAGTATAACAGGGGACCCTGTGTGGGTATCCAGTACCTTTCAGATCGATTCCGGGATACCCAGCGGTGCCTTACCCCTGACCGCCTGGCTCCGGGGATCGAACTGCACTGCCGAATCTGAGATACAGCGCTGGCAGAACCACCATATTCAGCACCGTGGACGAAAGAAGCCCGAACAGGATCACCATCGCCATCGGCGCCTGGATCTCACTGCCCGGCTCCCCAGCGCCCATGGCCAGCGGCACCAGCCCCAGGCCAGCGGACAGGGCCGTCATCAGAATCGGAATCAGCCGCTCCAGCGTGCCTCGCCGTACCGCACCCACCGCGCTTTCGCCTTCCTGCTCGCGCAGCGTGTGAATGTGGCTCACAAGCATGACCCCGTTACGCGTGGCGATTCCCAGCAGCGCAATGAACCCGATCATGGTGGCAATGGACAGTATCCCGCCGGCAACGAACAGACCGGCGACGCCGCCGATCAGCGCCAGCGGCAGGTTGATCATCACAAGTACCGCATCACGCACCGAATTGAAGGCCACGTACAGCAGCAGGAAGATGCCGGCGAGTACAGCCAGGCCCAGCCAGAACAGGGCGCTGGAGGCTTCCTGGGCAGCCTCGAACTGCCCCCCGTATTCGATGCGATAGCCCTTTGGCAGCTCGACCTCGTCAGAAACCCGCTGCTGGGCGTCACGGACAACCCCGACAAGATCCGGGTCATCAACGTTCGCGCTCACGATCATCTTGCGCGCCACATCTTCGCGCATGATGGTGTTGGGCCCGCGCGTCTCGCGAATGTCTGCCAGCGCATGCAGCGGAACGCGCGCGCCATCCGGCGTGGTAATCGAAAGCTCACGGATGGTATCGCGGTCCTGTTTGGCCGAGGGCGGCAGTCGCAATACCAGGTCGAAGGCGGTCTGGTCCTCCATCACGCGGGATACCGTCTCGCCGGTGAACGCGGTGCGCATCGCTTCGGCCACCTGCTCAACACGCAGTCCGTGGCGGGCAATGGCATCGCGCTTGAAGTCGACGCTCAGGAACGGAATCTGCGCGCGGGGCTGACGTGTCAGATCCACGATACCGGGCACACTTTCCATCGCACCCTCAACTTCCTTCGACAGCCGCCGCAGCTGATCCAGCTCGGGACCAAAGAGTTTAACGGCAAGATTCGCCCGGGTTCCCGAAAGCATATGATCGATGCGGTGGGACAACGGCTGCCCGATCACGATATTGGTGCCGGGCACGGCAGACAGCTCCTCACGCAGCTCCTTGAGCAGCGCCGATTTGGAACGATCCCCCATATCCAGGGACACGTCGATCTCGCTGGCATAAACCGCCTGGGCATGGGGATCCTGCTCTGCGCGCCCGGTCCGGCGTGCCGTGGAGGTGACTTCGGGATGCGAGAGCAGGATGTCCTCAACCATGCCTCCCAGCCGGTCGGATTCCTCCAGGGCGGTGCCCGGCTTCGTAACCGCGCTCACCGTCAGCGAGCCTTCGTTGAATTCGGGCAGAAAGGACTGGCCCGCCAGACTCAGCGCCAGCGAGGCCCCTGCTAACCCCAGCACAGCCAGACCGGCAACCAGCTTCCAGCGGTGGAGCGTCGCATCCAGGATCGGCGCGAACGCCGCCTTGGTCCGTTCCACCAGGCGCGGTTCCTTTGCCTTCTGGACGGTGCGCGAGTTCGGCAGGATGAGGCTCGCCAGCGCCGGTGTCACCGTGATCGCCACCAGAAGGCTGGCGCCCAGCGCCACGATGTAGGCGAATCCCAGTGGCCCCATGAGCCGGCCCTCGATGCCGGGCAGGAAGAACAGGGGTGTGAACACCAGCATGATAATGAAGGTGGCGAAGACGATGGATCCCTGGATCTCCACGGTCGCCGGCCCGACAACCTTTTCCGGTGGTAGGCGCTCGTGTTCCGGAAGGGCCGCATTGCCCCGAAGCCTTCGAACGATGTTCTCCACGACGATGATGGCGTCGTCCACCACCGCGCCAATGGCGATGGCGAGCCCGCCCAGGGTCATGGTGTTGAGGGTTCCGCCGAGCGCCCGCAGCGCCAGTACGGCCGCGATCAGAGACAGGGGAATGGCAAGCAGGCTGAGGGCGCTGGCCCGAAAGCTCACCAGGAAGAGCATGACGATGGCCACCACAAGGATCCCCCCGTCACGCAGTGCTTCCAGAAGGTTATTCACGGCCGTGTCGATGAAGTCCGCCTGGCGGAAAAGATCCGTCCTGAGCGTAACGCCATCCGGTAATTCTTCGCGCAGACTTTCAATTTCCCGGTCAAGACGCTGGGTCAACGCGAGGGTATTTTCGCCGGGTTGTTTCTTGACGCCCAGAACCGCGGCGTCTTCCCCGTTGCGTGAACCGGTGCCCCGAACTGGCGCCGGTCCCACGCTCACCTCGGCCACATCACGGACCTTGATTGGCTGCCCGTCCCGCTTCTGGATGACGGTATTGCCGATCTCCTCGGCGCCGGTCACACGCCCACTACCATGGATGAGCAGCTCACGCCCGTTATCCACGTAGAACCCGGCCGAAACGTTCCTATTGGTCGAGCGAACCGCATCGGCCACCTCATTAACGGCAATATCGTGAGCCGCCAATCGCTCGGGCTGAACCCTGACTTCATACTGTTTGATATCGCCGCCGATGGTGATGACCTCGGCGACGCCGGGCACCGCCTGAAGCCGCCGGCGGACCTGCCAGTCGGCGGCCGTTCGCAGTGTCATGGGATCGGCATCCCCGGTTACCGCCAGGAACATCACTTCGCCCATCACCGAGGTCACCGGAGCCAGCGTCGGCTCACCGGCACCCGGTGGCAGCTCCCCTCGCACCGACTGAAGCTTCTCCGAGACCACCTGCCGCGCCCGGTAGATGTCGGTCCCCCAATCGAACTCCACGGTCACCACGGAAATCCCGACACCGGTCGAGGAGCGCAGGCGCCGCACCCCGGTCGAGCCGTTCAGGGCGGTCTCCACCGGATAGGTGACCAGGCGCTCCACCTCCTCGGGTGCCATGTTGTGGGCTTCCGTGACCACCGTGACCGAGGGCGCGGTCAGCTCCGGAAACACGTCCACCGGGCTGCGCATGGACTCGTAAACACCCCATCCGAACAGAATGGCGGCGCCCGCGATCACGAACAGGCGGAAGCGGAGCGACCACTGGATGGTTTGAGCAATCATTGGGTTTCCTTTTTGGTCCAAGGGTCAGTGGCTATGCCCGTGCCCCGCGTCGTCGCCGCCACTGGCCGCGAGCCGGACAAGGTAGCTGCCACTGGCAACCACCCGGTCACCGGCTTCAAGCCCCCGGCGAACCGCCACGTAGTCGCCAGCGCGGATGCCGAGGTTGACCACACGGCGTTCGAAGGTTTCTCCGCCGTTGGCGAGGTACACCACGGACTCGCCGGATTCGCGCTGAACAGCGGAAACCGGTACCGCCAACGCCCGCTTGCTGTCGCCGTTCCACACACGCACTGTGGCCGCGGTTCCCACCCGGTGATTGGCCTCGTTCGTCAGCTCAAAGATGACAGACCGGGTCCGGCTGGTCGCATCAATGAACTCGCCCGCCGATACAAGACGGGCGCCGTTGTCCGGGTCTACCGTAAAGCGCTGATCACTGCCCGCCGGCGTGTACCAGGCTCCGGCAGGCTGCTCCAGCGCCTCCGACTCGGAGACGCGCGCCTCAAGGCGCAGCCGCTGACGGTCAACCACACGCAGCATGGGTTCACCCTCATCCAGGTAGCTGCCAGGCCCCGTCATCACCTCGGCCACGGTACCGGCCGTACCGGCAATGACCGGAACCGTTGCGGCACCCTCAACGGGCTCATCGCCCGACTGATAGGCCTCGAACCGCTGTCGTGCGGCTTTCACCCGTGCCTCGGCAACCCGCGCTTCAACCCGTGCCTCAATCATGCGCCGCTCCGGAATCGCCTCCTTCTCGAACAGCCCCTCCAGGCGACGCCGTTCGCGCCGGGCAAGACGCAACCGTCCTTCGGCTTCCTCAGCCGCCAGTCGCAGGCTGCCCACATCGGTGCCTGCACCGAGCCGGGGAACCAGTCGCGCAACGACGGTATCGGCCTCAACGCGCTGCCCGGGCTCCGGCCAGCCATCCTCGGGGGGCTGCACCCGGCCCGGAACAGGCGCATGGACCCGGCGGTCCCGGCCGGGCAGGGCCCTGAGATACCCCGTTGCGGGCACCGACTCGCGCAGCTGGCGTTCACGCACCGCCGTGGTATGGAATGGCACCCGCCACTGTTGTTCCTTGGTGAACTGGATTTCGCCCTCCGGTGAGTCGCCCAGTTGCTCCGGCACCGACTCAGGGTCCGCGTAGACACGGACATCCGGAATAATGTGCTCACTGCGGCGCTCATCGTTCTTCCAGGCAATCTTCAGGTCGAAGGTGCCCGCGTCCCGGGGCTCGATAGTGGGTGTATAGAGCCCATCGCGGGTGGGCCGGGAAACACGGAACCCGGCAACAACCTCACCGTCCTTTTCCAGCGTTACGGTGAGTTCGCCCTCCGTGACCGGGTCATACCCCTCAAGGCGGCTCAGGTGGACCGCAAAGCGCGATCCCTTCCCTGCGATCAACGGCGGATACTCGAAAAACAACTCGGTATCGTCGTTATAGCGGGTCACCACCGCGGACGACGTGCCCTCGGAGTCCGGCTCATGGGCCTCTTCTCCGTGACCGGCGTCGCCATGGTCGTGTCCATGGTCATCGGAATGATCCCCACACCCGGCCAGCGCCAGGACCGCAACACACACGGCCAGGACACTGAACGCGGAGCGCCAGTCAGTGATCATGGCCGTGATCCCCGTCATGGCCGTTCCCGTCCCCGTGGCTATGGTCTTCGTCTTTGTCTTCCGCGCCTTCATGGGCCTCATCGTGCTTGCTGTCATTGCCATCAGAGCCCTGATGATGCTCGTCCTTTTTCTCCGCCTTGCTCTTGTCGGAGTCCTCATCACCGTAGAATGCCTCGGTCTCCGGTTCATCAGAATCATGGGAGTGGCCATGCTCCCCGTCGTGGTCGTGACCGGTACCGGCGACAGCCAGACCTGCGCAAAGGCAGAAGAGGAACAGGGTGGATCGGATGATGGCTCTCATGGTGGTTCTCCTTTATGGATAGAGTGATCAGAGGGTTCTGGATTCAAGGGAATAGCATGACTTCAGCGCTCCCGGCCCCCGCTCGACTGGTGGAGCTCAATGGCAGCGACACGGGCTTCATGGGCCATCTCCAACACTCTGAGACGCGCATCAAGCTGACCGCTGTAGGCGTCCAGAAGCTCCAGGATGCCGATTTCGCCGGCGCCATAACTGGACTCCGCGAATTCGGTCAGCTCCCGGGACCGCATCAGAGCCTCCTCGCGGAAGGTTTCGATGCTTTCAATCAGGGAACGGGTCTGGCGCCAGAGACCACGGATCCTCGCGCGAACCTCCCGTATCCGCCCCAGGCGACCCGCTTCCGCCTCATTGCGCCGTGCTGCGGCCTCAGCCGCCTCAGCCTGCCCCTGGTTAAAAGCGGGGATGGGAAGGCTGACGCTGAACAACAGCCCTCCACCGTCGCTGCCAGGCTGTTTAACGCGATTGAACCCAACCCCGAGCGTTGGGTCCGGAATCCAGGCGCGCCCCGCGGCCCGCTGAGCGGACTCCGCCGACTCGGCACGTGCCTGAAGCCGTTGGAGGTCGGCACGCTGGTTGGCACGATCCATATACGTCTGGAGTGATGACGGCAAGTCGGGCTGGAGCTCGCCCGCCAAACGCTGGCTCACTTGCCTTTTGCCGGTCTCTAGAAGGGCATGGAGCGATTCGCGCCTGTGCTGCAGCGCGGCACGCGCCTGATCCAGCCGGGCCTGGATTCCTGCCCGTTCACGCCCGATACGGCTCTGGTCATAGCCTGAAATATCGCCTGCTTGACGCCGCTCCTCCACCATGGCGGCGACCCCGTCCATGCGGTCGAGCGCGTCACGCAAGGCCTCAACGCGACGCTGCTCCAGCAGCGCGGCATGAAAGCGCTGCCGCACGCGGCTACGGTGTTTCACACGGCGCCAGTCGTTGCCGTGACGGATGCCCGTGGCACGGGCCCGGGCGGCTTTTGCCTCAAACTCTTGCTGGCCAGAGAAATCGAACTGCTGGGACAGAGAGTAGGTGCGTTCCCTGGTCGTGGCACCACCAGCGTCGACCCGCTCCTGGGTAACCTCAAGCCTCGGGTTGGGCCAGCGGTCCGCCTGTTCTGCCCGTGCCTCAGCACCTTCCACCCGGGCCACGGTTTCACGCTTCAGGGGTTCGTAGTCAGCCGCTTCACTCAACGCCTGCTCCAGTGTGAGACGTGGCTCCGCCCCAACAACTGTCGCTGTCAAAAAGACAGCGAGCCCGATAAGCCAGAAGCCCCAAAACCGACCCGCAATCGGTTTTTTCAGCATATCGCCAGTTCGACGCCAAGTGTGCATAGATGCTTATCCCAGAAAGGCGCTCAGGAAGGATTCGAGGGAGTGGTGGGCCATCGGTGAGGCATAGACGGCGACCGAGAGCAGGGCGAACACGCTCAGGCAGAACAGGCCCCAAAGCCGCAACGTCCGGGGATTGGTCATGAGTGCATCAACCCGCTGATCGATCATACTCCCCGTGAATGCCAGATCACCGACACTGTGAGGGTTCGCACGGACCACCGCGAGTATCGTCTCAGCCACTCTCAGGCGGTCCCCCACGGCGGCAGCCGCATGCTCGTCCGCCGTCTGCTCGGTTGCCAAAAGGAATTCGCGGAGCAGAACGCGGCGAACGCCCGGCAGGTGCAGCAGCGCCCCAAATCGGGCCAGCAACAGCCGCAACGGATCCCGGCGCGCGCAGTGTGCCTGCTCATGCGCTTCAACCACTGCCCGCTGCTGACCGTTCAACAGACTGATCAGGCCATTTGAAAGCACCACTCGAGGGCGGATAAGCCCCAGCACGCCTGCGAAGGGACGGTCGGTGGCCAGCACCAGGGCCGGCTCGCTGCCCCTGCTGCGACCTGCCATCCGGACCAGTGACTGATAGGCGCGGTACTCACGGAAAAGTACCAGGGTATTGCGCCCCACCAGCAACGCGAAGCCCCCTCCCACGAGGCTCAGCCAGAGCGGCGCCCAGGGAAGCTCCAACGCTGTGCCCGGGTGCAGCACGCAGTGGTGATGGCCGGCCCCGGCGCCCGGCGGGCAGTGCCCGCTGTAAAAGCCAACCAGCGAGGCGATGGATGGCCCGGCTACCACGGCGGCCAGGAGGGCCCCACCCAACAGGGGCAACCAGCAGGCAATCAGCAGCGCAAGCGCGCGTCGTGCCGGCGGAAGGCGACGCAGGACGGGCATCAGTGCGATTCCGACCAGGGGGCTCAGCAGCACAATCACCAGCATGCCCAGCAACGCCACCTTGAGAAAAACCAGCACTAACGAGGCCATTACCTAGCCCCCATCCCCGTGCGGGGAACGGGCCTGCCGCTTGCGTTCGATCAGAGCCTGGAGGCGATCCAGACCCTGCTCATCCTTCTCGTCGGCAAAGTCCACAAAAGCGCTCAGCAGGGATTCTTCAGGCATGTTGTCAGCCAGTGGGTGGGTTACCTGTTCGATCAACCGCGCGAGGAATGCTTCCCGATCAAGCGCCGGTCGATAGATATAGGCATGCCCCTCCTTGGTGCGGGACAGCAGAGCTTTCCGATAGAGGCGCTCGAGGGTGGACTGGACTGTGTTGTGAGTAATGCCCCTCTGAACCCCCAGGCGGGCGTGCACACCCTTGGCGTGATTCGCGCCGTGTTCCCACAGCTCCTCCAGAACTGAGTGCTCGAGTTCACCGAGCTGTATGGATTGCTGGTTCATTCTGCACCCTAAAAACCGACTAGCGGTCGGTTTTACAGCTCCCGCCGCCACCCGTCAAGCGCCTGTTCCTGTCCAAGCGCCATGCCCTTGCGCATACTGGTACTCAAGAAGCGAGCGACAGGAGGTTGAGCCGATGAGCTGGATCATCACCAAGTACGCACTGACCGCCGCGATCATTGTACTGATCTCGGAGATTGCCAAGCGAACGGAAAAGATCGGGGCGCTGATCGGCGCGCTTCCCATGGTGGCCGTGCTGGCCATGGTCTGGATGTATCTGGAACATCAGCCTGCGGAGCGGATCGCCTCCTACGCGGCCTATACGTTCTGGTACGTGCTGCCAACACTCCCGATGTTCCTTGCATTCCCCCAGCTGCTGCCGCGTATCGGCTTCTGGGGCGCACTCCTGAGCAGCGCGGTGATTACCCTGGCGTGCTATGTACTGCTGGCATTGGCCGTCAGACGGTTTGGTATCGAACTGCTATAGGCCGGCATGGGCATCGGGGTCATAAACGACCACGTTGTCGTGCCCCTCCGCGATCAGATGCCCCGCGTGCAGCGTACTCATACTGCCTTCGTCACAGTACAGCAGGTAGCGGTTAGCGGCATCCAGCTCCACAAAGCGGTGGTTCAGCTCATAGAACGGAATGGAGCGGATCTCGTTGTTGGTGAGCGTCAGCGGCGCGTCCTCCGCCTCGCCCGGGTGCCTGATGTCGATCACCACATCCCCGGGGGAAGGGGTATTCACACGCGGCACGTCATCGATCCCGACCTCGCTTTCCAGCATCTGGTCCACCGGCGTCATGGTGCGGTTGGCCACGGCCGCGTCCAGCACCGCATCGTCAAAGAAGGCCTCGTCGCGCTCGATGCGGCCCTTCTTCGCCCGGGTGGTCGGCCGGTCCGAGATCACACCACAGTACTCCGGCATGTTCGCCGCCATCCAGTAGGCGCCGATCCGGTCCGCAACGTCGATGATCTCATCCTTGTTCATGAACACCAGCGGTCGCATCACCAGCATGTCCGTGCTCTGGTCAATCAGACCCAGGTTGAGCGGCGTCTGGCTGGAGACCTGGGAGATGCTTTCCCCCGTCACCAGCCCGGAGATGTGCATCTCGTTGGCGATGCGCTCAGCCGCCCGTATCATCAGCCGCTTGAGCACCACACCCCGGTAGGACTCATTGATGCGGGTCATCAGCTCGCCGAGCACACCCTCGAACGGAACCGAGATCATGTAAACCCGGTGAGAGGACTCGTACTCCGCCCAGAGGTGGCGCACCATCTGCCGCACCCCGGCCTCGTGGGCGGTGCCGCCCAGGTTGAAGAACAGGAAATGGGTCTGGAGCCCGCGCCGGATGGCCATGTAGGAGGAAACCGCCGAATCGAATCCGCCCGAGATCAATGACAGCACCGGCTCCTGGGTGCCGATCGGGAAGCCCCCCTGGCCCGGGTAGCGCCGGCGCACCACCACCATGCTCTCGCGCTTGACCTCCAGGGTCACCGGAATCTGCGGGTTCTTCAGGTTCACGCCGGCGGCGCCCGTGTTCTTCAGCAGATGCCCGCCCAGGAACTGTTCCAGCTGCTGGGAACTGAAACTGTGTTCGCCCCGGCGCTTCACACGCACCGAGAACGTCCTACCCTCCAGCCGCTCGCGGTAGACTTCGGTGACCTTCTCAGCCGCATCCTCAAAGCTCTGCCAGGGCAGGTCGTCCACCAGCAGGATTAACTGGGCGCCAGGCATGCGCTGCAGGTGATGGATAACCCGCTCGGCCAGGCCCGCATCCTCACCGTGCTCCTGTGTGCGCCGCTGCTCCGCCTCCGGGTCCTCGCCAGGCACATAGACATCGATCCGGTCCCAGCCCGGGCGAACATCAATGCGCTCATCGAGCTGGCGCATCATCCGGCGGACATTGCGCCGCATCTGGCGCAGCTGCTTGCGCCGCACGGGATCGGATTTGACCGCCATTTCCGGCGAAATCTTGATGAGGTAATGGACCATGGGTAACACTAGTCGGCTTGGATCACGTCCGGTTCAGAAGAGGCGTGATTTTAACCGACACCGAAGGCCAAACACTATGTCCCGACACGGCGTCCATGCGCGCGTCTCTCCCGAAGGCAGTCTCGAGATCCTCTCCAGCAAGGAAGTGAACCAGCTCAAGGACGACGGCGAAGGCGGCCTCTACCACCTTTTCCGCCAGTGCGCTCTGGCGGTACTCAACAGTGGCACCATCAGCGACGACAGCAAGGCCATCATGGAGACCTACCACGACTTCAGACTGGCCCTGCTGCAGCAGCCGCGCGGCATCAAGATCGAACTCCACAATGCCCCGCCCACCGCCTTCGTGGACGGCACCATGATCCGCGGTATCCGCGAGCACCTGTTCTCCGTGCTGCGCGACATCGTCTACGCCAACTCCATACTGGCCACTGCCGGCTGGTACAACCCCGAGCACTCCGAGGACATCACCAACCTCATTTTCCAGGTCCTGCGCAACGCCGAGATCCTGCGCCCGGAGCACGAACCCAGCATCGTCGTCTGCTGGGGCGGCCACTCCATCAGCCGCGATGAGTACGACTACACCAAGGACTGCGGCCACGAACTCGGCCTGCGCGGTCTCAACATCTGCACCGGCTGCGGCCCTGGCGCCATGAAAGGCCCGATGAAGGGCGCCACCATTGCCCACGCCAAGCAGCGCATTGATGGCGGCCGCTATCTGGGCATCACCGAACCCGGCATCATCGCCGCCGAGGCCCCGAACCCGATCGTGAACGAACTCGTGATCATGCCGGACATCGAAAAGCGCCTTGAGGCCTTCCTGCGCGCCGGCCACGGCATCGTCGTCTTCCCCGGAGGTGCCGGCACCGCCGAGGAAATCCTCTACCTGCTGGGCGTACTGCTCGACCCCCGCAACGCCGACCTTCCTTTCCCGCTGATCTTCAGTGGCTCAAAGGAAAACGCCGACTACTTCGAGATGATCGACCAGTTCATCCGCAACACCCTCGGTGACCAGGCCGCCAGCCGCTACCGCATCATCATTGACGACCCGGAGGAAGTCGCCCGCGCCATGAACGAAGGCATGCAGACCGTACGCGACTACCGCCGCCAGAGCCGCGACGCCTACTACTTCAACTGGATGCTCAGGGTCGACCCCATCTTCCAGACCCCGTTCGAACCCACCCACGAAAGCATGCGCGAGCTCAACCTCAGCCGCGACCAGGAACCCCACCGCCTCGCCGCCAACCTGCGCTGCGCCTTCAGCGGCATCGTCGCCGGCAACGTCAAGGCGGATGGCATCCAACAGGTCGAAGAACACGGCCCCTTCGAGATCAAAGGCGACCCGGAATTCCTCGAACCCTTGGAAACCCTGCTGGACGCCTTCGTGGCCCAGAACCGCATGAAACTTCCCGGCCAGGAATACAAACCCTGCTACCGGATCATCGACAACGCAGGTTAAAACAGCACTGACCGGCTCACTGTCAGTAACGGTGAACCGCTGTTTTTTAAGGGAGATTTGGCTAATATGCAGGCAGTATTCATCACAACAGCAAGGCCAATATGATCAAGCGACTGCCCGCAGGCTCGTTGCGGGTCGGAATGTTCATCACTGACCTTAACAACGACTGGATTCCCCATAACCAGGAGAAGCGCCGCGGTTTCATCCGCCGCGACGAAACGATTGCCGGCATCCAGAAACTGGGTGCCCAATACGTCTATATCGATACCGCCCAAGGGCTGGACAGCGATGACGCTGAGCCCGCTTTTGAAGTGGATCGCAAGAACGAGGCGGCGTTGCAGGCCGCTGCCGAATCCGCTCCCTCCGACATTAAATCGCGTGCGCTGGACGAAGAAATGGGACGTGCCCGTGAGGTGCACAATCAGGCCCAGTCAATGGTCGATAACCTGATGCAGGACGTGAAACTGGGCAAAGCCGTGGATGTCGCGCCCATCCACGATCTCGCACACGATCTCAAGGAATCGGTTTTCAGTAACCCCAACGCGTTGAGCGCCCTGGGGCGGATTCGCGAAAAAGACAACTACCTGCTGGAACACTCGGTCAACCTGAGCGTTCTGATGTCGGTTTTCGGCAAAGGACTGGGGCTCGGCCATGAAGTCATGGAACAGATCATCGTCGGTGCTCTGCTGCATGATATCGGCAAGATCCTCACACCCGACGACATCCTGCATAAACCCGGCAAACTGTCAGAACGGGAATTCCAGGTCATGAAAGAGCATGTCGCGCATTCACGTGACATCCTCATGAACAGTGACGGCGTGGGTGAACTGACCCTTCTGACCGCTGCTGAACACCATGAACGCCTGGATGGCACTGGCTATCCCGCCGGTCTCACTGGTGAAGAAATCTCGCAGTACGGGCGCATGGCAGCAATCGCCGATGTCTACGATGCCATCACCGCCGATCGGGTTTACCACAAAGGCATTACGCCCACACAGGGTCTGAAACGGCTTCTGGAGTGGAGCGGTGACCACCTCGACCCCCACCTGGTGCGCGAATTCATACGCTGTATCGGGATCTACCCGGTCGGCACCGTTGTCCTGCTTGAAAGTGCCCGGCTGGGCGTCGTTATGGAAACCAACCCCGAAGATCAGCGGCTTCCCGTGCTGCGGGTATTCTACAACACCCAATTCCGGCAGCTGATCCCCGTAGAAATGCTGGATCTCGCCGCGCCCGGTGCACAGGACCGGATCGTTAAAGCCATTGATCCACGTGATCATAACCTGGACGTACGGCGGGTCATGTCATTCTGAGACGGACGCCGCGTCTGGATTACTTGGCACCGGTTCTGGGCATCCCGGCATAGTAAGCCGCCAGATCCCGCAACTCCTGCTCCGAAAGCCCCGAAACCTGCCCATGCATCACGGTCGCCTGCCCGCCACGCCGATTCCCGTCCTGGTACGCCTTC
>JBNJDI010000064.1:0-13180 GCA_051744725.1 Pseudomonadota bacterium | reverse complement strand
TCATGGGCCACTCGTCGCCCGGCATCAGCAGGGTTGAACTCATGATGGGCTCGCCCATCTCCGCGACCAGTGCCTCCACAATGCGGTTATCCGGCACGCGGATGCCGATCTGGCGGCGCTTGGGATGCAGCAGCCGGCGCGGCACCTCGCTGGTGGCGTCCATGATCCAGGTATAGGGCCCGGGCGTGTGGGCCTTGAGAAGCCGGAACTGGACGTTGTCCACCTTCGCGTAGGGGCCGATGTCCGAAAGGTCCTTACAGACGAGCGTGAAGTTGTGCTTGTCGTCCAGATTACGCAGCCACTTGATGCGTTCCGCCGCCTTTTTCTCGTCCAGCGCACAGCCGAACGCGTAGGCGGAATCCGTGGGGTAGGCGATGACGCCGCCCTTTCTCAGGATTTCCACGGCCTGGCGCACGAGCCGGGGCTGCGGGGTTTCCGGGTGGATCTCAAAGAACTGGCTCATATCCGCCTCCTCAGCCGGCCTTGGATCCGCCCATGCAGGGCGGGGACTCAGGCGCCCCACTCTCGCGGGCCTGCCATTCGTCCGGAGTGTAGAGATGCAGCGTGAGCGCGTGGACACCCTGCTTCAGCGGCTCGTCCAGCGCCCCATAGACCGCCTGATGGCGCCCCACACGGCGCTTGCCCTCAAACGCTTGCGACACCATCACCACCTTGAAGTGGGTCTCGGAGTTGGGCGGTACCGCGTGCTGGTGGCTTTCATTCTCCACAGAGAGCACTTCGGGGCTGAAATGCTCCGTCAGGAGGGACTCGATCTGGGAATGCAGCGACATGCCACCTCCGGCGTCCGCGGATTCGTTACAATGCGCAGTCGAGTCTAGCACAGCGTCCGGCAGGAGCCCGAATGCGCCTCTATATTGCGGAAAAGCCCTCGCTGGCCCGCGCCATTGCCACCGCCATCACCAACAGCCCCCAGCGCCGGCGGGGCTATCTGGACTGTGGCGGCGGTGTGTGCGTGAGCTGGTGCGTGGGCCACCTGCTGGAACCCATTGAACCCGGTGACTACCGCCCGGAATGGCGGCGCTGGCGCATGGACCTGCTGCCCATGATTCCGGAGGACTGGCAACGCCGGCCCAAAGAGGACGTGCGCGACCAGCTGACGGTGCTTGAACGGCTGACCGCTCAAGCGCAGGAGGTCATCCACGCCGGCGACCCGGACCGCGAAGGGCAGCTGCTGGTCGACGAGGTGCTGGAGTGGTGTGGCGTGTCCGGCCCGGTGCGGCGTGTGCTGATCAACGACCTCAACCCACCCGCCGTGCGCCGCGCCCTGGAGGCGGAAAGCAGCAACCAGCGCTTTGCCCCACTCAAGGCCTCGGCGGAAGCGCGCCAGCGCGCGGACTGGCTCTACGGCATCAACCTCAGCCGCGCCTACACGCTCCATCACCAGCAGCAGGGCAAGGAAGGCGTGTTCTCCGTAGGGCGGGTCCAGACCCCCGTTCTCGGGCTGGTGGTCGCCCGGGACCGGGCCATCGAAACCTTCGAACCCACGCCCTGGTTCCAGCTGGATGCCGCCCTGGCCCCACCGGGCACGCCGGATGCCCTCTTCCGGGCCCGCTGGCAACCCGGCGAGGCGCATGCCGCCCATATCGACGAGGAAGGCCGCCTGCTCCGGCGCAAACCCGCCGAGCAAGTGAAAGCGACGGTCACCGGGCAGGACGGCGAGATCACCGACGCCCGCTTCCGCGAACGCAACGAGGCGCCACCACTGCCGCTCTCCCTCTCCGTACTCCAGATCACCGCCGCCAAGCGCTACGGGCTGGGTGCCGAGCAGGTGCTCACCGCCGCCCAGTCCCTCTACGAGAAGCACCGGCTGATCACCTACCCACGCTCGGACTGCCGCTACCTGCCGGAGGCGCACTGGGAGGACCGCCACGAACTGCTGGAGGCGATCCAGCGCAATCTCCCCGAGCTGGCGCCCGCGGGCGTGCCGGAAGACCCCAGCCGCCGCAGCCGAGCCTGGGACGACGGCAAGGTCGGCGCGCACCACGCCATCGTTCCCACCCGCCGGGTGATGGACCTGCAGAAGCTGAGCACCAACGAACGGGCCGTCTACGATCTTGTGGCCCGCTTCTACCTGATGCAGTTCGAGAACGACGCCATCCACCGCGAGGGCCACCTGAGCGCGACCATTGCCGGCGAGCATTTCCGGGCACGGGAGACCGGCCTGCTGCACTCTGGCTGGAAACGCCTGGAACCGGTGCGCCGCCGCCAGGAAGAGGACAAACCCAAAGCCCCCCTGCCCCGGCTTGAACCCGGCACCCCCGTCCACTGCCACGAGGCCCGCTGCCTGGAGAAAACCACCAGGGCGCCGCTGCCGTTCACGGACGCCTCCCTGCTCTCGGCCATGACCGGCATCGCCCGCTTCGTTCAGGACGAGGCCCTGCGCCGCACCCTGCGCGAGACCGACGGCCTGGGCACGGAAGCCACCCGGGCGGCCATCATCCAGACCCTGTTCAACCGGGATTTCCTCTACCGCGAGGGCCGCTCCATCCACGCCACGGGTAAGGGCCGCGCCCTGATCGACGGCCTGCCGGAGGACGCCACGACCCCGGACCGCACCGCCATCTGGGAATCCCGGCTGGAAGCGATCCGCCAGGGCGAGGCGGGCACGGACGCCTTCCTGGCCCAGCTCGCCAGTGATATCCGCACCCTGATCGAACCGGCCCGCAGCGCCTTCGCGCCACCGGAACCGGAGCAGACCGGCGTCCACTGCCCACGCTGCCGGGCGCCCATGCGACGGCGCAGTGGCCCCTACGGCGAATTCTGGTCCTGCTCGCGCTTTCCTGAATGCAAGGGCACACGCCGCATCATGGAAGACCCGGAACCCCGCCCCGAACCGCAGGCGCAGGCGCAGGCGCAGGCCGAGGGTACGGCGGATGGTATGGATCAGGCGCCGGTGCCGTGCCCCTACTGCTATGCGCCACTGGTCCGCCGCAACGGGCGCAACGGCCCCTTCTGGGGCTGCAGCCGCTACCCGGGGTGTCGCACCACGGTCCCCGACCGTGATGGAAGGCCCGACACAGGGGCTGTTTGACATGATTTCAGCAAATCCCGCCAACGCCTTGAGAAAGCAGTGGCGCTGATCCATGTTACCCTTTACAACATTTCAACAACTGCACCACAGGATCGGCCTGTGGAATGCTGATTGAAGGAACCCGGAGGGCCCAATGCGCATTGCACTTCTGGAGGATGAGCAGGAACAGGCGGACCGCATCGCGGAGCTGCTTGAGAAAGACGGGAAACAGTGCGACTGCTTCCCGACAGGACAGGCGTTTCTCAGTGCCGTCACCCACAAAAGCTACGACCTGCTGATTCTCGACTGGCAGATCCCGGACATCGACGGGATCGAAGTCCTGCGCCAGGTCCGGCTCAATCTGGACTGGCCCATTCCGGTACTGTTCGTCACCCAGCGCGACAGCGAGCAGGACATCATCCAGGCCCTGGACGCCGGCGCCGATGACTATCTGGCCAAACCGCTGCGCCCGGGGGAGCTGCTGGCACGGGTGCGGGCGCTGCTGCGCCGGGTTCACCCGGAGGTGGAGAAGGAGGAGCTGGTCTTCGGGCCCTTCGTGATCGATACCACCAAGCGCAACATCCACTGCCACGGTGAACTGATCGAGCTGACGGACAAGGATTTCGACCTGACCCTGTTCCTGTTCCAGAACCAGGGTCGGCTGCTCACCCGGGAAATGCTCCTTGAACGGGTCTGGGGCGTATCCAGTGACATCAACACACGGACCGTGGACACACACATGAGCCGCCTGAGACGGCGGCTGGGCATCAAGCCGGAGAACGGCTACCGCATCAAGACGATCTACCAGCGCGGTTACCGGCTGGAGGCGGTGGACCAGGAGGCAGAAAGCGCCTGAGGGCGGGTTGGAGTTCCATGGTGCAGCAGGCAGTCGCAACCCTATCAGTAGCCCGCGGACCAGTGCGTCTGTGGTCATGCCTGATGGCCGCAGTCATGCTCTGCGCCACGCCCGCCAGCGCCGATGTCGCGCGCGGCTCCGGCAACGCGGAGCTGACACTGGCACCGGCCCCCGCGGACTCCGATGGCGACTGGACCTACACCATCAAGCCGGATGACACCCCGGCCGCCATTGCCGAGCGCCTCCTCGCTGACAACCGCAGCGCCAACCAGCTCATGGGTTACAACGGCCGGGCGCGGGATGCATCACTGGAGCCCGGCAACACGCTCCAGGTGCCGGTGCAGTGGCTGGAACGCCGCCCCAGGCCGGCCGAGGCGATCGCCGTGCGCGGCCAGGCCTGGCAGACCAGACACCCGGAAGGCACCCGTAACCCGCTGGAGGCCGGTGACCACCTGAACGTCGGTGATGGCGTGCGCACCGCCAGCGATGGCTACGCCCGCATCAGACTGGCGGACGGCTCCACCCTGGCCATCGAGCCCGACTCCCGCCTGCGGTTCAACCGCCTGACCCAGTACGGTCGCGGTGCCATGGCCGATACCCGCATGAATCTGGAACAGGGCCGCATTGAAACGCACGTGGAACCCACGGAGGAGGACGGCTCACGGTTCGAGATCCACACCCCGTCCGCCGTGGCCGCCGTCCGTGGTACCCGCTTCGGCCTTGAAACCCGTGAGGACGGCACCCTGCTGGAGGTGCGCGAGGGCGAGGTCTGGTTCGGTAGCCGCCAGAACACCCAGCCAATCCGCGAGGGCTATTCCGCCTTCCTTTCGCCGGACCCCGGCTCCGAGCCGGTCATCCGGCCCCTGCCTCCCGCGCCGCGGATCACCTCGGGCAAGGACGCCGCGCAGCGACTGCCTGTTGAAATTGCCTGGGAGGCGCCAGAAAACGTGAACCGCTTCCGGCTCGACCTTTTCCGGAACAACGGCGACTGGGTGAAAAGCGAGACCGTTACCGGCAACAGCCACCCGCTGGCCGGCCTGGCCAACGGCGATTACCAGCTGCGGCTTGCCAGCCTGAGCGATGACCGCAAGGGCGGCACGGACACCCTCGAGTTCGAGATTGGTCTGCAGGCACGACCGGCCACGCTCCGGACACCCGCCCGGGACGCCACCCTGGAACAGGACCAGCCGGAATTTGCGTGGTCGCTCCAGGGGGATTCCGAGCAGGCCCGCGTGGAAGTGGCACGCTCCTCCGGGTTCGAGGAGACCATGGCCACCAGTGCCTGGAAAAGCGGTGAGCGCGCACGCCTGAGCGAACCGCTGGAACCCGGCGAATACTGCTGGCGGGTGGTGACGCGCGCCGGTGGCGACAGCACCGCCACCAGCCCGGTGAACTGTTTCCAGCTCGCCGGCAGCCTCGAGTCCACCCGTGTCATCAGTGCCAATACCATCGACGACCGCGTCAGCCTTTACTGGCAGAGTGTCGACAATGCCGAGGGCTACCGCATCCAGCTCGCCGAAGACGGTGATTTTGAGCAGGTTGTGCAGGACCGTGAGGTCAGCGATACCGAAATCCGGATGCGCCTGGACCCTGGAGAGCGCTATCATGTGCGCGTAAAGGGCCTGCCTCCGGAACCCATGAGCAGTGACTGGGGAGAGGTTCGCGAAATCGCCGTGGAATGAACCACGAACCGGAAGGGATTTTCCGTATTATGGAAACCGCCGAGCTGCTGCCCTCCCGACGTCTGGCGCGCTGGCATCTCGCCCTGCCCCTGCTGGCCGTGCTGGTTCTGCTGCTCAGCACCTCTGCCACCCAGCGGCTCGATTTCTGGCTGCACGACACCTTCATCCGCCTGATGCCGGTCACGCCGCCGGACGATCTGGCCATTGTCGCCATTGATGAGAAAAGCCTTGAGGCCCTGGGGCGCTGGCCCTGGCCGCGCCACCGCCATGCCAGCCTGATCGATCGGCTGGATGACGCGGGCGCCGGGCCCATCACACTGGATATCCTCTTTACCGAACCCTCGGACAACGGCGATGACGACCGCCGCCTGGCCAGAGCCATGGAGCGTCATGGCAACGTCATCCTGCCGCTGCATATCTTCCCGGGCGACAGTCAGAGACCCCTGCGGGAATTCCTGCCAACCGCCCGGCTGACCCGGGCAGCAGCGGCCCTGGGCCATGTGCACGCGGAGCTCGATGATGATGGCATCGCCCGTACCCTGTTCCGGCGCCAGGGCCTGGGCGAGGCCACCTGGCCCAGCCTGGCCGATGCCGTGGCCATGCAGGCCGGAATCCGACGCCAGGCCCCGGAAGCCGGGGAGCAGGCGGCGCCCTATGTGAACGTGCGCAGCCACCGCGTCCACGTTCCCTTCACCCGGCCCGGCGCGATCCCACGCTTTTCCTATATCGATGTGCTGGAAGGCCGCGTTCCGGATGCCCGGCTTGCCGGGCGCACGCTCTTTGTGGGCCACACCGCCGCCGGCTTTGGGGATGTCCTGCCCACGCCCGTCTCCGGCCGCGGCAACCCACTCACCGGGGTGGAGTTCCACGCCAACACCTATGCCGCCCTGGCCCGGGACCGGCTGATCCATCCGGGCTCGCTGTGGCCAGTGGCGGGTACCGGTCTCGGTATCATCCTGCTGATCACGCTGGCCTTCCCCCGCATGCGGCCGGCCCGCACACTGCTGCTCAGCCTGGGTCTTGCCGCTCTGCCCCTGCTGCTCAGCGCCCTGGCCATGCGCTGGCTCCAGCTCTGGATGCCACCCTCGGCGCCGGCGCTGGTGGCGGCACTGGCCTTTCCCCTCTGGACGGCAGAGCGCCTGGCGCTGCTCACCCATTTCCTCAACCGCCAGCTGGATGCACTCGGCCATGAGCGCGATGTGCCCACCAGCGAGCTTACGGATACAGCGCCTGCACGCCTTCTGGAACACCTGGGGGAGCTGCTGGACGCCCGGGATGGCTGGCTGGTCACTGAAGGCCGCCCGGTACGCGGTCAGCCCCCGGTGACCACCCAGCAGCTCCAGCAACCCGGCAAGTGGCAGCACGAGGCCACCACCAGCCGTGTCCGCTTCCACCGCAACGGCGCCTGGCATGAACTGGGCCTGGTCTGGCCGGCCAGCGGCACGGACGATGCGCGGCGCGCCTACCTGGACCGCCTGCCGCTGCATACCGGCACCGCCGATCCCGCCATTGAAACCAGCCGTGAACGGCTGTCACGCCGTATCCAGCGCGTTCATTCCGCCGCGCTCAACCTCGCCGGCATGCGCCGTTTCATCGGTACAGGGTTCGAGCGCATGCCGGATGGCGTGATCGTGACCGACGCCCTGGGCGTGATCGAATTCGTCAATGGGCGCATCGCCGGCTGGTTTGATACTCCCAGGGAAAGCCTGGTGGGCATGCCACTGGCCCGGCTTCTGGCCGGTGCCGTCCCCGACACGGACCCGCCAACCGGGAAGCGGAACTGGCGCGACGGCATTCTGTCGGTACTCAGCGGAGGCGCGCCCCTGACAGCGGAACTGCCGCTCGGACAGCGAACCCTGCTGTTTCACCTGACCCCGTTCCGCCAGAGCCGGTGGCGCCAGCCGGGACTGATCGCCAACTTCTCGGACATCACCGACCTGCGCGAGCGCCAGCGCCAGTACCGCGAGGCCATTGATTTCATCTCCCACGACATGCGCTCCCCCCTGGTCTCACAGCTGGCGCTGCTCGACCAGTTGCAGCGCGAGAACCGTAACGCCGACCCGGAGACCCTGGGCCAGATCGCTCGCCTGGCCCGGAGAAGCTATGAGCTCGCGGAGGAATTCGTACAACTGGCCCGGGCCGAGGACCTGACGGAGAAACGCTTCTATGAGTGCGAGCTGCTGACCATCGCCGAAAACGCGGTGGATGCCGTGCAGCAGCAGGCGCGCAGCCGTGAGATCCGGATCCTTCTGGACGGCGAGGAGGATCTGTGGCTGCAGGGCAATGCGGAACTGCTGGAACGGGCCGTGATCAATCTGCTGACCAACGCCCTGCAGTACAGCCCTGAATCCACGGAGGTGGCGGTCACGGTGGAAAGAGCCGGCGGCTACGGCATTGTGGCGGTGGCGGACCAGGGGCCGGGCATTGCCCCCGAAGACCAGCCCATGGTGTTCCAGCGTTTCCGTCGACAGCAGGACCAGGAGATGGGCGGCCCGCACGGGGCGGGCCTGGGTCTGGCCTTTGTTCAGACGGTGGCCGAGCGCCACGGCGGCACCGTGGATCTGGTCAGCACACCGGGGCGCGGGGCCACGTTCCGGCTGTACCTGCCGCTGGCGGACTGACGCCGTTCAGATGGTCTTGTCGACCGGATCCGCCCTGGGGCTTTCCCTGCCCTCGGAATCCACCGTTTTCACGGAGAAATACCAGGTGCCTTCGTCCAGATCTTCCACGATGTACTCCATATCCTGGCAGTCCTGGCAGGTCACTTCTGTGCTGTTGCTGAGCTGCTCCGGATCCTCGCCCCAGAGCACCACGTAATGGGAAATCTCGCCATCCGGAAGCCCATCGCCATCTACCCGGTATCCAGGCGCATCCCAGCTCAGCACCGCACCGTCCGATGCCACGCTGGCTGTTTCCTGGGTGCTATCCTGATTGCTGCTGCGATCACCCTCATCGCTCCCCGAAGCTGAGCCGGAGTCGGAACCGCCACCTCCCTGGCAACCAACCAGTACCAGCGCAGCGATCAGGGTACTGGCTGCATGTGTAGATAATTTTCTGGCGGAATATGACATCTTTTTGCACCGGTTTGTTGACAATCGAGCGGCAAGGCTACCGGGCAACTTTGTAAAAGTGTGTTTAATACAGATGTGTTTTAGTACGCTTGAGGAGACAGCCCCGAGGTCGTCCCCATGAACGCCATCCACTACCAGCGCCTGCTTCCCGAGGCGGACAGCGCCCCGCTCCTGAGTCTCTATCGGCGCAGCATCGCCGCGGTGGATGACGGCTTCTATTCAGCGGCACAGCGCCATGCCTGGACCCAATGGGCGGCGGATGCGACCAGCGCGGATGCGCAGCTGCGGCAGGGACTGACAGTGATGGCGCTTGCCGACGGCAGCACCGTGGGGTTTGCCCAGCTCTGCCCGGCACACCTGGTGAACATGCTGTACGTGGATGACAGCTGGCAGAGGCAGGGAATCGGAAAGGGACTTGTGGCCCAGCTTGAGACCATTGCACGCCAGAGCGGTATCGCGACCCTGACGACGCGGGCAAGCGACGTCTCCCTGCCGCTTTTCCGCCACCTTGGCTTTGAGCCGGTGCGTCGCGAGCCGATTCACGCCGGCGGGGGCGTTACCCTGATGCGCACCCTGATGCATAAACCACTGCACCGAGCGCCCTGACCAGAGAGCATGATTCAGCGCACAGTCCACCGGACCGGATGCGTGAGCGCGCTCACACGCCAAACAGAAATGGACTATAGTTTGTAAACAGACGTTACAGGATGTATTGGATGTTACGGACGCAAAGGCATAATGTTGGCTGATCCCAACCGGGTAGGCTGGCAGGCAAGCGGAGGCGATACAGCGTGCTGCTCAAATCTCTCTGGCGACGAAGCAGACAGCAATCGGAAAAGTCCGCTAACAAAGGATTCCGGCTGCGCGATCACCTGACCTACACCGGGGACTACCATCTTGAGCGCCTGAGCAAGCTGCTCGAGCTGCGTTACCAGCGCAAGTTCCCGTGGAACAGTGACGACAGCATCCGGGAGATGATCCATTTCGCCTCCCGGGTCCAGGACCAGGACATCCAGCGCGAGCTGCTGCTGTTCTACCTCAACTGCTCCCCCGACGTTCAGGAATATCTGCGCAGCGGCGGCATTGTCGACGCCTCCCATTACATCCACAATCCCAACCGCAACGGGGACGGTTCCGACTGACCCCGCCTGTCATATTCCACAACAGGAGGCACCCCATGGAATACCTGCACACCATGGTCCGCGTCAGTGATCTTGAGCAATCCCTGCACTTCTACTGCAACCTGCTGGGCATGGAAGAAGTCAGCCGCCGCGAAAGCGAAAAGGGCCGGTTCACACTGGTGTTCCTGTGCGCATCGGGAGACCGCGAATCCGCACACGCCAATCGATCGCCCATGCTGGAGCTCACCTGGAACTGGGATCCGGAGGAATACACAGGCGGGCGCAATTTCGGGCATCTGGCCTATCGCGTGGAGAACATCTACGAGCTGTGCCAGTTCCTGCAGGACAACGGTGTAACCATCAACCGCCCGCCCCGGGATGGCCACATGGCGTTTGTGCGTTCGCCGGACGGCATCTCCATTGAACTGCTGCAGAAAGGCGAGGCGCTGGAACCCAGGGAACCCTGGGCCTCCATGGAGAACACCGGCACCTGGTGATCAGCCCAGGGCCCTGAGCGTATCCGCCGCAAGCTGTTCGAGCCCGGGCCAGTCCCGGGCCCTGATGCGCTCCTCCGGCACCAGCCAGGTACCGCCGACCGCCGCCACATTGGGCTCCCGCAGCCAGGTTGCGGCCTCCTCCCCCTTGATACCGCCGGTTGGCACCAGCCAGGCCTCGGCAAAAGGCCCCAGGAGCGAGCGCACCATCGGCAGTCCTCCACTGGCTGCAGCCGGGAAGAACTTGAACCCGCGATAGCCGAATTCGAACCCCTTCAGCAGCTCTGAGGGGGTAGCCACACCCGGCAGCAGCGGAATACTGGCTGTAACACCGTACTGCAGGAGCGTATGCGAGGCTCCGGGGGAGACGGCGAAGTCGGCCCCGGCGTCAATCGCACTGTGGAAATCCTCAATGGAGCGCACCGTACCGGCGGCCAGAACCAGTTGCGGGAACCGCCTGCGCAGGCGCCGCAGCGCCGGCAGCCCAGAGGACGTCCGGAGTGTGACTTCCAGAACACGGATGCCACCACTGACCAGGGCATCGGCCACCGGCTCCGCGTCCGCTTCATCGTCCAGGGTCAGAATCGGGACCACCCGGGCGCGGCGCAGCCAGTGCTCAAGGTCATGCTGGTGATGGTTGCCGTAATCGCTATGCATATCAGGGGCTCCAGAACACTCTCAAGGGGGCCGACAGCAGACGGGCCACAGGGTATTGTTGCCAGCTGAGGCCCTCCGCCGCAATCCGTTCCAGCAGTGTTCGCTTGGCATCCCCGGATATCAGCAGAACCCGTTCCCTGGTCTGCGCCAGGGCCGACCAGTTCAGGGTCAGGCGCTCAACCGGCTCAGCGCTGGCTTGGGTGGCCACCACCGCGGGTTCGGCCGTGTTCTGCAGGGCTTCCAGCGACGCTGCATCGCCCGGGAACCAGGAGGCACTGTGGCCATCCTCGCCCATGCCCAGAACCGACAGAACCGGCGGCCAGGGCACGCGTTCCCTGAGCGCCCGGGCTGCCATGGGCTGATCCAGGGGCACAAAGCGGGCACGGGCGGCCTGGCCGGTCAGCAGCGTCCGGCGGATCAGCCATTCATTGCGGTCTTCCGGCTCGGGTGGACTGGCCCGTTCATCCACGGGCATCACCCATACCCGCTCCCAGTCCAGAGCACAGACGGCCAGACACTCGAGGAAATGAGCCGGTGAGCGCCCTCCTGAGACCAGCAGGGTGACCCCATCGCTCCGGACCAGCGCCCGGCGCAGCGCATCGGCCACATGGTCCGCCAGCGCCTGGGCCTGATCTGTCCTGTCGCTGAAAAGGTGCCACTCGGGGATGTACGAAGTGCCATGCATGGTTTTGCGCCCTGCTGCCATTCCAGCCAGACTGTCGGCTTTACGATCTCACAGAACAGGCCCTGAAACCATGGAAAACAAGCCCGAGATACTGGATACGCGGCTGGTCGCGCGCAGCCGTCTCTTCGGCATCGAGGAAGTACACCTGCGCTTCACCAACGGCACCGAATGCGAGTTCGAACGCCTGCGCACACCGCCGATCGCCGGCATCATGTGTGTGCCGCTTCTGGACGACGACACCGTGGTGCTGATCCGCGAATACGGGGTGGGAACCGAGGAGTACCACATCACCCTGCCCAAGGGTGGTACCGAACATGGCGAGGACTGGCGCGAGACCGCCAACCGCGAACTCCAGGAGGAGGCGGGTTACCGGGCGGAACACCTTGCCTGGATGAAGGACATGACCCTGTCACCGGGCTATATGGGGCACCACATCCGCGTGATCCTGGCTGAGGGGCTGACCGAGTCCCGTCTTCCGGGCGATGAGCCGGAGCCGCTGGAGGTCTTCACCTGGAAACTCTCACGCCTGGACGAACTGGTGGCGCGGGAGGATATGAACGAGGCCCGTGTGATCGCCGCCCTGTACATGGTCAGGGACCTGAAACAGGGCGGCAGGCCGGTTCAGGAGGCGTAGGCGTACTCGCCACCAGCCTCCAGCGCACGCCTGTAGGCGGGCAGTTGCTGGTAGTTCTGCACGTAACGGGCGATGTTGGGGTAACGCCGCCCTGCCAGACCCGAGGCCACCACCGCTTCCAGCGGAAAGCTCATCTGGATGTCGGCCGCTGTCAGGTTTTCGTTCACAAACCACTCATGGCGCGCCAGGTGGTCCTCCACAAAATCCAGATGGGAGGTGATCAGCGGCCCCAGGAACATTTTGTGGGTCTTGTCGGCAATGCCTCTGGCGACAGGGCGCGCAAAGAACGGCATGGGCCCGGTGCGCACTTTCTCGAACACCAGCCGCATGACCAGCGGCGGCATGAGCGACCCTTCGGCGTAATGCATCCAGAAGGTCCAGTCCAGAAACCCCTCACTCCCTTCCTCCACCAGCAGACGCCGCTCCGGATCCTTGCGGGCCAGGTAATCCACGATGGCGCCGGATTCGGCAATCACGCGCCCTTCGTCCTCGATCACGGGGGATTTTCCGAGGGAATGGACCCGTTTGAGGCTCTCCGGTGCCAGGCTGGATTTCGGGTCCCGCTGGTGATGCTGGATGCGGTACTCCATACCCAGCTCCTCCAGCATCCAGAGGATGCGCTGGGACCTCGAGTTATTGAGGTGATGCAGTGTAATCATCGGTGCTTCCTGCTCTGAACGGCGGGTGTAGGGTTGTCTACGCGGGGAACACGGCAGCGGATCAATGGATTTCGACCAACGTCTAATTGCGGCAATCCCGTATGCGACCCAGGCTCTTTACTAACGGAAGACAGCAGTCGTTCCGGAATGAGCCGTGCTCAAGCTGTGTACAAAGGAGAAATCACAATGAACAAAAAACTCTCAGTGACTGCCCTCGCGATTGCCATTGGCGCTGCCTCCAGCGGCGTTCAGGCCCAGGATCTCGAGGAGCGCGTTTCCGCACTGGAGAA
>JBNJDI010000063.1:0-13220 GCA_051744725.1 Pseudomonadota bacterium | reverse complement strand
TCACCGACCGGGACCTGCGCAGCCGGGTACTGGCCGCGCGCCGTTCGCCGGACACCCCGGTTTCCGAGATCATGACCGCGGACCCGGTGAGCCTGGAGCACAAGGCGACCCTGTTTGATGCCACCCTGCTGATGACCCGTCACCGCATGCACCACCTGCCGGTGCTCGAGGATGGCAGGCCCGTGGGCATCCTCACCACCTCGGACCTGATCACGGCCCGCCAGGACGACCCGGTCTACATCGTCCAGCGCCTGTCGCGCCAGGAATCGGTCGCCACCATGCAGACGGTGCTGCGCGACATTCCGCAGTTCCTGCTGCGCTGGACGGATGCCGGAGTGCCGGCGGACCAGGTCAGCCACATCCTCACGGCCATCAGCGATACCGTGACCAACCGCCTGATCGAGATGGCCCTGGACGAGCTGGGCCCGGCGCCCGTGCCCTTCGCCTGGCTGTGTTTCGGTTCCCAGGCGCGGGCCGAACAGCTGCTCAATGCCGACCAGGACAACGGCCTGGTGATCGCGAACGAGGCCACCGACGAGGACATGGCCTGGTTCGAGCAACTGGCCACCAAGGTCAGCGATGGCCTGGACGAATGCGGTTACGTCTACTGCAACGGCAATGTCATGGCCACCAACCCCTTCTGGCGCCGCCGGCTCACGGGCTGGTACGAGGCGGTGGACAACTGGGTCTCCAGTTTCAGCCCCCACCACGTGATGGAGATCAGCATCGCCTTTGATCTGCGCACCGTGCACGGGGACACCTCGCTCACCAGCCGGGTCCAGGCCCACATGCTGGAGCGGGTGCGGGCCAATTCCATCTTCCAGGCGGCGCTGGCGGAGAACGTTCTGGAAGGCAGCCCGCCCATCGGCATCTTCCGGCGCTTCGTGGTGGAGCGCAACGGCGATCACAAGGACACCCTGAACCTGAAGAAGCGCGGCCTGCTGCCGATCATCGAGATTGTGCGCCTGCATGCCCTGGCGGCCGGGGTTGACCGCATCAATACCCTGGAGCGGCTGGACGAGCTGGCCCGCGGCAAGCACATGACCCGGTATGACGCACGCAACCTTCAGGATGCGCTGCGCTTCCTGATGCAGGTGCGGCTGCAGGTGCAGGCGGACCAGATCCGTGAAGGTGAGGAGCTGAGCAACTACTGCAACCCGCGCAACCTGCCCAAGCTGGCGCGCGAGCAGCTGCGTGACGCCTTCCAGCTGGTGGACAGCGCCCAGAAATCGGTCCGCCTGGCCTACCGCCAGGGGATGCGCTGATGTGGCTGACCCGCGCCCGCAAGGAGCGGGCACGGCGCCGCTATGCCCGTCACCCCTTCCCGGACCCGGCGTTGCAGCGCCTTCTGGAAAGCCCGTGGCCGGACACCAATGCCCTCTGGGATGAGGTGGACTGGCTGGCCATCGACCTGGAAACCACCGGCCTGGACCCGAAGACCGGCTACATCATCAGCTTCGGCTGGGTGGCCGTGGACCAGGGCCGGATCCGGCTGGACACCGCCCGGCACCTGCTGATCGACAGCCGCAACCTGGTGGGCGACAGCGCCACCATCCACCACATCCGGGACACCGACCGCAGCGAGGGCGTGGACCTGGCCTCGGCCCTGCGCATGCTGGCAAGGGCCATGACCAACCGCCTCCCGGTCATGCACCACGCACCGCTGGACACGGGCTTTCTGCGCGCGGCCTACCGGGAACAGTTCGGCATGGACTGGTTCCAGCCCACCGCGGACACACTGGTACTGGAGAAAAAGCGCCTGTTCCAGCGCGAGCAGACAATGCCGGGGAATGTGCTGCGCCTCAACCGGTGCCGGGAGCGCTACGGACTGCCGGAGACGAACGCGCACAATGCGCTGGAGGACGCCCTGGCGTGCGGCGAACTCTTCATGGCCTGGGCCCGCCACTACGGCGGTGACGGCCCTAGGGTCAAGGACTGCCTCAGCCGGGTCTGAGCCTTACTTCAGCACCATGATGGCATCCATCTCCACCTGCGCGCCCTTGGGCAGTGCAGCCACGCCAATGGCGGCGCGCGCGGGATAGGGTTCGGTGAACACGGTGGTCATGATCTCGTTGACGATGGCGAAATTGCCCATGTCCGTGAGGTAGATGTTGAGCTTGACCAGGTCCTGGATATTGCCCCCGGAGGCCTCACAGACCGCCTTGAGGTTCTCGAAGACCCGCTTGACCTGTGCCTCGAAACCGCCGGGCACCAGATCCATGGTCTGCGGATCCAGCGGGATCTGCCCGGAAAGATAGACGGTATCGCCCGCCTTAACGGCCTGGGAATAGGGGCCAATGGCTTCAGGAGCGCTATCCGTCTGGATGATGGATTTGTTTGTCATGGGTAACTGCTTTCCTGTCGTCTGTACCGCAAAAACACGATGCTCGCCCGCCGGCGCGGCGCTGTCAACGACGTACCCGCGTGACGGATTTGACCGTGCGCAGGTTGCGGATGCGCCGCATGATCCGTGCCAGCTGGGTACGCCCGCGCACATGCAGGGTCATGACAACGACACTGTGGCGGGCATCGTACTCGTCCACGTTGATCCCCTCGAGGTTGGCCTCGGCCAGGGTCACGGTGTTGGCCAGCTCGGCGATCAGCCCCCGCTTGCGCGCGGTTTCCACACGCAGTTCCACCGAGAAGTCATCGGTGATGTCCTTGGCCCAGCTCAGGTACACCAGCTGGGGTGAGCCCGCGTCCAGGTGACGCACACTCTCGCAGCGCTCGGAATGGATCACCATGCCGTCGCCGGAACTCATGCGCCCCACAATGGGATCGCCGGGAATCGGCTGGCAGCAGTCCGCGAACTGGATGATCGAGCCCTCACTGCCGGCAATGGTCATGGTCTGGCCGGCGCGGGTCTCCTCCAGTGCCGGTGCGGCGTCGCTGTCCTGCCCGGTATCCGGTGCCAGCTGCCGGGCGATGATGTAGGCCATGCGGTTGCCCAGGCCGATGTCCGCCAGCAGCCGGTCAAAGCTCGCCACCTGGTTGTGCTCCAGCACCCGCTGGACGCGCGCGTCGCCGAGCTCATCCAGGCGTGAACCGAGGCTGTTCAGGGAGCGGCTGAGCAGCTGTCGGCCAAGGTCCACGGACTCACGCCGCTGCTGGGTCTTGAGGAAGTGACGGATGCTTGAGCGCGCCTTGCCGGTCACCACGTAGTTGAGCCAGACCGGGCTGGGCCGGGCGCCGGGCGCGGTGATGACCTCCACCGTCTGGCCGCTCTGCAGCGACTGGCTGAGCGACGCCAGCTGACGATCCACGCGACAGGCCACACAGGCGTTGCCGATGTCGGTGTGGATGGCGTAGGCGAAATCCACCGGGGTGGCGCCGCGCGGCAGTTCCATGATCCGGCCCTTGGGTGTGAACACGTAGATCTCGTCCGGGAACAGGTCGACCTTGACGTGCTCGATGAACTCCAGCGAGTCGTCCGCCCGTTCACGCATTTCCATCAGCCCTTCCAGCCAGCGGTCCACCCGCTTCTGGTTGACCTCACCCACATCGGAGTCGTGCTTGTACATCCAGTGGGCCGCGATGCCATGGTTGGCCACGCTCTCCATCTCCTCGGTGCGGATCTGGATCTCGATGTTCACGTGCTTGCCGAACAGCGTCGTATGCAGGGACTGGTAGCCATTGGCCTTGGGCATGGCGATGTAGTCCTTGAAGCGCCCCGGCAGTGGTTTATAGAGGCTGTGCACGGCCCCCAGGATGCGGTAGCAGTCGTCCACGGACTCGGTGACGATGCGGAAGGCGTAGACGTCCATGATCTCGCCGAAGGATTTGTGCTTGAACTTCATCTTGTTGTAGATGGAGTTCAGGTGTTTCTCGCGCCCCAGAATGCGCCCCGGCAGCCCGCGCTCACGCAGCTTTTCCTCAAGGCCGACGCGGATCTCGTCGATGATCTCGTGATGGTCGCCCCGCAGCTTACGCACCGCCTTGGCAATGTACTGCGAACGCATGGGGTACATGGCGGCAAAACCCAGATCCTCCAGCTCCACACACAGGCTGTGCATGCCGAGCCGGTGGGCGATGGGGGCATAGATGTCCAGGGTCTCGGTGGCGATGCGCCGGCGTTTCTCGGGGTTGAGCGGGCCCAGGGTGCGCATGTTGTGAAGCCGGTCCGCGAGCTTGACCAGGATCACGCGGATGTCGCGTGCCATGGCCAGGGTCATCTTCTGGAAGTTCTCGGCCTGGGCCTCGGCGCGGGAGCGGAACTCGATCTGGGTGAGCTTGCTGACGCCATCCACCAGCTCGGCCACCGGCGCCCCGAACTGCTCGATCAGCGCATCCTTGGGAATGCCCGTGTCCTCGATCACATCGTGGAGCATGGCGGCCATCAGGCTCTGGTGATCGAGATTGAGCTGGGCGAGGATGTTGGCCACCGCCAGCGGGTGGTTGATGTAGCGCTCGCCACTGCGACGATACTGCCCCTCATGGGCCTGTTCCGCATAGAAATAGGCCCTACGTACCTGATTGACCTTCTGGTCGTCCAGGTAGTTTCCAAGGCGTTCCGCCAGTGCGTCGATCGTCGACATCGGCTGTTCAGGATGCTCCGCGAGGTGGTGGTGAGCCGGCTGCCTCCCTGCCCTGCTGCGAGTTTCCGTATTCCTTCTTCCAAGACTATAGCGTTTACAGGCATAAAAAAACCGGGCGGGCCCGGTTTTTACAGGATCACTGCCGGCTGGCTTCAGCTTCCGGCTTCGCCTTCCTCACCGGATGCGGCCTCGGTGTTGCGTGAAGGCGCCTCCGCGGACTCCGACTGCATTGCCCGCTCATCGGCTTCAACCGTCTCAAAGCTGATCTTGCCTGCGGCAATCTCGCGCAGGGCCAGAACCGTGGGCTTGTCGTTCTCCGGCGGGACCTTGGGCTCACTGCCGTAGGTGGCCAGCTGGCGGGCCCGCTTGGTGGAGAGCATGACAAGCTGGAAGCGGTTGTCGACGTGGTCGAGACAGTCTTCAACGGTGACGCGCGCCATGGATTACCTCTGTTCGTATTTGGGTCACTGGGGATCGCACAGTGTAACCCAGTGACTGCTTCCTGGCCATCACTGATCGGCCTGGGACAGCGCCTTCAGCAATGCCTCATGGCGCTGACTCTGGCGGCTCAGGCACTGGCGCTGGGCACGGAAGACCACCAGAAGCTCGTCCAGGGCCCGTTCGAAGTCGTCATTGACCACCAGGTAGTCGTATTCGCCCACATGCCGGCACTCCTCGGCGGCCTCGTGCAGACGGCGCTCGATCACGTCGTCACTGTCCTGGCCACGCCCATGGAGCCGATCGCGCAATGCCTCCGGCGAGGGCGGCACAATGAACACGGAGACGGCGTGCGGGCGCAGGCGCCGGATCTGCTGCGCCCCCTGCCAGTCGATCTCGAGGATCACATCCCGGCCGGCGGCAAGCTGCTCATCCACCCAGTCCCCGGAGGTGCCGTAGTAGTTGTCGAAAACCTGCGCGTGCTCCAGGAAGGTGCCCGCTTCCATGAGCGACAGGAACTCCTGTTCGGTGACGAAATGATAGTTGACGCCATCCTGCTCCCCCGGGCGCGCCGGACGTGTGGTGTGCGACACCGAGACGGTCAGTGCCGGGTCGCGCTCCAGTGCCTGTGACACCAGGCTTGTCTTGCCCGCCCCGGAAGGCGCCGACACCACAAATAGCGTGCCCAGGTAAGGCTGCTCGCTCATGATCGGATTACTCCACGTTCTGTACTTGTTCGCGCATCTGCTCAATCAGCACCTTGATCTCCACCGCCAACCGGGTCAGCTCCGCCGCCGTGGACTTGCTGCTGAGGGTGTTGGCCTCGCGGTTGAGCTCCTGCATCAGGAAATCCAGGCGCCGGCCCACCGGGCCCGTCTGTGCCATCGCTGCCCGCACTTCCGCAGCATGGGCATCGAGCCGGTCCAGCTCCTCGGACACGTCGGCTTTCTGCGCCAGGATCGCCAGCTCCTGCGCCAGGCGCTCATCAGCCGGTTCGGCACCGGCCTCCGCCAGGCGCTCCTCCAGCCGCTGGCGCTGCTGCCCGCGCCATTCCGGCATACGCCGGCGCAGTTCGGCCACGTGCCCCTCGATGGCACTCAGACGTTCCTCCAGCAGGGGCACCAGGCGCTCGCCCTCGCGGCGGCGCTGCTCGTCCACGTCATCAAGGGTCAGCTCAAGCAGCTCGTCCGCGGCCGCCGCAACGGTTTCCCCGGGCAGCTCGTCACTGGCGAGAACGCCCGGCCACCGGAGCACATCCAACGGTGACACCGGTGCCGTATCCCCGATCTCCTGCTCGACCCGCACCATGGCCTGGCGCAGGCGGCGCAGTGCCACCGGGTCCGGCTCCTCACCGGAGGCCCGGTCCACCTCCTCCAGCCGGAACTGGAGTTCCACCCGCCCCCGGGAGAGACGCTGACCGAGACGTTCCCGGTAGGCCATTTCCCGGTGACGCAGCGGCTCCGGCAGACGCAGCGACGGATCCAGATAGCGATGGTTCACGGTGCGGCATTCGCACGTCAGAGTGCCCCATTCCGCCTGACTGCGGCGGCGCGCAAACGCCGTCATGCTGTTCAGTGTCGCCATGGCCGCTCCCGTTGCGCTCGGACATGAACCGGACAGTATACCACCGCTGGCAGGCACACGCCCGTACCCCTGGGCTGGCGTGCTAGACTCTGCGCCCTGACCATCCATCAACCCAGAGGAGCGAGCATGCGCCCGAGTGGCCGAAACCCCGATCAACTGCGCGACATCCGTCTGACCCGCCACTACACCAAGCACGCCGAAGGAGCCGTGCTGACCGAGTTCGGCGACACCCGCGTGATCTGCACCGCCAGCGTGGAGAACAAGGTACCGCCTTTCCTCAAGGGCCAGGGCCAGGGCTGGGTCACCGCCGAATACGGCATGCTGCCACGCTCCACCGGCGACCGCATGGGCCGCGAGGCCAGCCGCGGCAAACAGGGCGGACGCACCATTGAGATCCAGCGCCTGATCGGGCGCTCGCTGCGCGCGGCCGTGGACCTGGAAGCACTGGGCGAACACAGCATCGTGATTGACTGCGACGTGATCCAGGCCGACGGCGGCACCCGAACTGCGGCCATCACCGGCGGCTGTGTGGCCCTGGTCGACGCCCTCAACACCCTGGTGGCCAATGGCCGGCTGAGCCGCAGCCCGCTCAAGCAGATGGTTGGTGCCATTTCGGTGGGCGTCCATGACGGCACGCCGGTTCTGGACCTGGACTACCCGGAGGATTCCTCGGCGGAGACCGACATGAACGTGATCATGACGGACCGGGGTGGCTTCATCGAGATCCAGGGTACGGCGGAAGGCGAAGCCTTCGAGCAGCAAGAGCTGGATGCCATGCTGGGACTGGCGCGCAAGGGCATCAACGAGCTGTTCGAGGCCCAGAAGGCCGCGCTCGCCGAATAATCACTCCGGCGAGAGGCGGTAGTCCATCACCACGGGCGCGTGGTCGGAAAAGCCCGCGTCCGTGTCGATCCAGCCATCCTCAAGGGCATCGTGCAGGCCCGGCGTCAGCATCTGGTAATCCGTCCGCCAGCCGGCGGCCCGGCGCCAGTTCCGCGCCCACTCCGGCCACCAGGTGGCTGCCCTCTCATCCGCCTCCAGTGAACGGAAGGCATCCCGGTAGCCCTGCTGGTTGAACAGCTCGTCCATCCAGGCCCGCTCATGGGGCAGGAACCCGGAGACAGGCTGGCGGTGGAAGAAGGCGTCGGCGTCCTCGTCCCGATGGGCGGTGCGCAGATTGGCGCACATGATGTACTGGCGGCGTTTGCGGGCGGTCTTGCCGGCATGGGTCAGGAAGGCCTCCATGAACGCGTCGCGGGCCTCCTCGCCACCGGCATCATCGGCCGCCGGTGCCAGCACGGACGCCACACTCACGTTCTGGAAATCCGCCTGCAGATAGCGCCCCTCTACGTCCGCCGGTCCGTAATTGAAACCGTAGATGATGGCTTTGGGAAAATGCCGGGTGTAGAAACCGACGCCGCCGCTTTCCGGATTCTCGGCGTCCACGAACCAGGCCTGGTAGCCCTCGGGCGTCAGTGCCGGGTCATCCTCGATTTCCGCGACCCGGACCCGGTGGTCCTGCAGTGCCACCACATCCGCATCCTGCTCTGCGAGCCACTCGAAGAACCCCCTGCTGATTGCCTCGCGCAATCCGTTGACACTGACCGTAACGACCCGCATAAATGATTCCAGTATCGATTTACGTGTATCATACCCATGCTTGCCAATGGACAAAATACGCTGACCCCGAAGGCCCCTATGATCCATACCTATCAGAGAGAGTTCATCGAGTTCGCCATCGCCCGCAAAGTACTCCGCTTCGGGGAGTTCGAACTGAAGTCCGGCCGCACCAGCCCGTATTTCTTCAATACGGGTCTTTTCCAGCGCGGCAGCGACCTGGCCCGGCTCGGCCAGGCCTACGCCCAGGCGCTGACCCGCAGCGGCCTGGAATGCGATATGGTGTTCGGCCCGGCCTACAAGGGTATTCCCCTGGCCACCGCCACCGCTTCGGCCCTGGCCACGCACCATCGCCTGGACCTGCCCTGGGCCTTTAACCGCAAGGAAGACAAGGCCCACGGCGAAGGCGGCGACATCGTGGGCGCCCCGCTGGAGGGGCGGGTCCTGATCGTGGACGACGTGATCACCGCCGGCACGGCCGTACGTGAATCGATCGAGCGCATCCAGGCCGCGGGCGCGACACCGGCCGGTGTACTGGTGGCCCTGGACCGCCAGGAAAAGGGCCAGGCGCAGCGCTCCGCCATCCAGGAGGTGGAGGCGGAATTCGGCATACCGGTGGTGAGCATCATCAGCCTCGACCAGATCCTGGCATACCTCCGGGAACTGCCGGACATGTCGGACTACGCTGAAGAGGTGGCCCGCTACCGGGATACCTACGGCGTGGCCTGATCACACGGACTGGAGACCCCTTGATGCATCGATGGCTACTGTTTGCATTGTGCCTGACTCTGGCCGCACCGGCCGTCGCCGAGATGTACCGGTACAAGACCGAGGACGGCGAGACAGTCATGAGTAATACGCTGCCCCGGGAAGCACTCAAGCAGGGCTATGAAGTGCTCAACAACAAGGGCCGCGTTATCGAGGAGGTGCCGCCACCGCCCACTGAGGAGGAGCTGGCCGAACGCCGGCGTGAACGCGAACGCCAGGAACAGCTCGAAAAGGAGCGTGAGGAACAGAAGAAAAAGGACCGGCGCCTGCTGCGCCAGTACAGTTCTCCGGATGACGCGGTCCGCGCCCTTCACCGCAAGCTGCGGGAACGTTTTGGAACCGTGCGCCTGAAGCTGGCCAACATCAATAACACCGAAGGCCAGATCGCGGACCTTCAGAAACGGGCCGCCAACCAGGAACGCGCCGGCGAGGATGTTCCCGAGTCCCTGCGTGAGAAGATGCAGAGCCAGCGTGCCGAAAAGGCCACACTGCTGAACGAGATCCAGGAGGAGATCGCCAGGGCGGAACAGACCCGCGAGGAATACCGGGACAGGATCAAGCGCCTTGAGAAGCTGACCGAGAAGAAGCGGAGCCTGCCCCTGACCATCCCGGAGGAGGAGACGGCCCGCGAGGAACTGGCCACCATGGGTGACTGACAGCCCATAAAAAAAACGGGCAGCGGCTTGCGCCGCTGCCCGTCCCGTTCCAGCTTGAAGGCTGGGGGTTTACGCGGAAGCCTGGCTCTCAGCCTGCTTCTTCGCGCCACCGGTGCTCTTCTTCGCACCGCTGGACTGCTTGCTGGCGCTGGATGCAGACTTCTTCTGGCTGCCCGACTGGGCGCTGCTGGCGGTCTTCTGCTCAGCCTGCTCTTCAGCCGGAGCTGCTTCCTTGTCGAAGCGACCGATCAGGCTGTTGGCATAATCGCCAATACGCTGATTCCAGACGCGCAGGGTTTCGTAAGCAGTGTTGGCGTAGTCGTCGTGCTTGGCGCGCACGGACTTCACACTGTAGCTCTTGGCCTGCTTCTCAACCTTCTCTGCCAGCTCGAAGGGCCGCTCGGCCAGGGTCCTGTGCTGCTTCTCAACAGTGTTGATGCCCTTTTCGATCACGTCCTGTACCTGCTGCTGATAATCACGGATCTTACTCATGGTGAACCTCCTTTGAATGGCTCATTCGGGGCGCCTGCGCCCATTGATTACTTCACCATGCACACTACGGGGAATAATTAGAATACACATACTAATGGTGTAAAAAAGTGGGGTTGCAGTCGCCGGCCATAACATCATAATGGCGTCCATGTTCGGATTCTGCCTGAGATTACACCGCCTGATCGCCGTTCTGCTGGTCTCAGGGTGCGTATCCAGTGGTGGTAACACCAGCACCTTTACCCTGGACTGGGACGCACCCCTGACCCGCGTGGACGGCAGCAAACTCTACCCCGGGGAAATCGATGGGTACCGGATCTATTACCGTCATCCGGGGAACCCGATTTCAATGTCAGGGAGATTGAGGATGCCGGCACCACCCGGTGGCGGCCCTCGGGCCTGCCCTCCGGGGATTACCAGTTCGCTGTATCCACAGTGGCTACCTCTGGACTGGAAAGCCCGCGTTCTGAAACACTCCGCGTGACCATACCCTGAAGCGACACGCCTAATGATTGAGCTCAGCAAAGACCGCCCGGTCGTCCTCGTGGACGGCTCTTCCTACCTGTTCCGCGCCTTCCATGCGCTGCCACCGCTGACCACCTCCAAGGGCCAGCCCACCGGGGCGGTCAAGGGCGTGATCAGCATGATCCGCCGGCTGCAGCAGGACTATCCCGGCTCGCCCATTGCCGTGGTTTTCGACCCACGTGGCAAAACCTTCCGGCATGAGCTGTACGAGGACTACAAGGCCAACCGCCCGGAGATGCCCGAGGACCTGGCCGGCCAGATCAGGCCCATCCACGACATCATCAGGGCCATGGGCCTGCCGCTGCTGATCGAGGACGGCATGGAGGCGGACGATGTCATCGGCACCCTGGCCAACGAGGCCACGGACAAGGGCGTGGACGTGATCGTCTCCACCGGTGACAAGGACATGGCCCAGCTGGTGAGCGACCACGTCTCGCTGATCAACACCATGAACGACACCACCATGGACCGGGAGGGCGTGATCGAGAAGTTCGGCGTGACGCCGGAGCAGATCGTGGATTACCTGGCCCTGGTGGGCGACAACGTGGACAACATCCCGGGCGTGCCCAAGTGCGGCCCCAAGACGGCGGTGAAGTGGCTCCAGCAGTACGGCGACCTGGACAACCTCATGGCCCACGCGGACGAGGTGGGCGGCAAGATCGGCGAGAACCTGCGCGCCGCGCTGGACCAGCTGCCCCTGAGCCGGGACCTGGCACGCATCCGCACGGAACTGGACCTGGGCTACAGCGTGGAGGCGCTGGACCCGGAGCCGGTGGACCGGGAGCAGCTGCTGGAACAGTTCCGGGAGATGGAGTTCCGTGGCTGGATCCGCGAGCTGGAAAACGGCGGCGGACAGACGGGCCGGAAAGACGACAGCGGTGCGGCTGAATCATCCGCCGCCCCGGCCGCCGTGAGCACCGATTACCACACGGTGCTGGACCAGCAGGCCCTGGATGCCTGGCTGGCCACGCTGCGTGATGCCCCCGCGTTCGCCTTTGACACGGAAACCACCAGCCTCAACTACATGGACGCGCGCATCGTCGGGGTCTCCTTCGCGGTCGAGGCGGGTGTCGCCGCCTACGTGCCCCTTGGCCACAGTTACCTGGGCGCCCCGGAGCAGCTGGAATGCGAGGCGGTGCTGGAACAGCTGCGGCCGCTGCTGGAGGACCCGGAGCGCATCAAGATCGGCCAGAACCTGAAGTACGACATCAATGTGCTGGCCAACCACGGCGTCACCCTGCGCGGCGGCATCGAGGACACCATGCTCCAGTCCTATGTGCTGAACTCCGCCGGCTCACGCCATGACATGGGCACCCTGGCCCAGCGCTACCTGGAGCGCGAGGTCACCAGTTTCCAGAGCATTGCCGGCAAGGGCGCCAAGCAGAAACGCTTCGACGAGATCGAGCTGGAGACCGCCGGCCATTACGCCGCCGAGGACGCGGACATCACGCTGCAGCTGCACGAGACCCTGCGCCCGCGCCTGAAGGACGACCCCGCCCTGGAGTCGGTCTACCACGACATTGAGCTGCCGCTGGTGCCGGTACTGGCCCACATGGAATACCGGGGCACCCTGGTGGACGCCAACCTGCTCGCCACCCAGAGCGGTGAGCTGGCCGAGCGCATGAAGGCGCTGGAGGAACAGGCCTGGGAGCAGGCGGGCGAGGAATTCAACCTGGGCTCCCCCCAGCAGCTGCAGACGATCTTCTACGAGAAGCTGGGCATGCCGGTGCTGAAGAAGACCCCCAAGGGCGCGCCCTCCACGGCGGAACCGGTGCTGCAGGAGCTGGCGGTGGACTATGAGCTGCCGCGCGTGATCCTGGAGCACCGCAGCCTGAGCAAGCTCAAGTCCACCTACACGGACCGGCTGCCGGAGGTGATCAACCCGCGTACCGGGCGCATCCACACCTCCTATCACCAGGCGGTAACGGCCACCGGGCGGCTCTCCTCCTCGGACCCGAACCTGCAGAACATCCCCATCCGCACCCAGGAGGGCCGGCGCATCCGCCAGGCGTTCATCGCGCCGGAGGGCTACCGGCTGATCGCGGCGGACTATTCCCAGATCGAGCTGCGCATCATGGCGCACCTGTCCGGCGACCGGGGGCTGCTGGACGCCTTCGCCCATGGCGAGGACATCCACAGGGCCACGGCCTCGGAGGTGTTCGGTGTTGAGCGGGAGAATGTGAGCGACAGCCAGCGCCGGGATGCCAAGGCCATCAACTTCGGGCTCATCTACGGCATGTCGGCCTGGGGGCTGGGGCGCCAGCTGGGGATTCCCAGGGACGAGGCCCAGAAGTACATCGACCGTTACTTCGAGCGTTACCCGGGCGTGCTGGAATACATGGACCGGATCCGCAAGACGGCCCATGACCAGGGCTATGTGGAGACGCTGTTCGGGCGCCGGCTGTACCTGCCGGAGATCAACAGCCGCAACGGGCAGCTGCGCCAGGGCGCGGAGCGCACGGCGATCAATGCGCCCATGCAGGGCACGGCGGCGGACATCATCAAGAAGGCGATGGTGATGGTGGAGGACCGGATTGCCGACTCCGGGTTTGATGCGCGCATGACGATGCAGGTGCATGACGAGCTGATTGTGGAGGTTCGGGAGGAC
>JBNJDI010000062.1:0-13301 GCA_051744725.1 Pseudomonadota bacterium | reverse complement strand
GAGCTGGGATTCCGCCTCCCCTGGCCCCATGGCTTGCAGCTGCATCACACGCAGGGCGCCGTCCCTGCCCCGGTGAATACTCACCGATGAGCGCTCCCCATCAAGATTGGCAACCAGGTGATGACACCAGAGGCGCAGCAGGTCCTTGCCCTTTGGGTTTGCCATGCGCCAGAGAACCAGGCGGCCATCCGCCGCCAGGGTCAGCTCCCCGGCCAGCGTCAGGCCGTCAATGCTGTGCTCGACAGCAACGGTCTGGACACCCGCGGCCCCTGAGTCCACCAGGGCCTGCGCGAAGCCACTGGCCTGCTCCCGCCAGTCGGCCAGTTCCCGGGCCATGGGCGCATGGTCCGGAAGCTCCCCGGACAGGCGCGCACGCTCCAGAACCGGGGCTTCATCCGCACCCTCAAGCTCGCAGTGGATCAGTGCTTCCTGGATCAGGTAACGGCTGAGGTGATTGGCCGCGAAGGGTTCCACATCCTCAAGTTCAGGCAGCTCGGATTCCTCCAGATGGAGCCCGAGGCGCTGCTGGGCATGGTGGCGGGCCGGGTTCTCCAGGGCCCGCACCAGCTGCTCCAGCGAGAGCCGCTCGGGCTCTGATTCCGGCGGCGGCAGGCGCTGTGCCTGCTCCCGTTCTTCGCCGGCCTCGCTCAGACGCAGCCAGCCCGGGTCGAAGCTCGGTTCCGGCCCCTGGTAATTGGCCGGACTGAAGGGCTGCAATGGCAGAGACCTGATGGCATCACGATGCCAGCCCGTGGCGCCTTCCAGATAGGTCATCAGCTCCGTGAGCACCAGGGATGGCTGGCGCTCGGCATTGGTATTGAGATCCCGCCCCTGGTAGCTCAGATAGAGATGCTCCCGGGCCGAAAGTATGGCTTCCAGGAACAGGTAGCGGTCGTCCCCGCGACGGGAACGGTCCCCCGGTCGCGGGAGATCATTGGCCATCAGGTCAAAGCCCAATGGCGGGCGCTGGCGCGGGAATTCGCCATCGTTCAGTCCCAGGATCGCCACGATCCGGAACGGGATTGAACGCATGGGCACCATGGAACAGACCGTAATCTGCCCTGTCATGAACTGGCGGCCGGTGCGCGCCGGGCTCTGCAGGTTCTGTTCAAGGGCATGACGGATCACCGTGAGCGGCACCGGGTGGTTGAAGCCCGCATGGCTGGCGTACTGCCCCAGTTCCCGGATCACTTCCCGCAGCTGTTCATGGATCCACTCATGACGGCGTTCCGTGCTGAACAGCGCCTGGCGCAGCCGCTCATGCAGGAACGTCTGCCAGTCACTGACCGTGCGCGCCCGGGTCATGTCCTGTCGCAGCGCCTTGAGTGCCCTCAGGAAGGCGATCAGGCGCCCCAGCACCACCGCATCGCCGCCCTCCACCTGGGGCAGCAGCAGGCGGTCCCGCAGCACCACCTCCTCATCGCCCCAGGCAAAACCGATCAGGAGGCGCTCCAGCCCCTGATCCCAGCTGTAGCGGTCACTGGCGCCCTCGCCCAGCCACTGCTGCTTGTGCTCGGCGTCCAGCCCCCAGTGAATGGCGGCGGCATTGAGCCACTGGCTGAGCTGGGTTACCTGCTCGGTATCAAACCCGAATCGCTGCTGTATGGCCGGCACCTGGAGCCAGCTGATGACACGGCTGACCTCGAAGCGCGCATCCGGCAGGGACAGCATTTCAATGAACGCGGCCACTGCCGGGTCGGCATCGCCCGGGTTGCGGTCGGCAATGGAGCTGGGCAGCGGCGGCACCCTTTCGGAAAGGGCCTCGCCACGACCGGCGAACACAGCCTCTACAAAGGGGGCGTAACGTTCCACGTTCGGGCACATCACCACCACATCCCGTGGCGCCAGCTCCGGATCCTCGTTGAAACGGTGCAGGAGCCAGTCGTGCAGGGCCTGGACCTCACGCAGGGCGCTGTGGGCACTGACAACGCTGATGCTGCTGTCACAGTGGTCGGTGGGCGCCTCACGGCCATCGCGGAGGTGCAGTACGTCGCTCTGCAGTTGGGCCAGAAGGTCATCCTCTTCCGGCTCGGTGAACAGGGGCATTTCCTCGTCCGCCACCTCGCTGAGCAGGCGTACGAACTGCTGGCCCTGGTGCCCGAGTCCGGTCAGAAGCGGATTGCCGACGTCCAGAACCAGGCCGCTCTCATCATCGTGCTCATCCAGCCAGCGGGCACGCTGGCGGGCGGCCTGCCGGTCGCTGACGGCATCGCCCCAGTATTCGTCCGAGGGGTTGAGGTACAGGATGTGGAAATCCACCCCCGCCTTCCGGGAGACCTCACTGATGAATTCGAGCCACAGGGGGGCCAGGCTGTTGATGCCGAAGATGAACAGGCGCTCCGGAAGAGCTTCCACTGGCGCGGCCAGCTTCTCGCGGGCCTCATCCATGAGCCGTAACGGGTGATCGGGGATCTCCGCCACCAGGGCCTGCCAGAGCCGGGCCTGCCAGTGATCGCCCTGGCCGGCGTCCCAGTCGCGGATCCAGTCCGGGCGGTACATCAGGTACTGCTCGTATAGATCCGCCAGCTCCCCGGCCAGCTGGAAGCGGCGCAACGGCTGCTGGCGTGCGCTCTGCTCCTGCCAGTAGCGGGTGGGTTCGGCAAAGGCGGGATCACGCGCCACGCCTTCCGAAGCGAGAAGGGAATACAGGCGCCAGACCAGGATCTCACGCTGATAGGGTGAGACCTCCGGCATGCGCTCGGGACCCAGGATCCGGCGGATCAGGGTCCAGAAGTAGCGTACCGGCAGTGGGTACTCCAGATTCATGGCCACCCGCCGCGAGGGTTCGCCGGCCAGTTCCATGTTGAGCCAGTGCGCCATGCCCGGATGCTGCACCATGATCACGTCCGGCTGCAGCGGGTTGCTCACCGGCACCGCCAGGAGCCTGGCGAGCGGGCCAACAAGGTGTTCCAGCTGGTTGCCGGGGAAGGTGTGGATCATCCGCTTGCTCCTGGCGGCTGGCCATCATCGTCGGGTGCGATGGGCAGGATAGCCCATACGTGCACGGAGCCATAGTCATGGCGTCAGCCGACACTCGCTGTCGCAACTGTCTATAACCGGGTCGCTGCTGGTCCGGTTTAGCGGCTTTTTTGCATCAAAACGCCAAGTGATTTAGATTCGTTGGTTAGTGTGTATCCTACAAGGAAGCGATCGTATGGAGATCCCGGAACCGCAGGATACCAAGGATACCCTGCAACAGTTGCAGGATCTGCAGGCAACCATGGACCGCATTGCCTCCTTCATTTTCATGAAGGACGCCCAGGGGCGCTATACCTACGCCAATGAGCGCGTCCGTGACCTGTTCGGCGTCCCGGAGGAGGCCATTCTCGGCCGCGACGACAGCACTTTCTTCTCGCTGGACCAGTCCCGTGACCTGCGCGAGAACGACCAAAAGGTCCTGCTCCAGGGCCAGACCATTGAGACCCAGGAGCGCAACGTCATCGCCGCCACTGGTGAGGAGCGCTGGTTCTGGACCGTGAAACGCCCTCTTTTCAGCACTGACGGCAGTATCCACGGCATGAGTGGCGTCTGCACGGATGTAACCGAGAAAGTACAGCTGGAACGGGCACTGCGGGAGAAGCAGGACCTGCTTGAGACCGTCCTCGACCACGCCCCGGCCTGCATCTACCTCAAGGATACCGAACGACGCTATGTCTATCTGAACCACAGGACGGCGGCCCTCTACGGTTATCAAGCCGATGCCATTGTCGGCGCCCGGGACGAGGACGTGCTTGCCCGTGAAACAGCGGACCACTGCCGGGAGCTGGACCAGCGGGTACTCGCCACCCGCGAGCCTCAGCGGGGGGAGGAGACCTTGAGGACAGCCGATGGACGCGAGCGCATCTATGAGACCCATAAGGTGCCCCTGCTGAGCGAGGACGGCGTCTTCACCGGGTTTATCGGTTTCTCACAGGATATAACCGAAACCCGCCAGCTCCGGCAGCGTCTGGAGCGCATGGCCCATGAGGACCAGCTCACCGGCCTCCCAAACCGGCGTCGGATGGAGCAGGTTCTGGAGGAGGAGCTCAACCGCGTCCACCGGAGCGGTCAGCCGCTGTCACTGCTCGCGCTGGACCTGGACCATTTCAAGTCGGTCAATGACCAGCACGGGCATGAGGTGGGTGACCAGGTGCTGATCCAGCTGGGTGTAACCCTGGGCGCGCGACTGCGTGCAACCGACACCCTGGGCCGCTGGGGCGGTGAGGAATTCTTTGTGATCCTGCCGGATACCGAACGTGCGGGCGCCCAGCAGGTTGCGGAGACCCTGCGCCAGACCACAGAGACCTGCATCCATGCCGGTGATACACCGGTAACCGTAAGCATCGGCGTCACCCAGTACGACGGGAGCCAGAGCCTCAGGGCCTTTATCCAGCATGCGGACGGGCTCCTGTACCACGCCAAACACTCCGGCCGTAATCAGGTCGCGCTGATCTCCTCCCAGGCGGCTTTCAGGTAGACGCACATTGACCAGAGCGTAAGCGCGGCCGCCACCGCCAGCATAACGAGTCCGGCCATGGCGACGGGCTCACCGGGCGGATACGCCAGCAGCATCACGATCGCCACCATCTGGAAGCCCGTCTTGACCTTGCCGATGAGCGATACGGCCACGCTGGCACGCTTGCCCATCTCCGCCATCCACTCGCGCAGCGCCGAGATCACGATCTCACGCCCGATGATCACGATGGCCGGAATGGTCAGGAACAGCGAGCCGTAATCATGGATCAGCACGGCCAGCGCTCCGGCCACCATGAGTTTGTCCGCCACCGGGTCCAGGAAGGCGCCCAGCGGTGTTGACTGGTCCCAGCGCCGGGCCAGGAAACCATCCAGCCAGTCGGTGACCGCCGCCACCGCGAAAATGACCGCGCTGGCCATGTAGGCCCACTCGAACGGCATGAAGAAGACCAGCAGGAACAGCGGGATCATCGCGATCCGTGAGAAGGTGAGGATATTGGGTAGATTCATGCGCTACTCGTTGTGCAGTGCTGAGTGAATGGATTCGGCCAGGGCATCGCTGATTCCCCGGACCTTGGCAATCTCACCAACGCTGGCCTTGCGCAGTTCCTGCAGGCCACCGAAGTAGTTTATCAGGTCCCTGCGCCGGCGCGGCCCCACGCCCGGGATCCCCTCCAGCGTGGAGCTGCTGCGTTTCTTGTCGCGGCGCTGCCGGTGGCCGGTGATCGCGAATCGGTGCGCTTCATCCCGGATGTGCTGGATCAGGTGCAGCGCCGGGGAGTCCGGCGGCACCCGGAAGCGGTTCTCGGTCAACGCCTCGATCAGCTCTTCCATACCGGCGCGGCGCGCCTCGCCCTTGGCCACGCCGATGAGCGTGATGTCATCGATTCCCAGCTCATCAAAGACGGTGCGCGCGACATTGAGCTGGCCGAGGCCACCGTCGATGAATACCAGATCCGGCCGTTTGCCGTCTCCAGCCTTGATGCGGCGATAGCGCCGGCGCAGGACCTGCCCCATGGCCGCATAGTCATCCCCGGCGGTTTCGCCTTCGATATTATAGAGCCGGTAGTCACTCTTCAGTGGTCCATTCTCGTCAAAAACAACGCAGGATGCGACCGTGTTCTCGCCCTGGCTGTGGCTGATGTCGAAGCATTCCATGCGGGCCGGAATCTCGTCCATCTCCAGCAGCTCCCGAAGCGCCAGCAGTCGGCGGTAGACGGTCTCCTTGTTGGAGAGATGGCTGCGCAGGGTCTCCTCGGCGTTGGTGCGGGCCATCTGCAGCCAGCGCCGGCGTTCATCCCGCACCCGGTGCCGCACGCGGGTATCCCGGCCGGCCTGGTTGGACAGCGCCTGGTCCAGTACGTCCCGGTCCGGGATCTCGTCCGCGACGATGATCTCACGGGGAATTTCCCGTGGGTTGTCCTCGCCCAGATAGAACTGGCCGATGAAGGCGGTGATGAGCTCGCTCTCCTCCTGGTCCATGGACAGCCGGGGGAAGAAATGCTGGGTGCCCACGATCCGTCCGCCGCGCACGGACAGCACCACCACACAGACCACGCCCGCCTCCTGGCTGAGCCCGATCACGTCCAGTTCCGCGCTGCCACCCTCGATGGCCTGCTGTTCCTGCACATGGCGCAGGTAGTTGATCTGGTCCCGGAACTGGGCCGCGCGCTCAAAATCGAGGCGGGTGGAAGCCTGCTCCATGGCGTCCATCAGTTCCTGGATGATCTCCGGATTCTTGCCCTGCAGGAAGAGCCGTGCGCGGCGTACGTCCTGCTGGTACTCCTCCGGAGAGATCATGCCCACACAGGGCGCCGTGCAGCGGTTGATCTGGTACTGCAGGCAGGGCCGGGTGCGGTTGCGGAAGTAGCTCTCGCTGCAGTTGCGGATGCGGAACACCTTCTGGAGGATGTTCAGGCTCTCGCGGACGGCGCCGCCGGAGGGGAATGGTCCGAAAAAGGTCCCCTTGTCACGCTTGCTTTTGCCGCGCCGGAAGGTCAGCGACGGATAGTCGCTGTGATTCGAGAGATAGATGTACGGATAGGATTTGTCGTCCCGCAGCAGGATGTTGTACGGCGGACGCTGGGACTTGATGAGGTTCTGCTCCAGCAGCAGCGCCTCGGTTTCACTGGCGGTGACCGTGACCTGGATGTCGGCGATACGGCTGACCAGCGACTGGGTCTTGATCGCCTGCCCCTGCTTGCGGAAATAGCTGGCAAGCCGCTTGCGCAGGTTGGAGGCCTTGCCCACGTAGAGAATGTCGCCATTGGCGTCGTACATCTGGTAGACGCCAGGCTTTTCGGTTACCTGCTTGAGAAAGGCGGCGGAATCGAAGGCTTCAGCGGTTTCAGACTTCATCGGCATCCAGCAGGCCGTATTTCACCGCCTTCAGGGTCAGCTCCACGTCGCTGTCGATGCCCAGCTTCTCGAAGATGCGATAGCGGTAGGTATTCACGGTCTTGGGGCTCACACAGAGTTTATCCGAGATGACCTGCACCTTCTGACCCTGCACGATCATGGTGGCGATCTGCAGCTCACGCTCCGAGAGTTCATCAAAGGCGCTGAATTCCTCGGAAGCCCCGTTGACCCTGCCCAGCGCCATCTTCTGGGCGATCTCCGGGCTGATGTAACGCTGGCCCAGCGAGGCGCGGCGCACCGCCTGGAGCATTTCCTGCAGGTCCGCGCCCTTGGTGATGTAGGCATGGGCGCCGCCCTGCATCACCCGCGTCGGGTAGGGATCGTCGGCACAGGCGGTCACGGCGATCACCCGCACGTCGTCGTTGATCCGATGGATCCGGCGCATGGCTTCCAGCCCGCCTATGCCGGGCATCCGCAGGTCCATCAGCACCACGTCCGGCGGGTCCAGCCGCACCTGTTCCACCGCCGCCTCGCCGGAGTCGGCCTCTCCCATAATCTCAATTTCTTCGTCGTCCGCAAGCATCCGTGTTATGCCGGTACGCACGAGTTCATGATCATCCACAACCAGAATCCGGATCACGCTGTTTCCTCCCGCTGACTGGATTCAGTCGTTCATCACGCCACGGATCCGGTCACGGTAGGGTCGGACGGCCTCGATATCCTCCTCGGGCGCGTCGGCCATCGCCTTCATCCCTGCCATGGCCTGCTCCATCTGCTGGCGCATGCGCTTGCGCTGCTGCTCCGAGATATTCGGGTTGTTCTCCATCTGCTTCATCATGGCGCTCATTTCTTCCTGCATATCGTCCCTGTTGTGCTTTTTCATCTCCATTGCCGCCATGGCCCGCATGATGCGGTCGCCGGTATCCGCCCAGTCCTCGGGATGCTGGAACCCATGATCGGAGACCACGGCAGCGAACTCATCGTGCATTTCATGGTCGCGCATCTTATCGACCATCATGCGCATGGGCCGGAATTCGCCCTTCCGGGTGGCCTGCTCCTGTATCTCCTGGCCCATGTCTCCGAACAAATCGGTGTTTTCGATCTGCTCGCCCAGGCTCTCCAGGTCCTCAAGGCTTGCGAGAAAGCGCTCAATCCGCTCATCGGAGAGGGGCTGCGCCATTGCCGGAAAAGCCGCCAGCAGCAGCACAAGCGCCGCGCAGAAAGTGTTCAGAGGCCTGATCATCATCCGTTTCTCCCCCAGAGGATCCGTAGAACTGAATTGTGAAACCTAAACCGGGAGACGGCAACAGCACTTGCCCGGATTGTTGGTCACTGGCGCCGGAAATAGCGCATTACCAGCATTGTCAGGGCCGGCAGGAAAGTCACCGTCACCAGTGTGGCGCCCAGCAGGCCAAACAGCACGATGGCGCCCACGCCACGATAGAGTTCCGTGCCCTCCCCGGGCAGGAATACCAGCGGTGCCAGCCCGAACGCCGTGGTCAGGGTGGTCATGGCGATCGGCCTCAGTCGCTGCTGTACGGCCAGTACCACTGCGCCGGCCACGTCCCCGGGGTCATGCTGGACATTACGTCGTGCCTGATCGACCACCAGTATGGGGTTGTTGACCACGGTTCCGAGCAGGATCAGGAAGCCCAGCATGCTGATCATGTCAAAGGGCTGCTGCAGCGGGTCCGCACCCAGAAGCGGCAGCACGCCCTGGCCCACCAGGTTCATCAGAACCAGGCCGACAATACCGCTGGCGATACCCAGTGGTACCGTCGTCATGATCAGCAGTGGGTAGCCCCAATGGGTGAAAATGGCCACCAGCAACAGGTAGACAATGGCCAGAGAAACCATGAAGTTGCCGCTCAGCGCCTCCCGCGTCGCCTCCATCTGGGTGCTGGCACCGGACAGCGATACGCCGACCTCCGCCGGCCATTCGCCACTGTCGCGCAGCTGCCCGAGCAACTCCTCCCGGACCCGCTCAACACCGCGCTCAAGGGGTACATCATCCGGCGGGATGATATTCAGGGTTACGGTGCGCTGGCCATCCACGCGGCGCACGGTGCTGGTATCGACCCGTTCCTCCACCGTAGCCAGGGCCGAGAGCGGCAGTGCCCCGCCCTGGGGCGTGTTCACGCTGATCTCGCGGAGCCCTTCCAGCCTGGGACGCTCGGGATCACCGCCATAGAGATAGAGGTCGACCTTGTCGTCATCCAGGAAATAGTCGTCCACATAGGCGCCCTCGGTGGCCGCTGCCACCGTAAACCCGATCGCCCCTGTGGAAAGGCCGACTTCCGCGGCGCGGTCGTAATCCGGCCGGACCTCCACAAGCGGCTGCGCCAGCGTCAGTGAGGAAGGCTGACTATCGATGCGCGGGTTGTCAAAAATGGTCTGTGCCCGGTCGTAGATCCGGTTGGCGGTCTGGTAGACCGTCTGCAGGTCCGGCCCCGAGATATCCAGGTTGATGCTGCGGGTACCACCGTCGTTACTGGATATGATGGACCCCTTGGCGGCAAAGGCGCGCATGCCCGGAAAGGTTTCGTAGAAGCGCGTGATTTCATCCATCAGGGCATCGATGTCATCCGGATTGATGGTTTCCGCAATGATCCGGATGCCACCGGGCGAGACGTTCATGTTGAGGTATTCCATGGGCGGCACCCGGGTATCGCCGGCGGCATAGGCCTCCCGGTCCGCATCCACATGGGGCAGGAAGTGCGCCTCCACCTCGTCCGCGATCCCGCTCATGGTATTGAGGTTGTACCCCGGCGGCGCGGACATGGACGCAAAGGTCTTGGCCTCCTCGCCTTCCGGCAGGTATTCAGCGGGGGGCGTCAGCACCAGTATGATGAAGGCGCCGGCTGCCACGGTCACCGCAATCACGCCCACCGCTCGCGGCACGGACGCCGTGATCCACCGCACCATCCCCAGCACCAGGCGCATCCACCGTGGTGTCGGCGCCTCCGTCTCCTCGGACTCGACATCCCCCCGGAACGACAGGCGCGCGCTGAGCATCGGAATGAGCGTGATGGCCACCAGCATCGACGCCACAATGGCACTGCTGATGGCGATGGCCACATCCGAATAGAGCTGGCCGGCCTCCTCCTCCACGAACAGGATGGGCAGGAAGACCAGAACCGTGGTCATGGTCGAGGCCAGAACGGCCGGCCATACCTCGCGCACGCCCCGCAGCGCGGATTCGAAGCGGTCCAGCCCCAGCCGGCGGTAGCGTTCGATGTTCTCCAGCACCACGATGCTGTTGTCGATGGTCATGCCAATGGCGAAGGCCACCCCGGCCAGGGAGATGACGTTCAGCGTGCGGCCGGTCACCAGCAGCCCCAGGAAGGCGGCGATGGCACACAGGGGAATGCCCACCACGCCCACGAAGGTGGCCTTGGGCGAGCGCAGGAAGGCGAACATGATCAGGGTCGCGAAGACCGCGCCGATGCCCAGGTTGGTCCAGACGTTGGCGATCGAGGCCTCAACGTAGCGGGCATCGTGGGAGTTGAGCGCCAGCCGCAGGCCCTCGGGCTCCAGGACCTCGTCGTTGATGGCGTCGACTTCCTCCAGCATGCGGTTCTTGATGTCGATGACATTGGAACCGCTCTCACGCCGGACCTGGAGCCCGATAACCTGCTTACCATCCACCAGGGACTCCTCACGTATACGTGAGTGGTCCTGGCGGATACTGGCCACATCCGAAAGACGGATCACGGAATCCCCCTCGCGGGCCAGGATCAGATCCCCCAGCCCTTCGCGGGAGTCGAAGCGACCCACGGTCCGGAGCAGGTAGCGGCGCTTGCCGGCATCCACTTCACCGCCGGAGACATCCTGGTTGCGTTCACGTATGGCGTCGCGTACATCCGTCAGCCCCAGGTCGTAGCGGCTCAGGGCATCAGCGTCCACCCGCACCTGCATCTGCCGGTCGGCGCCACCGCCGACGGTCACCTCCGAGACACCCTGTACGCTTTCCATGCGCGGCCGCACATGGTCCTCCACAAAATCCCGCATCATCACGATATCCAGGTTCCGCGGATTGTCCGGCAGCGTCGAAACCCGGAAATACATGAAGGCATTGGAGGAGAAGGAAGCGGCCACGATGCGCGGCTCATCCACATTGCGGGGGTAGTCCGGCACCTGGCTCAGGGCATTGTTGACGTCGATCAGGGTTTCAGTGATGTCGGTGCCGAAGGGGAACTCAAGCTCGATCTCGGCGGAACCGCTGGAGGCGCTGGACGTCATGCGGCTCAGGTTGGGGACGTTGCGCAGGAAGCGCTCCTGCTCGATCAGGATGTCCTTTTCGATGTCCTGGGGAGTAGCCCCGGGCCAGCTGGTCTCAACGGTGACCGTGCGCACCTCCAGATCCGGGATCATCTGAACCGGAATGCGCAGTGCCGCGGCGGCCCCGAGAATGGCCACAATCAGCGCCGTGACCGTTACCAGGGTCCCCTGGCGTATGACGCCCTCGAACATCAGTCGGCCTCCTCGCCGCGGAGGCGGACCCTCATATCGCCGCTCAGCGATTCATTGCCCCGGGTGACCACCCGATCGCCGGGGGAGACGCCGTCAACCACCACAACGGTCTGGCCTTCCGGGTCGCCGGCAACGGTGATGGAGCGTTCATCAACGCTGTAACCGCTGTCATCACGGTCTCCCAGCACCCAGACCGTCACCCGTCCATCCGGGTACCGGTTGATCGCATCCCGGGGCACCGCCACACCTTCCCGGCCCGTATCCAGTGCCAGGCGGGCGGTGACGCTCATCCCGGGCGACAGGCCGGAGACATCCTCCGGGGCGGAACGCAGGCGGTAGGTCCGCAGCCCCGGCTCCACCACACCGATAACGGCGCTGATGGGCAGATCCCGGCCCGCCACAGCCCCGGGACCGATCAGCGTGAGCCGGGACTCGCCCTCGCGCCCGAAAAAGGCCTGGGGTACCTGAAAGTCCAGATAGAGATGATCCGTATCCACCAGGGTCAGAAGGGTATCCCCGGGATCGACCCATTCCCCGGGATCGCTGTTGCGCTCACTCACCAGCCCGGCAAAGGGTGCCTCGACACGGTGGCGCTCGACCTCAACCCGCTGACGGTCGCGTTCCGCCTCAAGCCGGGCCAGCCGGGCTTCGGTCTGCGCTACGGCGCTTTTCCGGGAGCTGACCTCGGTGGCGGCAATGTTGCTGCCGGCACCCACGGATTCGGCTTCACGCAGGCGCCGCCGGGCATCCTCGAGGCTGGCCCGGGCTTCACTGACGCGGGCCTCGGCACTGCTGAGCGTGAGTTTCTCCAGCTCGTCATCGAGCCGCACCAGCGGCTGCCCTTCTGTTACCCGGGCCCCCGCCTCGACGGCCACGGACTCAACCCGCCCGCTGACCGTTGTGGACAGCGACGAATGCCGCCGGGCCACGACCGAGCCATTAACACGCGTGGTTTCCGTAACGGGCGCGGACGCCAGCTCGGCCACCGCAACCCGTGGCGTCTCGCCCGCGGCCACGGTGCTGACCAGGGCCAGTAATACCAGCGCCGGTGCCACCACTAGCCACCGCAATGCTCTGCCTGGCTTCATACATAGACCCTCCCGTTGGCTCAACAAAGCCCACCGACCATGAGCCAACCAGACTGTACGAGAGAGCTCGCGGGTCAGACCAACCGTTCCGGCGAGATTTCCGCCGTGGAGGAACAGCCCGCAAGCCCCATGGTCAGCTCAAAATCCGTCTTCAGGTTACGCAGTACCTCACGCACACCCTGCTCGCCATTGAGTGCCAGCCCATAGACCCAGGGGCGGCCAAGCCCCACGGCGGTGGCCCCCAGAGCCAGTGCCTTGAACACATCCGCACCGCCACGGATGCCGCTGTCCAGGATCACGGGCACGCGCCCCTGCACCGCCTCCACCACGCGCGGCAGCATCTCGAAGCTTGAGACAGCACCGTCCACCTGACGCCCGCCGTGATTTGAGACGATGACGCCATCCATGCCGTAATCCACCGCCATGCGGGCGTCCTGCGGATGCAGGATGCCCTTGAGCAGGATGGGCAGACGGGTATGCGCGCGCAGCATCGCAAGATCGTCCCAGGTCAGCGACGGGCGGGAATAGGTGTTGATGAACTCCTGGACCGCCGCCCGCGCCTTGCCGGACCGGAGCCCTTCCAGGGTGCTGCCCGGCCAGGACTGGGCCACTTCCCGAAGAACTTTCAGTGTTTCCATGGTCACCCTGGGTTTGGGCGCATCGTCGCCACCTTCCTGGACCGCCTGCTCGAGGCGTTTCAGGAAAACCGGGTCACTGGTGTACTGGGCAATACCCCTGCCGCGCAGGAACGGCAGATAGGCCAGATCCAGATCCCGGGTGCGCCAGCCCAGCATGGTGGTGTCCAGGGTCACCACGATGGCCTCACAGCCCGCTTCCTCGGCCCGGGTTACCAGGCTTTTCACCAGATCATCGGACTTACTCCAGTAGAGCTGGAACCAGCGCGGCCCATCGCCCATGGCGTCGGCAACG
>JBNJDI010000061.1:0-13799 GCA_051744725.1 Pseudomonadota bacterium | reverse complement strand
AGCGACACCATCATGGCCATGAACTCACCCATGGAGTCCCAGCGCAGGTGGTCCTCCTCGAGGAACTGCTGTACGTGACGCGGCGCGGAACCACCGGCACCGGTCTCGAACAGGCCACCGCCCTTGAGCAGCGGAACCACGGAGAGCATCTTGGCGCTGGTGCCCAGCTCGATGATCGGGAACAGGTCCGTGAGGTAGTCACGCAGCACGTTGCCGGTCACCGAGATGGTGTCCTTGCCACGGACCATGCGTTCCATGGTCCAGCGGATGGCCTGGTCATAGCCCATGATGCGGATGTCCAGACCTTCGGTGTCATGCTCCTTGAGGTAGTGCTGCACCTTGTTGATGAGCTGGGCATCGTGGGCCCGCTCCGGATCCAGCCAGAACACGGCCGGCATGCCACTGACACGCGAGCGCTCCACCGCCAGGCGGACCCAGTCCCGGATGGGCTCGTCCTTGGTCTGGCACATGCGCCAGATGTCGCCCTTCTCAACCTCGTGCTCGAAGACCGTGTTGCCGCCGTCATCCACCACGCGGACGATGCCGTCTTCCGGCAGCTCGAAGGTCTTGTCGTGGGAGCCGTATTCCTCGGCCTTCTGCGCCATCAGGCCCACGTTGGGCACGGTGCCGATGGTGCTGGGATCAAAGGCATCGTGGTGCTTACAGAAGTTGATCACTTCCTGGTAGATGGTGGCGTAGGTGCTCTCGGGGATGACCGCCTTGGTGTCCTTGAGCTTGCCATCGGTGCCCCACATCTTGCCGCCGTCGCGGATCATGGCGGGCATGGAGGCGTCCACGATCACGTCACTGGGCGTGTGCAGGTTGGAGATGCCCCGGTCCGCGTCGACCATGGCCATCTCCGGGCGGTTGATGAAGCAGTCCCGGATGTCCTCCTCGATCTCGGAGCGCTCGGAGAAGGAGAGATCCTGGATCTTCTGGTACAGGTGGCTCATGCCGTCGTTCGGATTAACCCCGATCCGGTCGAAGAGTTCCCTGTGCTTCTCGAACACCTCCCTGAAGTAGACCGTCACGGCATGGCCAAACACGATCGGGTGCGAGACCTTCATCATGGTCGCCTTCACGTGCAGCGAAAACAGCAGACCGGCACGGCGCGCGCCCTCGATCTCTTCCTCCAGGAACTGGCGCAGCTGGTTGACGCTCATGAACATGCCGTCGATGACCTCGCCTTCCAGCACCGGCACGCTGTCCTTCAGGACCGTGGTCTTGCCGGTTTCCTTGCCTTCCAGCTGGATGCGGACATTGCCCGCTTTCTCCATGGTGGTCGACTGTTCACTGTGATAGAAGTCGCCCTTGCGCATGTGCGCCACGTGGGTGCGCGAGGCCTGGCTCCACTTGCCCATGCGATGCGGATGCTTCCTGGCGTATTCCTTGACCGCATTGGAGGCACGGCGGTCCGAGTTGCCCTGACGCAGCACCGGGTTCACGTTACTGCCCAGGACCTTGGCGTAACGGTCCTTGAGGGCCTTCTCGTCATCGGTCTGCGGGTCCTCGGGGTACTCCGGCAGCGGGTATCCCTTTTCCTGCAGCTCCTTGATGGCCGCCCGGAGCTGCGGAACGGAGGCACTGATGTTGGGCGTCTTGATGATGTTGGCGTCCGGATCCTGCGTCAGTTCGCCGAGCTGTTCCAGGTAGTCAGGAACCTGCTTGTCCTTGGGAAGGTAATCCGGGAACTGGGCGAGGATGCGGGAAGCGAGGGAGATGTCGGCGGATTCAACCTTGATGCCTGCGGGCGAGACAAAAGCCCTGACGATGGGCAGGAAGGAATAGGTGGCCAGCGCAGGTGCTTCGTCGGTCTCGGTATAGGTGATGGTTGGCTGTTTGTCTGTCATGAGTGCCTCTGTCCTTCAGCGTTGTGGCGGGAGGGCTCTGCACGCCTCCCGTTTGTAGATGACACCGGGCGGCGTCACTTCAGCCCGGTGAAGAAAGCCGTTGCGTTGTCCGCCAGCGACTCCAGGTGGTAGCCGCCTTCCTGAACCACGAGCGTGGGAATGCCCAGCTCGCTGATCAGACCGCCCATGCGCTCGAACCCGTCCTGCGAGACGGCCACTTTCGCCTGGGGATCTTCCTGATAGACGTCAAAGCCGAGCGAGACGACCAGCACGTCCGCGTCAAACAGGCGGATGGCACTGCGCGCCTCTTCCAGACGCTCAAAGAAGGTCGACTCCGGCGAGCCGTGCGGCATGGGCATGTTGATGTTGTAACCGAAGCCGGCGCCCTCGCCACGCTCGGTCTCATGGCCGCTGACCACCGGGTAGAAATTGGTGGTGTCGCCATGGATGGAGATGTAGAGCACGTCGTCGCGGTCGTAGAAGATCTCCTGGATGCCCTGACCGTGGTGCATGTCCGGATCCAGGATGGCCACGCGCTGGAAGCGGCTGCGCAGGGCCTGGGCGGCGATGGCCGCGTTGTTCAGGTAGCAGAAGCCGCCAGCGGCGTCGCGCCGCGCGTGGTGCCCCGGTGGGCGTGACATGGCATAGGCGCGCTGCTCGCCAGCGAGAAGCTCATCCGCTCCGGAAAGCGCGCTCTGGGCCGACCAGTAGGCCGCCTCCCAGGTGCCTTCGCCGATGGGGCAGCTGCCGTCCGCCTGGTAACGGGCGCTTTCTGCGAGGATGCCGTGCATGTGGTTGGGCGCACGCACGAAAATGTTGGACATCACCTCTTCGCCCCAGTCCTCAGGCCAGCGCCGGTGCGCGGACTCAAGAAAACGCAGGTACCCCAGGTCGTGTACCGCGCCAATGGGCGCCATGCCGTGATCCGCGGGCTCAGCCACCTGCATGCCAACGTTCTCCAGACCCGTGAGCAGCTCCGGCGTGCGCTCCGGAATCTCCTGGGGCGGACGCATCTTGCCGCGCGTCAGGTACGTCAGCGGCCGGTGCCGGTTCTGCGCGGGATGGAAGAATGCTTTCACGGCGGACTCCTTTGGCAGTGTTCAGTGCTTGGATCGGAACTTGCTCAGCCCCCATCATAATAGACGCGCGGCGAGTCTGCCTTTGCGGATGACCGAGAGACCCGGTTTCGCTCCGGTTTCCGGTGCCCCATTATACGCGCTCCGGGTTCATAATGCGTCCGACCTTGGTCGAAGATGCCAGTGGTCGCCCCAACCGGAAATCCATCCGTTCCCTACGCGAGTACAACGGAATACGCTGAACAGACACACACCAGCAGGGAGCTTCCCATGCTCAAGGCGCAATACAGCAGTCGCGGCCCCGTCCCCCAGGACGTGATCGAAGCCGTTTCCGACGATACTCCGAAACCCGGTAGCGGCCAGGTCCTGCTCGAGGTGCTGGCGGCCCCCATCAACCCCTCCGATGTCCTGACCCTGACCGGGGACTACGGCATCCTGCCACCGCTGCCCGCGGTCGGCGGCAACGAAGGGGTTGGCCGCGTCGCCGAGACCGGTGACGGCGTCTCCGGCCTCGATCAGGGCCAGACAGTGCTTCTGCCAGTGGGATCCGGAACCTGGTCCAGCCACGTGCTGGCAGAGGCGAAGGATTTGGTGCCGCTGCCCAATGACGCGGACCCGAAGCAGCTCAGCATGATGACCATCAACCCGCCCACCGCCCTGCTCATGCTGCAGGAGTTCGTGGACCTGAAGGAAGGCGACTGGGTCATCCAGAACGCCGCCAACTCGGGCGTGGGCGGCTACCTGATCCGGCTGGCGGCCCAGCGGGGCCTGCACACCGTCAACGTGGTCCGGCGCGAATCCGCCGTGGCCGGCGTGGAGGCCCAGGGCGGCGATGTCACCCTGGTGGACGGCCCGGACCTGCACAAGCGGGTAAAGGAAGCCACCGGCGGCGCGGACATCCGTCTGGGCATCGACGCCGTGGGCGGTGATGCCACCGACCACCTGGCCAACTGCCTGGCGGCCGGCTCCCCGGTGGTCAACTACGGCATGATGAGCGGCCAGCCCTGCCAGATGTCGCCGGCGAACGTGGTCTTCCGCGACATCTCGCTGCGTGGTTTCTGGCTGTCACGCTGGTTCAGCCAGGCCAGCCGGGACCAGCAGATGGCCATCTACAGCGAAATCACCCGCCAGATCGCCAGCGGCGCCCTGAAGGCACCGATCGCGGCCGAGTACGATGTCAGCGACATCAAACAGGCCGTGGCGGCCGCCGCCTCGGGTGAGCGCGACGGCAAGATCCTGGTTGTGCCACAGCACTGACGCGTGTCACTCCGGCTTCGGACTGCCCATGATATCGGGCATCTCCTGGGGCCGGGGTGCACCCTGCTTCGCCGCAAGCTCGTCATTCCCATCCCAGTAGATGGTGGTCGGCGTGGCCCTGGCCCCCAGATCGCGCATCAGGAAGTTGTTCTCCCTGACCTGACCTTTGGTTTCCTTCACGATCCCCTCCTCGGGCTCGATCCCCCCGCTTTCATAGGCCTTCCGGTTTTCCGCCAGTTTTGCTTCGGGGTTCTCGCTGCCGAGAATGGTGGCCGCCTTGGGCGTGCTGCTTTTCTTGATGATCCCGACCATGATATGGCGCAGCTGCACCCGCCCGGCGTCGATCCAGGGTGCTGCCTGCTCACGGAACTGATCGCAGTAGGGGCAGTTGGGGTCGGTGAAGGTGTAGATGATCCTGTCCGCATCATCCGCGCCATCCTGGACCCAGTGGCTGTCTTCCAGGTTCTGCCAGATGGCTTCTCCATCCGTGGTCTGCTGCTGGGCATGGGCCGGCAGGGCCAGGGCCACGAGCAGGAGCAGTCCGGCGGCAAACCGGAGGGCTCCGGTGTTGTTGAAACTCATCAGTTGTTATCTCCTTTGTCGGTTCCGAATCGGGAAAGGTTATCCGCAAGGGTCGCGCTGGAGAGCTCGCCGTGATGGACGGTCACCAGCTGACCGGATGCGTCGTAGAACAGTGTTGTGGGCAGCCCCTGGCTGCCGGTGTTGGAAGCGACCTCGCGTTTGCGGTCCAGCACCACGTTGCGCAGGGTCAGGTCATGCTCATCCAGGAAGCTGTTGACGGTCGGCGTGCCTTCGCCCTGATTGACGAACACAAAGGCGATATCCCCATGGGTTTCCTGGGCCTCTTCCAGCACCGGCATCTCACGCACACAGGGCGGACACCAGGACGCCCAGAGGTTGACCACCATGGGGCGGCCGTCCGCCAGCGCCTCCAGTGGCCGCTCACTGCCTTCGCGTGATTCCACCGCCACATCCGGTATGCCCTGCCCCTGGACCTGCATCAGCGTGATCAGGCCAAAGGGAAGCGCCCAGACCAGCACACCAACGGTCACCGCAATCCCGAGTGCCTGGCGCAGCGCCGGATGACGCCAGAGCTGCCAGGCGGTTGCGGCCACACAGCCGATCAGGCCGGAAACCAGGTGGAAGCCGCCGTCGCGGATATCGATCATGCCCAGCAGGTCATCCCGGTAGTGATCGAAGTAGAGCACGACAAACCCAACGCGCGCACAGACCAGTGACCAGAGCAGGATATCCGTCAGCGGCCCGCCCACACGCACCTGCTCCCGGCGCCCTGCCACAGCCCCGGCAAACAGCGCCACGGCAAAAGCCACGATCATCAGAACCTGGGCAACCGGAAGGCTCAGCGGCCCCACCGCGATTGATGACATCCATACCTCCTTCAGAGTGACGACGCGCCAGTAGCGGCAAGCCTTTCCAGAAAGGCCTCGCTGCTGATCTCACCGGTGACACGATAGCCACGACGCTCCTGCCCATCCGGGCCGATCAGCATGATGGTGGGCGGGCCCACCACCTTCAGTTCGTCCATCAGCGCCTGATCCGTGGTGTCGTTGGCGGTGACATCCGCCTGCAGCAGCTGCACGTCCGCCAGTGCCTTCTGGACTTCCGGATCACCGAAGACCTCTTCCTCAATCACTTCGCAGCTGATGCACCAGTCCGCGTAGAACTCCAGCAGCGTCCACCGACCCTGCTCCCCGGCACTGGCCACCGCCTGATCCAGATCCTGGGGTGACTTGATGACCTCGAAACCGGCCATCCCTTCCTGCGCGTCCCCGGCGGCACCCTCGGGCTCTCCACCGCCCGCATAGGGCTTCAGGGGAGAGTACAGGACGCCGCCACCGCCAGCAGCACCCACCAGCATCAGACCGCCCCAGAGTCCCACCACCAGCGCCAGTGCCGCCGCCAGGGCCCGCGCCGGCTCGGCCAGGGCGGCGTGGCGCACTGCATTGAGCACCAGGGCCGATGCAATAACCGCCAGAACGCCCCAGAGTGCCATGGCCACATGGGCGGGCAGGATACGCTCCAGGAACCACACGGCGGTACCCAGAAGAATGACACCGAACACCGCCTTGACGCCGTTCATCCAGGCACCGGGTTTCGGCAGGAAGCTGGCTCCCAGGGTCCCGAAGGCCACCAGCGGCGCGCCCATGCCCAGTCCCAGGGCGAACAGGCCCAGACCGCCGTTGAACGCATCACCGGACTCGGCGATGTACAGAAGGGCCCCGGCCAGCGGCGCGGTCATGCAGGGGCTGGCCAGCAGGGCCGAGAAGAAGCCCATCAGGGCCGCGCCCCCCAGATGACCGCCGGTCTGGCGGCTGTTCATCGCCTCAAGACGCGCCCGGAGGAAAGCCGGCAGCTGCAGTTCGTAAACACCGAACATCGACAGTGCCAGCAGCACGAAGATCACCGCCAGGCCACCGATGAACAGCGGCACCTGGAACGCCGCCTGCAGATTGGCACCGATCAGCCCCGCCACTGCGCCAAGGACGGCATAGGTGGCCGCCATGGTGACCACAAAGGCCAACGACAGCCAGAAGGCACGGCCGCGCCCGGCCTGGCTGCCCACGATCACCGCGGACAGAATGGGAACCATCGGCAGCACACAGGGCGTGAAGACCAGGAGCAGACCCAGCCCGAAGAACAGGGCCAGGTTCCAGGCCAGGCTGCTTTCCGCGAGGCTGCCGGCCAGGTACTCGTCCTCCGCCTGGGCCGCACCGCCTGCAGCCTGTGCGGTCTCAGTATCCCCGCCGCTGTCACCACCACCTGCACCGGCCGACGCGCCATCCAGGGTCACAGTGGCGTTCTGGGGCGGATAGCACAGCCCCTCGTCAGCGCAGCCCTGCCAGCTGAGCTCCAGGGTCTCGACCTCCCCCGGGTCGATCATCACCTCAGCCTGGCCGTAATAGACCTCGGACTCCCCGAAATACTCGTCGGTGATGACCTCGCCTTCCGGATAGCTCACACTCGCGGGCTCCGCGTCCTTGCCCGTCACCGTCATGCGCTTGCGGTAGAGGTAGTAATCGTCCGCGATCTCCCACTCCAGACGGTACTGGTCACCATCGGGAACCAGCTCGTACTGGAACGCCTCCTCCGGCGACAGGAAATCCGACTGATCAACGGCGGCCTGAACCGGTATCATGCCAACAAGCATCAGGATCAGGGCTGTCATTAGGGTCGCTGCAGACCGGGTGTGTCTCATTCCGTCTCTCTGCTCTTCAGGCAACTGGCGGGATTGTGCAGGGCACCGATTAAGTGGGCATTAAGATGCATGTGTTACTGATTGAAGACGATGATCTGGTGGCCTCGGGTCTGGTCAGCGGTCTGGAAATGGAATCCTTCGTGGTCGACCGGGTGACCAGCGCCAGAAGCGCGGATCACGCCATGGAGACGGTGAACACTGACATCGTGATCCTGGACCTGGGCCTGCCGGACAGGGACGGGCTGGACCTGTTGCGCCAGTGGCGCGCGCGCGGCCTGACCGTGCCGGTACTGGTACTGACGGCGCGCGACGCCATGGACGATCGGGTGACCGGGCTGGAATCCGGAGCGGACGACTACGTCCTCAAGCCCTTTGACCTGGACGAACTCAGCGCCCGGCTGCGGGCCCTGCTGCGCCGCGCCTCGGGGCAGGCCTCGCCCGTATTCGAACATGGTAGCCTGCGCTTTCTGCCGGAACGCGGCGAGGTGACGCTGAACGGGGTGCCCGTTAGCCTCTCGCGCCGGGAGCTCCTGCTGCTGGAGAAGTTCCTGCGTTCCGGCGACAGCCTGCTGACGGAGGACCAGCTGAAGGACGCCCTCTACGGCATGGAGACGGAAATCGGCAGCAATGCGCTCAATGTCCATATCCACCATCTGCGCCAGAAACTGGGCCGGGAGCTGATCCAGACGGTCCGTGGCATGGGGTACCGGCTGGGTCCACCGCCCGGCGATGACAGCGGGGAAGCACCATGACCCTGAAGCGGCGACTGGTTCTGGGCGTAGGGCTCGCCCTGGGGGTTCTGTGGGCCTCCGCCGCCGCCCTGCTTTTTCTGGATCTGCGCAGCCAGGTTTCAGAGACCCTGGATGAGCGCCTGGCCGCCTCCGCCCGCATGGTCGCAGGGCTGGTCGCCCGCCAGCCCGGCCTCCTGGAAGGCTCCCGCAGTGATACGGAGCTGGTGCAGCCGGAATCCGAGGGCGTTGCCTGCCAGATCCAGGCAGCCGGTGGTGAGGTGCTGGTGCGCACCGAAGGCGCCGACAGCCAGGCGCTGAGCGCCCGCGAGCCCGGCTACCGGAACACGACGATCAACGGGGAGCGCTGGCGGCTCTATACCCTGGAGCACAACGGGCTGCACATCACCACCGCGGACCGCATGGCCGAGCGCGGCGAGCTGCGCGAGGGCATCCTGCTGGTACTGGTGGCGCCCTTTGCGCTGGCGCTTGCCGGCGGCATCGGCGTGGTCTGGTTCGGCATAAGCCGTGGTCTGGCCCCCCTTGAGCGACTCAGCCGTGAGGTCTCCCGGCGCAGCCCCTCAATGCTCACGCCCGTGGACATCGGTTCGGCCCCCGCCGAACTGCAGCCGGTGGTCTCAACACTGAATGGCCTGCTGGCGCGGGTGAACGAGGCCATACAGCGCGAGCAGCACTTCGCCAGCCAGGCCGCCCATGAGCTGCGTACGCCGTTGACCGCCATCAAGACAAACCTGCAGGTGGCGGCACGCCAGGCCCCCGGAGCCACCCGGGCCCTGGACCAGGCGGAAGCCGGCATCCAGCGCATGCAGCGCATCATTGAACAGCTGCTGATGCTTGCCCGGGTGGAACGTACGGGCATGCCCGGCGATGAGCGGGCAGCCGTGGCAACCGTGATCCACCAGGCCCTCGCGGATCTGCCGGAACGCGATCGTATCCGGATCGACTCGGAGCCATCGCTCCCGGATCTGCCGCTTCCCGCGCCCCTGGCCGCAACGGCACTGCGCAACCTGCTGGAGAACGCACTGCGCCACGGCACCGGCGGTGACACCGTCGAGCTGAGGGTCCAGCGCAGCGGTGCGGACCTTGTCATGACGGTGACCAATCCAGCCGGGGCGCACACCACGACAGATCCCGAGCGCAGCGACGGTCTCGGGCTGACCATCGTGCGTGCGATCACGGAACGGTTTGATGCCCGGTTCGAATTCCGGCAGCCACGGGAAGGCATGGTGCAGGCCGTTATCATCTGGCCGACTTGACCCGATCCCCTACCCCCAACGATCATAAGTGCCCCTTTCGCAATATGGAAATGAGCGCATGAGTGATTCAGGCGTAAAAACCGACGAGAAAAAACAGCACTTTGACGATATCTACGTGGCGGAAACGCCCGTCCCCTTCAAGGAACGCATCCTCGACGACCTGCAATACGTCTCGGACAACTTCAACCGCCTGACCTTCGATCGCCTGATCAAGCCCTGGGCCGATAGGAAGGCCGCCAGCGGTGCCCTCAATGTTGTTGATCTCGCCGGCTGCTTCGGCAATACCACCATGGCGACCATCAATGGCATGGACTATGACGGTATCCGCGACAACTGGAAGGACGCGGAAACCTGCAAAAAGGTGGCCCAGCCGAGGCGCTTCAACGCCAACGTCACCGGCATCGACATCTCCGCCAACGCCCTGGCCTACGGCCAGTCCGCCGGCATCTACGACGACACCATCCAGGCGGACCTGAACACGCCGGATGCCGCGACCCAGGCGGAACTCGAAAAGGCCATGAAGAACGCCAACATCCTGATCTCCACGGCGGCCCTGGTCTATCTCGAGCCCCACGCCGTGGAACGCCTGATGGATGAATTCGCCGCCGGCGACGACGAAGGCTACCTGCTGGTGAACTTCCTCAACCCCTTCGCACTGGAAGCCGCGGACGCCACCAAGCGCATCCTGCTGGAACGCTTCGAGTTCGTGGGCAGCATGGCCTCGCGCCACCGGCTCATGTCCGAGCTGGAACGCTCGAACTACCCGGGCGAGGAATGGGTCATGCTGGAAATCTGGGTGCTCAAGCGCCGCAAGTAATCCGGGTTACGGCGCCGCCTGCAGCAATTGCCAGGGGCGGTGCCAGACCGGCTGCCAGCCGGTCTGCCCTTCCCCTGCACGCCACTCCGGCGCCAGCCACAGATCCGCAATCGCCACCAGTTCCCCGCCACTGAAAACCAGGGGAAGATGTGCCCGTTCCCAGGGCGGAATCCGCTGTTCCTGCAGCCACTTGCGCAACGGGCGATGAGGCTGGCCGGGACCAGGGCGGAAGCGTTCACCACCCTGACGGGCCTGGACACGCAATCGCTCCCCCGACTCAATGACCAGGCCGTTTCCCTCGCGCCGCTCTACGGCAAGCTGGGTTCCGAACCACTCCAGATTGCCATTCACCAGCCACTCAGTGTCTGCATCCGTGCTGACTACCGGGAGGTCCGGAACCAGCCAGAGTTGATCCCGGAAGCGACAGACCCGCCAGTCCTCCCCGCGCAGTTCCGGTTGACCGTCATCTGGTGCGTGCAGCAGCGCCTCCAGCCCGGACGCCAGACGCCGTTCGCCCGGGGGCTGGCAATCATGGCGGATCAGCAGATGGCGCAGAAGCTGGTGGCGCCGGGGGCCGCTCAGCTGCGCCAGTGCCTGCACGCTGAGGCCCTGCCCGCTGGCAGTGCTCCGGGCATCCATGTCGGCCAACTCCGAAAGCAGCTGCTCCGCTTCCCGGCAGTGCTGGGCGCTGCGGCCCATGCGTCGGCCACTCCGGGGCCAGCGTGATTCCAGCCGTGGCATGATCTCATGGCGCAGGTAGTTGCGATCAAAGCGCGTATCCTGGTTGGAACCGTCCTCGCACCAGTCCAGCGCCCAGTCGCGGGCCAGAGCCTCGATGCGGCGCCGCTCCAGGCCCAGCAGGGGCCGCACCAGACGGCCCTTTCCCAGAGGCCTTTCCGCGGGCATCCCGGCCAGGCCACGCACGCCACTGCCCCGCAGCAGCCGCAGAAGCACGGTCTCCGCCTGATCATCACCATGATGGGCCATGAACAGCAGATCCCCGGGTGCCAGCAGGGACTCGAAGCAGTCGTACCGCGCCCTTCTGGCCCGGGCCTCCAGATCCGGCTGATCCGGATCCAGCGCCAGCTGCTCACTCACCAGCGATACCCCCCGCAGCGTACAGATCCGCTCACAGTGCTGCTGCCACTGATCCGCTTCGGCGCTCAGGCCATGATGGAGGTGGATCGCATGAAGGGGAACGCCGTGGCTCGGCGCCAGTGTCGCCAGACAGTGCAGGAGAAAGGTGGAATCACAGCCGCCGCTGAGGGCAATCCACCAGCGGCGGCTTTGGGGAAGCTCCTTGAAGGCTGCCGTCAGATCCGGCGGCCAGTTCTCCAGTGCCAGCTGGTCACTGCTTGCTGGCATTGTAGTAGGTCAGTCGCTCGTAACGCTGTTCCAGAAGATCCGGAATGGAGAGCTGCTCCAGTGCGTCCAGCTCCTCAACCAGGGCCTGCCGCAGGCTCGCCCCCATGGTGGACTGGTCGCGATGGGCCCCGCCCAGCGGCTCCGGGATGATGCGGTCGGAGACACCCAGGGACTTGAGCCGGTCCGCGGTCACACCCATGGCAGCGGCTGCGTCGGCCGCGTGGTCGGCGCTCTTCCACAGTATTGAGGCGCAGCCCTCGGGCGAGATAACCGCGTAGGTGGAGTACTGCAGCATGCAGAGCCGATCACCGACGCCGATTGCCAGCGCGCCCCCGGAGCCGCCCTCACCGATGACGGTGCAGATGATGGGCGTCTGCAACCGGGACATCAGCGCGAGGTTGCTGGCGATCGCTTCGCTCTGGCCACGTTCCTCGGCACCGATGCCCGGGTAGGCACCGGGTGTGTCGATCAGTGTGATCAGCGGCAGCTGGAACCGCTCGGCCATGCGCATGAGCCGCGCCGCCTTGCGGTAGCCTTCGGGCTTGGGCATACCGAAATTGCGGTGGACCTTGTCCTTGATCTCACGCCCCTTCTGGTGGCCGATGACCATCACGGGCCGACCCTCGAGTCGCGCCAGACCACCAACGATGGCCGGATCGTCCGCAAAGCTGCGGTCACCGTGCAGCTCATCGAAGTCCGTGAACACCTCATCGATGTAGTCGAGGGTATAGGGGCGCTGGGGATGGCGGGCCAGCCGCGCGATGTCCCATGCCTTGAGGTCGCCGAAGATGCTCTCGGTCAGGCTGATGCTCTTGTTGCGCAGCCTGTTGATCTCCTCCGAGATGTTGACGTCGGCATCATTGCCGACCAGACGGAGTTCCTCGATCTTGTCCTCGAGTTCGGCGATGGGCTGTTCGAAATCCAGGTATTGGGGGTTCATGACACTCCATCTGTTCCTTGCAACCGTTTATTCATCGTATACCAAAGTCACGCGATCGTCGCCCAGCAGGTGGCGCAGGCTCAACAGCAGTTCGTCATCCGGCTGCACCTGCCAGTCCTCGCCCAGGCGGATCAGCGTGCTCGCATCCGGGCTGTAGTACGCCAGATTAACCGGGCAGCCGTTGCCGCGATAGGGCCGCAGTACTTCCTCCAGATGATCCAGGAAGCCATTGGCGCACTGGGGCCGGTCCACCGCAAGGCGGATGCCGTGACTGTACTGGCGGCGGGCGGCATTGATGTCCATCACGCCGTCCGCGGTCATCTTGAGCGAGCCACTGTAGTCATCGTAGCTGATGCGCCCTTCCAGGATCAGCACATTGTCCGCCTGCAGGAGATCCTTGTACTCCATGAAGGCGTCCGTGAACAGGGTCGCCTCAATGCGGGCGCTGCGATCGTCCAGGGTGACGAAGGCCATGGGCTGGCCACGGCGGTTCTTCATGGTGCGCACTGCCACCACCAGGCCGGCGATGCGCTGGGTGCCCTTGCCCTGCTGCAGGTTGGCGATGGGCGTGGGCACGAAATGCCGGACTTCGCTCTCGTAGGCATCGAAGGGATGGCCCGTGAGGTAGAGCCCCAGGGTTTCCTTCTCCGCCTGGAGGCGCTGCTTGTCGCTCCACTCGCGCAGGTGGGCCACATCCGCGAAGGGATCCTCGTCGCCGGTGGAAACCAGGTCCTCACCGAACAGGTCGCCCATGCCGGCATTGGCATTGCGGCTGAGCTGGCCGGCCTGCTGGATGGCCTTGTCGATGCTCGCCATCATCTTCGCCCGGCTCGGCCCCAGGTTGTCCAGGGCGCCGGCGCGGATCAGCGCCTCGATGGCGCGCTTGTTGACCTTGCGCATGTCCACGCGCGCGCAGAAGTCGAACATGTCGCGGAAGGCGCCACCCTCCTCGCGGGCCGCCGCGATGCTCTCAATGGGCCCCTCACCCAGGCCCTTGATGGCGCCAAGGCCGTAGACCACCTGGCCATCGTCATTGACGGTGAAGCTGAACTCACTGGTGTTGACGTCCGGCAGCACCAGGTCCAGCCCCATGCGCCGGCATTCCTCGACCAGCGTGACCACCTTGTCGGTGTTCTGCATGTCCGCGGTCAGCACCGCCGCCATGAATTCGGCCGGGTAATGGGCCTTGAGCCAGAGCGTCTGGTAGGAGACCAGCGCGTAGGCGGCCGAGTGCGACTTGTTGAAACCGTA
>JBNJDI010000060.1:0-14343 GCA_051744725.1 Pseudomonadota bacterium | reverse complement strand
GGCAGCGAAACCGCCTTCCGGGACAGCAACTCCTGGATCGGGCTGCGCAACCGCACCGAGCTCATGCCGGGCACCGAGGGGTTCTTCCGTGCTGAGTGGCGCTCCATTCCCACCCGAGCGGATGAAGACCGGGATCGGATGTTCGATGAGCACATCGAATACGCCTACATAGGGCTTGAGGGCGACTTCGGGCGTGTCTGGGGTGGTGTGGACGATACCGTCTACGAACAGCAGCTCGACCATGTTGCCAACTTCTTTGAGGGCGAGTTCCGTGATGAGGACGGCGGGCGTGATGAAAGGCGTCACCCGCTGGGCCCCTACACCACGGGCCGGGACCGTCTGGTGCAGTACACCACACCCTCCTGGGGCGACCTCCGGCTGCATGCCGCCGTCCAGCTGAAAGAGGACGGAAACCCGGAAGTCCAGAACGACGAAGAAAAAGAGAGCCGCCCCTACCAGGCCGTACTGAGCTACACCCCCGGCAACTGGGAGTGGGCACTGGGTATGGATTCCAATGACGGTGGCGAGATCAACCCGGCGGATGCAGAAGAGCGTATCCGGGCCGGCAACGAGAACACTTACGGTGGCCGCATGACCTATGAGGGCGAGCGCTGGCACTTAACGGCCCAGTACCAGCACCGCAAGGACGTTGCCGGAGTCGCGGCACTGCTGACCAGCTACCAGATTGGTCCCAACCGGTTTACGGTGTCCTGGGAGCGTGAGCGCAATGAGCTCGCACCCAACACAGATTCCACGGAAACCACCAACGCCTACACGGCCCAGGTCATGCACGATCTGACCGAGTCCATGGCGGTGTACGTGGAAGGCTACAAAGCCAATTCGAATGAGCAGACGCCGGACAGATCCGATCTGATGATCGGCGCCCGTTACCGGTTCTGACCCATGAGCGAGACCGAGCTCAAGCTCAGCATGACCCCCGCCAACCTGGATCGGGCCGGGGGCTGGCTGAGCAGCAGGGGCGCCACGGAGCAGGGAGAGCCCCTGACGCTTCTCAACCGTTACTACGACACCCCGGAAGGGGCGCTCAATGCGGAGCGGGTGGCCCTGCGGGTGCGCGCCACCGGCAGCGGCTACATCCAGACCCTGAAAACCCGTGGTCACCTCCAGGGTGCGGCTCTGGCGCGCAGGGAATGGGAATGGGAGAGACCGGAGGCCTCCCTGGATCTGGCGCTTCTGGCCGATACCCCCATGGCGGACCATCCGGCCCTGACCCATCTGGAACCCGTTTTTGATACGGATTTCCAGCGCCGTGTGCTGATGCTTGACTGGTCCGAGCAGGGGCAGTGGGCACGGATCGAATGCGCCCTGGACAACGGCGTCATCCGGGCCAGTGGGCAGGAGCAGCCGCTCTGTGAACTGGAACTGGAGCTGGTGGACGGCGATGCCGACATTCTCTCGCGGGTTGCAACAGCTCTGACCGCCAGTGTGCCGGCACTGCTCAACAGCATCAGCAAGGCCGAGCAGGGTTATCACCTGGCCGGGGCGGGCACACCGGGCGAGGCTGGATCCGGGGTCACACCCCAGGCCTGGCTGGATGTCCTGTGCCACTTGTGGCTGTGGGATGATCCCGCCGGCTGGGCGCACTTTCTCCAGCTTCACCGGGAACTGTCCGGCCGGGCAGAGGCAGCGGGGGCCGGAGAGATCTACACTCAGGTGACAGCAGAGCTGGAATCCGCAGCGGCGCAGGGCCAGTCGCCCCGGGAGACTCTGACCACCACGCGTGGGCTGGCGCCGCTGCAGCTGGCACTGCTGGTCTGAACAGGCTCCCTGGCAGGCCGACAGCACACCGACGGGAAGGTAATCAACATGATGGACCCTCTGGACGACAGGGAACTGGCGCCCCTGCCCGATGCCCTGCGGGAGAAAGCCGCTGAAGGCTGGCGCAGCCTCATGGATGTGGAATCCCCTGAGAGCCAGGCACGCTTTGAGGCCCATCGCAAGGACGTCATCCAGGCCATTGCCCGCAGTGACTTCCTGTTCGAGCAGTTGCGCCGCCACCCCGATGTGCTGGAGCCGCTGTTCGAGGCGGAGCTGCTGGCACGCCCCTGGTGCCCCGGCGAAATCCGCGAGGAATGGCAGGCGCAGCAGCCCCATATCCAGGAAGAGGCGGAACTCCAGAAGGCGCTGCGGACCTTCCGGCGACGCTGGATGTTCCGGATCGTCTGGCGTGACCTGCTCGGTGACGCGGATCTCGAGGAAACCATGGGCGCCATGAGCGAGCTGGCGGACGCCTGTATTGATGGCGCGGTCACATGGCTCTATGCCGACGCCTGCCGCGAGTGGGGCACACCCATGGGGGCTGATCCGGTTACCGGCGAACACGTCGCCCAGCCCCTGCTGGTGATCGGCATGGGCAAGCTGGGAGCCGGCGAGCTCAATCTCTCCTCGGACATCGACCTGATCTTCGCCTACCCGAGCAGTGGTGAAACCGAAGGCGCCCGGCGTACCGTCGACAACCAGGTCTTCTTCAGCCGTCTGGGCCAGAGGCTGATCCGTGCGCTGGACCAGCCCACCGCGGACGGATTTGTCTTCCGGGTGGACATGCGCCTGCGCCCGAACGGCGAGAGCGGCCCCCTGGCCATGAGCTTCGATGCGCTCGAGACGTACTACCAGAACCAGGGTCGGGAATGGGAACGCTATGCCCTGATCAAGGCACGGGTGGTCAGTGGTCCCAGGGAGCATGCCAGCCACCTCCAGCAGTTGCTGCACCCGTTCATCTACCGGCGCTACATAGATTTCTCCGCCTTCGAGTCGCTGCGTGAGATGAAGAAGCTCATCCAGCGCGAGGTGCGGCGGCGCTCACTGGAGAGCAATATCAAGCTGGGAGCCGGGGGCATCCGGGAGATCGAGTTTGTGGCCCAGGCATTCCAGCTGATCCGGGGCGGTCGTGAGCCGGTGCTGCAGGAGCGCCGGCTCCGGGAAGTGCTGTCCGCGCTCGGGAGTATGGAGCTGCTGCCGGATGAGGTGGTCGCGGATCTGGACAGGGCCTATGTCCTGCTGCGCGATACCGAGCATGCGCTCCAGGGCATTGCCGATCAGCAGACCCAGACACTGCCCTCGGATGCGGTTGGTCGCGCGCGGGTGGTACTGATCATGGGGTACGCGGACTGGGACAGCCTGGCCAGTGACCTGCAGGCACACCGGGAGCGGGTCAATGCGCATTTCGCGGACATTATCGCGCTGGAAGAGGACGCGGGGGAAGACGATGGCGGCCATGATGGCTGGGAGGAGCTCTGGACCGGCTCCCTGGGCCAGGAGGCGGCCACCCAGTGGCTGGAACGGGCCGGGTTCGAGTCGGCCACTGAATCCCTGGAGCGTCTGAAGTCCCTGCGTGAAGGCCGGGTTGTGACCACCCTCCAGAGTGAGGGGCGGCGGCGACTGGACCGTTTCCTGCCACGGCTTCTGGCTGCCCTGGCGGAGGAAGATGCCCCGTCCGCCACCCTGGAGCGGGTGCTGCCGCTGGTGGAGGCGGTTCTGCGCCGCAGCGCCTATCTGCTGCTGCTTACAGAGAACCCAGGGGCGCTGCGGGAACTGGTGCGCCTGTGTGCGGCCAGCCCCTGGATCGCGGATCAGCTGGCGGAAACGCCACTGCTGCTGGACGAACTGCTCAACGCGGAAAGCCTCTACACACCGCCGGACCGGGATCAGTTGCAGGCGGACCTGAACCAGCAGATGCTGCGTATTCCACTGGATGATCTGGAAGAGCAGATGGAGGCGCTGCGCCACTTCCGGAAGGCCCATGTGCTGCGCGTGGCCGCCTCCGAGATCCGCGGCACGCTGCCGCTGATGAAGGTCAGCGACTACCTGACCTGGACTGCCGAGGCCGTACTGGAGCACGTGGTGGTGTTGGCCTGGCACCATCTCACCCAGCGCTACGGCACGCCCACGGATGACCGGGGCGAGCCCATTGAGATGGATTTTGCCATTATCGGCTATGGCAAGTTCGGTGGTATCGAGCTGGGCTACACCTCGGACCTGGATCTGGTGTTTGTGCACGACAGTGATCCGCAGAACATGACCGATGGCGACAAGTCCATTGATAACGCGGTTTTCTATGCGCGCCTCGGCCAGCGTGTCGTGCACATTCTCCAGGCACGGACCCCGTCCGGCCAGCTCTACGAGGTGGATATGCGCCTGCGGCCCTCCGGCAACTCAGGACTGCTGGTCTCCACTCTGGACGCCTTCCGTGGTTATCAGGAGCGCGATGCCTGGACCTGGGAGCACCAGGCTCTGGTGCGGGCGCGCTGGGTGGCCGGGAGTCAGGCTTCCGGCGAAGGGTTTTCGCGGATCCGACACGACATCCTGGCACGCGAACGCGACCCCGAGGCTCTGCGCCAGGAGGTGGTCGCCATGCGCCAGCGCATGCGCGATGCCCATGCCTCCCGGGACCCCGGGGTGTTCCACATCAAGCAGGATCCGGGGGGGATCATTGATATCGAGTTCATGGTCCAGTACCTGATCCTGGCCTGGGCACACCAATACCCGACCATCACGCATCAACCGGACAACATCCGCCAGATGGAATCCCTGGGCGAGGCCGGCGTGCTCGATACCGCCATGGCCGAGCGCCTGCGGGATGTGTTCATCACCCTGCGTTCGACCGTGCACCGCCGTGCCCTGCAACGCCTCAACAGTGAGGTGCCGGCGGACCAGTTCGAGGCCGAAAGGCGCTACGTCATGGCGTGCTGGCAGACGCTCATGCACCCCCCTGCTGCGTAGGACCCTGCCCTGCAGGCGATTGATGCCCGGCGCCCACGTGTGCGCTCCCCGGTTCTCATGAAGGGCCGGTTTCCTGCTAGAATTCCGGGTTTGGTGTTCTGGCGAAAAACACAGACAAGAGGAGTTGGCGGCAATGTCGATGGCGGATCGTGATGGTCTTATCTGGCTTGACGGGGAACTGGTGCCATGGCGTGATGCCAAAGTGCATGTGCTGACCCATACCCTGCATTACGGCATGGGCTGTTTTGAGGGGGTGCGGGCCTACAGCACTGACGATGGGCCGGCAATCTTCCGTCTCCAGGACCACACCCAGCGCCTGTTCAACTCCGCGCACATCCTCAACATGAAGATGCCGTACGACCAGGAGACCCTCAACGACGCCCAGCGGCTGGTGGTCCGCGAGAACGGCCTGGCCTCCGCCTACATCCGTCCCATGGTCTTTCTGGGATCCGAAGGCATGGGCCTGCGGGCGGACAATCTCCGGGTCCACGCCATGATCGCCGCCTGGGAGTGGCCCTCGTACATGGCGCCGGAGGCGCGGGAGCAGGGCATCCGTATCCGGACCTCCTCCTACACGCGCCATCATGTGAACATCACCATGTGCAAGGCCAAGGCCAACGGTAACTACATCAACTCCATGCTGGCGCTGAACGAAGCCATGGAGTGCGGTTACGACGAAGCCCTGCTTCTGGACAACGAAGGCTATGTGGCCGAAGGCAGCGGCGAGAACCTGTTCATTGTCCGCAATGGCGAACTGCATACGCCGGAGCTGACCTCCTGCCTGGATGGCATCACCCGGCGGAGCATTCTCGAATTCGCCCGTGAGCTGGGCATTCCGGTCAGGGAGCGGCGGATCACGCGCGACGAGATCTACATCGCGGACGAAGCCTTCTTCACGGGCACGGCCGCCGAAGTGCTGCCCATCCGCGAACTGGACAGCCGCACCATCGGCAAGGGCAGCCGTGGTCCCATCACCGAGCAGCTCCAGCAGATGTACTTCGACGCGGTGGAAGGGCGCCGCGAGCGCAACAGGGACTGGCTGACCATCGCCACCTGAGCCCGGGGACGCCCCAGAGATGGCCCGCTGGCTCTACTCACTGCTGCTGACGCTGCTGCTGCCCGGCATTCTGGCGTTCCTGTGGTACCGGGGTCTGAAAGACAGACGGTACCGCGAGCGCTGGCCGGAGCGGCTGGGGTACGGGCCGGTATCGGAAGCCTCAGGCATGCTCTGGATCCATGCCGCATCCGTCGGGGAGGTGATCGCGGCTACTCCCATGGTCCGGGCCCTGCGCGAGCAGGCGCCGGATCGATCGATCCTGATCACCACCATGACCCCAACCGGTGCCGAAAGGGTGCGCGCCGCCTTCGGAGACCAGGTGACGCACGCCTATATTCCACTGGACCTGCCCTGGATGGTGAATGCCTTCATCCGGCGGGTTAAGCCCGCGGGGCTGGTCATCATGGAAACCGAGGTATGGCCCAATCTGGTGCATGCCTGTGCCCGCCGGGGGATACCGGTGACCCTTGCGAATGCCCGCCTCTCCGGGAAATCCGCCTCCGGCTATGCCCGTGTGGCACCACTGACGCTGCCGGCCTTCCGTTCCCTGGACTGGATCGCGGCCCAGTCGGATGCCGATGCGCAGCGATTCCGCGCCATGGGCGTGCGCTCGCAACAGCTCTCGGTAACCGGGTCCATCAAGTATGACCTGGACATTCCGGAGGCGGTTCGCGCTGAGGCGGCTGCCCTCAGGGCGTCTTTCGGGGAAGGGCGGCCGGTCTGGATCGCGGCCAGCACCCATGACGGCGAGGATGACCCGATCCTGGCCGCCCACCGCCGCCTGCTGGAGCGTTACCCCCAGGCGCTGCTGGTGCTGGTGCCACGCCACCCGGAGCGCTTTGATGCGGTGGCCCGGCTTGCGCAGCAGCAGAATCTGACCCTGGCGCGCCGGGCAGCCGCTGATGATCCTTCCACCTCCCAGGTCTATCTCGCGGACACCATGGGCGAGCTGCTGATGCTTTTCGGATCTGCGGATATCGCCTTCATCGGCGGTTCGCTCATCGAGCGTGGCGGGCATAATCCTCTGGAGGCGGCGGCCTGGTCACTGCCGGTGCTGAGCGGCCCGCACGTCTTCAACTTCGCCAGCGTGTTTGAGCGCCTCGCGGATGAGGAGGCGGTGCGGTTTGTGGATGGCACCGATGCGCTGGCCCTGGCGCTGGAAGAACTCATGCGGGATGGCGTGGAGCGGGAGGCGCTGGGCCGGCATGGCCGGGCGGTAGTGGATGCCAACCAGGGCGCGGTGGCGCGCCTGGTGGAGGGCATCCTGGAGCGGCTGCCCGGCTACTGATCCTGCAGGGGGACCACGTTATCCGATGGGATGCGGCGGTATTCGCCGTCTCCGGAGTCCCCGTTGTCTTCCCGCTCTTCGCGCGTAACCTGCCGTGCCAGCCGTTCGATGCCCGGGGCCGTGGCGCTCAGCCAGCGGTCAAGGCCCTGCAGGTCCTGCGGGCTCAGTGTGCCGGCCACCTGTTTCAGGCGCAGTGTGTTGAGCACGTAGTCGTAGCGGGCATTGGCGTAATCGCGCAGGGCCACGTAGTAGTTCTGCTCGGCATCCAGTACTTCAACAATGTTGCGGGTGCCTACGTCGTAGCCGGCTCGGGTGGCATCGAGGGCGCTACGGCGTGACACGATGGTCTGGCGCTGGGCATTGATGGTCTGCATGTTGGTGGTGACGCGGCGGAAGAGGGACCGGGCATCAAGCCGGACATTGCGCCTGACGGTATCCAGCTCCCGTTCCGCCTGTTCCGTCTCCGAGCGCACGCGCCGCACACCGGCCTGGGTGCCGCCGCCACTGTAAAGGGGAATGTTCAGGGACAGCCCGACAGTGGTGTCCGTGCGCGGGTACTCCTCCATCGGGTTTGGCTGCAGGGTTGCACCCGGGGCCGGGAGATCAAAGTCATTGTCCTGATGCTGGCGCTGGACCCGGGCGAACAGGTCCAGCGTGGGCAGGTGCTCGGAACGCGCCGCGCTGAGCTGCTCGCGGGTAGCGTCCACGGTGAGCTGTTGCGCCTTCAGCTCCCAGTTCTGCTCCAGTGCGGTCTGGGCCCAGGCCTCCGGGTTGGCCGGTTCCGGGCTGTTGATCGGGAAGTCTGTTTCCAGCCGTTCCAGGGTCTCGGGGAACTGACCGGTCAGCCGTGCCAGGCTCTCGCGTTCGATGTCCAGCTGGCTCCGCGCCGCGATCCGTTGTGAGCGGCTTGCGTCGTAGCCCGCACGCGCTTCCTCCACCTCAGTGGTGGCCACCAGCCCGACCTCATAGCGTTCCTTGGCCTGTTCCCACTGGCGCCGCAGTGCCGCCTCCTGGGCCTCGGCGGTATCCAGTTCGTCTTTGGCGCGAAGAACGTTGAAGTACTGTTCCGCCACCTTCAGCATCAGCCCCTGTTCGGCACGGGAGAGTTCCGCCGCCGCGACCCTGCTCTGCTCCTGGCTGGCCTGGAAGCCGTACCAGGCATTGGCCCGGAACAGAGGCTGGTTGAGCTGTAGACCGTATTCTTGGCTGGTCAGGTGCCCATCCAGTGTGTTGCGCTCGGTGTAGGCGGACTCCCCAAAGGCGTCCAGCTGCGGCAGAAGCGGTGCCCTGGACTCATCCACGGCCGCCTCCCGGGCCCGCCGGGCAGCCTTTGCCGCCGCCAGCTCTGAGTCATAGGAAAGGGCCTTGCGGTAGACCTCCATCAGTCCTTCGCCCTGGGCCGGGGTGACGGGAAGCAGCAGGGCCGCAATCAGTGCGGGAAGAGCGCGCGCTTTCATTGGTTCCCTCAAGCGTTGATCAGGATGGGCCGTGACCGGCGGTCACCATTATGGACAAGTTCCGGGGTAATCTCTAGACTCGAAACGACTGTCTTGACGGGGTGCCGGACCCGGGGTGGCTTCTGCCGCCGCGACCGGCTGAGATTGCGAATGCAGAACCCGCAGACCTGATCCGGCTAATACCGGCGTAGGGATCGAGACAGGCGGATGCTGACAGTGCCGCCTCCTTGCTTGCCACTACTGACGTCATGTCTGCCTCTGCGTTCTCCCGTCCGTTCCATGACCAACGGAGGAGAACCATCATGAACCCATCCAATCAGTTTCTGAGCGAGAACGAACGCGTCAACGACGCCACCATCGAGCAGCTGCCCGCGTCGCGCAAAGTGTACGTGACGGGCAGTCGCCCGGATCTGAACGTGCCCATGCGCGAGATCCAGCTGAGCCCCACTGATACGGCCGAGGGCCCCGAAGCCAATGAGCCGTTGCGGGTCTACGACACGTCCGGCCCCTATACGGACCCTGATGCTGCCATCGACCTGCGTCAGGGCCTGACGCCGCTGCGCGCTGGCTGGATCGATGAGCGCGGTGATACGCAGCATCTGCCCGAGTTCAGTTCCGAAACCACCCGTCAGCGCCTGCGGGACCCGCGACGGGATGCCTTCCGCTTCGGACGGCCGCCCAAGCCCCGGGTGGCCAGCGCGGGCGGCAACGTAAGCCAGATGCACTACGCACGTAAGGGCATGGTCACGCCCGAGATGGAATTCATCGCCCTCCGCGAGGGCGTTGAACCCGAATTCGTGCGTGATGAAGTGGCGTGTGGGCGTGCCATTATCCCCAACAACATCAATCACCCGGAATCCGAGCCCATGATCATCGGGCGCAACTTCCTGGTGAAGGTCAATGCCAATATCGGCAACTCGGCCGTGACCTCCTCGATCGAGGAAGAGGTGGGCAAGCTGACCTGGGCCATCCGCTGGGGCGCGGACACCATCATGGATCTCTCAACCGGCAAGGACATCCACGAGACCCGTGAATGGCTGCTGCGCAACTCGCCGGTGCCGGTGGGCACGGTGCCCATCTACCAGGCCCTGGAGAAGGTGGATGGCGTGGCCGAGGACCTGACCTGGGAGCTGTTCCGGGACACCCTCATTGAGCAGGCGGAGCAGGGCGTGGACTACTTCACCATTCACGCGGGGGTGCGCCTGCACCATGTGCCCATGACGGCGGAGCGGACCACGGGCATCGTCTCGCGCGGAGGCTCGATCATGGCCAAGTGGTGTCTCGCCCGGCATGAGGAGAGCTTTCTCTATACCCATTTCAGGGACATCTGCGGGATCATGAAGGCCTATGATGTGGCCTTCTCACTGGGTGACGGGCTGCGCCCCGGCTCCATTGCCGATGCCAACGACCGCGCCCAGTTCGCCGAGCTCGAGACGCTGGGCGAGCTCACAAAGGTGGCCTGGGAGCACGACGTCCAGTGCATGATCGAGGGGCCCGGCCATGTGCCCATGCACCTGATCAAGGAGAACATGGAGCGCCAGCTCGAGTGCTGTGACGAGGCGCCATTCTATACACTGGGGCCGCTGACAACCGACATCGCGCCGGGCTATGATCACATTACGTCCGGGATTGGCGCCGCCATGATCGGCTGGTATGGTTGCGCCATGCTCTGCTACGTGACGCCCAAGGAGCATCTGGGCCTGCCCAACCGCGAGGACGTGAAGGAAGGGTTGATGGCCTACCGGATTGCGGCGCACGCGGCGGACCTGGCCAAGGGCCACCCCGGAGCCCAGCGGCGGGATGACGCGCTTTCAAAGGCGCGCTTCGAGTTCCGTTGGGAGGACCAGTTCAACCTCGGACTGGACCCCGAACGGGCCCGCGCCTATCACGATGAAACCCTGCCCAAGGATTCGGCGAAGGTGGCGCACTTCTGTTCCATGTGCGGGCCGAAGTTCTGTTCCATGAAGATCTCGCAGGAAGTGCGCGACTACGCCCGGGAACACGGCCTGACGGAGGAGAAGGCGCTGCGCGAGGGGCTGGCGGACAAGTCCGCCGAGTTCCGTGAACAGGGAGGGGATCTGTACCACGAAGTCTGAGACCGATGAGGCCCTGATGGGAGAGCTGGACAGCACCTTTGACCGCGATGACGTGACCATCGAGTCCGACGAGACGCTCTATCAGGGCTTCTTCCAGCTGCGCGGGCTGCGTTTCCGCCACCGCCTATTCGGCGGTGGCTGGAGCCCGGCGATGCACCGTGAACTCTTCTGGCGCGAGAACTGCACCTGCGTGCTGCCCTATGATCCCTGGCGGGACGAGGTGGTGCTGCTGGAGCAGTTCCGGGCCGGCGCCCTGGGGCGCCAGGCCTCGCCCTGGCTGCTGGAGGTCGTGGCCGGTATCAATGAGGCCGGTGACGATGGCGAAACCACCGCCCGCCGGGAAGCCGAGGAGGAAGCAGGGCTGACCCTGGGGCGTGTCGAGAAGATCTGTGACTATCTGGTGTCGCCCGGCGGCACCAACGAACTGGTGCATCTCTATGGCGGCTGTGTCGACGCGCAGGGAGCCGGCGGTATCCATGGTCTCGAGCATGAGAACGAGGACATCCGTGTGCAGCCCCTTGCCTTTGAGACCGCCATGGAGGGCCTGCGTGACGGCCGGATCTGGAATGCGCCGGCCATAATGGCCCTGCAGTGGCTGGCTCTGAACCGTGAGCGGCTGCGGGATGAATGGAGGGCCGGGTAATGGTGCAGCGGTATGTGCCGGATCTCACCCGCTTCGCGGCGGTGTGCGAGGCCAATTACCACCGCCTGGGCCATCTGGAGCGCCTGGGGCCCGACGCGGACTCCGACGTATTCTTCCAGTTGCATGACGGCGGTCGGCATCTTGGGGACGTGCACCTGTGCCGGCTGGAGAAGGCCCGCTTCACCGAGACCTGGTACCTGGAGCAGGTGGCGAACAACGGGCGCTGGCTCAATGACCCGCGCATGACGGTGCGTGCCTATCACGATGTGGGCATGCTGGAGGTGATGAGCTGCTTCCGCCATGGGCGTATCCGTGCCGTGAATCCCTACCCGAATGCTCGAATGCACCTGCCGGACGAGAAGCTCCAGATCAATCTGTTCCTCGCGGACTGGCTGGATTTCTGCCTTAAGTTCGGGCAGGCGGCCGATCTGGATTCGGTATGGAGCATGGAATCCTGAACCCGTGATGACGTTCCCTAAATCCGGTGGGCAATGACGCCATAAGCCCGCTATATTGAAGGGCATAGCGACAAAGGGAGCCCATAACCACCATGGACGCCTCAGCCGAGCCTCTGCATGTGCTGCAGATTACCGACCCCCACCTGATGGGGGATCCGGAAGGGCGCCTGCTCGGGATCAATACGCGCCAGACGCTGGAGGCGGTGCTGGCGCATGTGCGTATCCACTACGGCCAACCGGATCTGGTTCTGGCAACCGGTGATATCTCCCAGGATGGCAGTGACGACTCCTATTGCTATTTCCGGGAGCAGACCGCGTTCTTTGAGGGACCTGTCTTCTGGGCGGCGGGCAATCACGATGTGCGGCCGGCGATGGCGCGAGCCACCAGGGGGACCCTTTCGGCGGAGCGGCGGTACCGGAGCCATGGGTGGCAGGTGATCTGTCTGGACTCCTCGGTGCCGGATCAGGTGCACGGGCATCTCGGGGAGCAGGAGCTGGCGTACCTGGAGGCCTGTCTGAAAGAACACCCCGGGGATCACGCGCTGGTGTGCCTGCATCACCATCCGATCCGCATCGGTGCCGAATGGATGAACGCCATTGGCCTCCAGGACCATGAGGCTTTCTTTGAGGTGCTGGCGCGCCATGAACAGGTGCGCGGGCTTCTCTGGGGGCATATCCACCAGTCCCTGGATCAGGAGGTCAACGGCTGGCGCATGCTGGCCAGCCCCTCCACCTGCGTGCAGTTCCTGCCGGATTCGGAGGCCTTTGCGGTGGATGCCGTACCGCCGGGCTATCGCTGGCTCGCACTCTATCCGGATGGGCGTATCAGTACCGGCGTTGAACGCATTGCCGATGATGACTACGGACTGGAGCTCGACAGCGTTGGCTACTGAAGACTCTGATCTGATCTATCTTCACGGGTTCCGCAGCGCGCCGGCCTCCGAAAAGGCGCGTGAGCTGGATGCCTGGCTGCATGAAACCGGCTACCGGGGGCACTGGTTCATGCCCCAGCTGGCAACCACGCCCGCCGGCGTGGAGGCGCAGCTCACCCGGCTTATCGAGGCAGCGCCCGGTTCCGGGCCCGGCCTGATCGGCAGCTCCCTGGGTGGATTCTTCGCGATGGTGATGGCGGAGCGCTATGGCCTGCCGGCCATCCTGATCAATCCCGCCGTGCACCCCTACCGCCTGATGGAGGAATCGCTGGGCGAGCATACCAACCTGTATACGGGGGAGCGCTTCCACGTCACGCAGGAGCACGTGCATCAGCTCCAGGCCATGGATCCGGGAAGGCTGTCCCACCCGGAGCGCCTCATGGTCCTGCTGGAAACCGGAGATGAAACGCTGGACTACCGCCAGGCTGCCGAAAGGTTCACGGCCAGCAAGCTGGTTGTACACGAGGGCGGCAACCACCGCTACACCCGGTTCCGCCAGGAACTGCCGATGATGATGGACTTCCTGCGGCGCGGGGTCGGTCCTCAGTAACCGCCGTGGACCGTGATCCCCATATCCCGGAAGTTCTGCGCCATTTCCTCCAGGTCGTACTGGGTCAGGCCGGTATGGATGAGCACATCCTGTTCCAGCCGCTGCCATTCGTGGTCCACCTCCTGCTGGCCCAGGATCGAGAAGTTACCGCAGACGTGCTCCGCAATCTTGAGCGTGGCCAGCAGTGTCTTGCGTTCCTGGGCCCGGGTCCCGGTCTGGGCAAAGACCTGCTGTACGTTGTGGTGTTCGGCGATGACCTCGCAGAGGTGGCGCGGCAGGTTCCATGATTTGGCCACGTAATAGCCGACGACCGCATGGTTGGTGCTGAGCAACCGGTTCTCGACGTCGATCAGCCGCGGTTCGTCACGGGCGTAGCTTTCCATCATGACCTCGTCGTAGTCGGGGAAGCGCTCCATCATCAGCGGAATGCCGGCATTGTGGAAAAGCCCCACCGCATAGGATTCATCCGGGTTCTTGGCGCCGATGGCGCGCGCGACATGGGCCGAAACCTGGGCGATGTCCGTGGCGGTGTCCCAGAAGCGCGTCATGGCGCGGATCGCCTGATCCGACATCTCGCCCTTGATGCTCAGGCCGTTGATGATGTTGATGACCGTGGTGGGGCCGAGCAGGGCGACCGCCTGTTCAATGGACGAGATCTGGTTGCTGTGCTGCAGGAAGGGCGAATTGACGAACTTCAGCATCATCCCGGACAGGGAGACATCCTGGCGGATGAGCCTCGCGATCTGTTCGATGTCCGGATCCGGCATCGCCTGCTCCATCTGCAGGTCCACCATGATCTGGGGCTGCGGCGGGATGCGGATGCCCTGGAGTACGTTGTGGATCTGTTCCTCGGTGAGTTCCGCAGGCATAGGGGGTTTATCATCCTGTTGACCGTAGTGCCCCCAGCCTAGACCAGGTTACGGGCGTAGGCTGTAACCGATTGTTCAGGACGCTATTCCATAGCGGCAGGAGCGAGCTCTGCTCGCGATTCCCGATAACAATCGCGAGCGGGGCTCGCTCTTACGGGGACTGCAGATCCAGAATGGGCCAGCCCCGGTGTCTGGCCGTGTCGCGCAGAGCGGGGTCGGGGTTGGTGGCAACCGGGTTGGGTACGGTCTCCAG
>JBNJDI010000059.1:0-14432 GCA_051744725.1 Pseudomonadota bacterium | reverse complement strand
CTTCAGGACCCGCTGGCGGAGCTGGTCAAGATCGAGCCCAAGTCCATCGGCGTGGGCCAGTACCAGCACGATGTCTCCCAGGTGCAGCTGGCGCGCACCCTGGATGCCGTGATCGAGGACTGTGTGAACGCCGTGGGTGTGGATCTCAACACCGCGTCCGTACCGCTGCTGACCCGGGTGGCCGGGCTGAACACGGGCATTGCCGAGAACATCATCCGCCATCGGGAACAGAAGGGCATGTTCCGCAGCCGCCGGGAACTGATGGAGGTCAGCCGGCTGGGGGAAAAGACCTTCGAGCAGGCCGCCGGCTTCCTGCGCATCATGGATGGAGAGAACCCGCTGGACGCCTCCGCGGTGCACCCGGAGGCCTACGGGTTCGTCGAGACCCTGGCGAAGAAGGAGGGGCGCTCCCTGGGCGCGATTATCGGTGATCACGCATTCACCCGGGCTCAGGACCCAGCCAGACTCGCGGATGAGCGCTTTGGTGAACCCACGGTCCGCGACATCCTGAAGGAGCTGGAAAAGCCCGGTCGGGATCCGCGCCCGGAATTCGAATACGCGCAGTTCCGCGAGGGCGTGGAGACGCTGGCGGACCTGGAACCCGGGATGAAGCTGGAGGGCAACGTCACCAACGTGACCCACTTCGGGGCCTTTGTGGACATCGGTGTCCACCAGGACGGACTGGTGCACATCTCCGCGCTGTCCAACGAGTTCGTGAAGGACCCGCGGGATGTGGTCCGCGCCGGGGATGTGGTGACCGTGAAGGTGCTGTCCGTGGACCGGGACCGCAAGCGCATTGAGCTGACCATGCGCATGGGCGATGAGCCCGGGCAGGCCACCCAGGGCAGCGCCAGGCCCAAAAATGCCGGCAAGGGTGAACCCGCCGGGAAAGGGCCGCGTAACAGCTCCGGCGGTCGCGGGTCGAAACCGAAGAAGCCGGAAGCCGGTGGCGCCATGGCGGATGCCTTTGCCCGCGCCCGCCAGTCCGACAAACAGCATTAACCGGGAGTATTGCATGGGGGAACGCCGTTTCAGGGCCCTGGAGTCGATCGCCGGCGGTGACTGGCCGGGATTCCGCAAGGGGCTGGAGAAAGAGGGGCTGCGGGTGGACTCCGAGGGCGCCATCGCCCGGACGCCGCACCCGGAGGCCCTGGGTTCCGCCCTCACCAACCCGGCGATCACCACGGACTATTCCGAGTCCCTGCTGGAACTGGTCACCCCGGTGTGCGAGTCCACCAGTGAGCTGATGGCCGCCATCGAGGGCATCCATGCCTATGTCCATCGCCATCTGGGCGACGAGCGACTCTGGCCCCTGAGCATGCCCTGTCGCCTGGACGGCGAACAGAGCATTCCCATTGCGCGGTACGGCACCTCCAACATCGGCATGCTCAAGACCGTCTACCGCCGGGGCCTGGCCTGGCGCTACGGGCGCATCATGCAGAGCATTGCCGGTACCCACTACAACTTCTCGCTGCCGGATGCCTTCTGGCGCCAGTGGCAGCAGCAGCTGGGCGACCCGGGCCCGCTGACGGAGTTCCGCACCCAGCAGTACTTCTGGCTGATCCGCAACTTCCGCCGCCAGAGCTGGCTGCTGATGGTCCTGTTCGGCGCCTCGCCGGCGCTGGACACCAGCTTCATGAACGGCAGCCGCTCCGGCCTGGCACCGCTGGGTGACCGTACCCTCTTCCAGCAGGGCGCCACGTCCCTGCGCATGAGCGATCTGGGCTACAACAACCAGGCCCAGTCCTCTCTGGACATCTGCTTCAACCGGCTCGAGACCTACACCGACACCCTGGACAACGCCATCCACACCACCTGGCCGCCCTACCAGAAGCTTGGCCTGTTCCGGGATGGCGAGCGCATCCAGATCAACGACAGCGTGCTGCAGATCGAGAACGAGTACTACAGCGCCATCCGCCCCAAGCGCACCACCGAATCCGGCGAGAAGCCACTGCATGCCCTGCAGGAACGGGGCGTGGAATACGTGGAGGTGCGCTGCCTCGACCTCGATCCGTTCTCGGCGGTCGGGGTGACTGAGGACCAGCTGGATTTCATGGATCTGTTCCTGCTGCACTGCCTGGTCAGCGACAGTCCGCTGATCGACGATAGCGAATGCAAGAGCCTGGATAACGCCTTCCAGGACGTGGTCCGCCATGGGCGTGATCCGGGCGCCCGGTTCTGCTTTGGGGCCGGCGCGGAACCACTGGCGCAGGCGGGACACCGGATTCTGGACCGGATGGAGGAGCTGGCCGCGGTGCTGCCGGGCGCTGAACGCTACCGGGCCGTTCTTGCGACCATGCGCACCCGCTTGGACGACCCCGCCCAGACACCCTCGGGGCGCCTGCTCAGTGAGCTTGGCGACGGTCAGGATCTGGTGGACTGGGGGCTCGCCAGGGCCACCGCCCAGCAGGCACAGGTGCGCGACAGGGCCACGGACGACTGGGATGCGCACCTGGCGACGATGGCCCGCCAGTCACTGGCCGACCAGAAGGCGGTGGAAGACGCCGAGAGCGAGGACTTCGAGACCTTTCTGGCCCGCTATCTGGCGGAATGAGGGCCGCCCTGTGAACGCCGTCCGCAACGCGGGCGGCATTGGCGCACAGTTCCGGGATGTTCAGTTGTTGGCCATTAAGGCGGCTGTTAGCGTCTGTTTCAGAAGGTAACGGAATGTTATCAGTGGCCGCCAAACCGCATCCGGAGGAACAGGGTCATGGCCAGGAGTGGGGAGCTGGGCTGGGATATGGAGTCGCTGAACAAGGCCTATGAGCATGGCTACATGGCGGCGTCCGTTCACATGGCGCCGTCACGCTGCCCTTACTGGACGGACGTGATCCGTGCCGCCTGGGAAGCGGGCTGGGAGGACGGTCACCTGGCCTGCACGATGAAATCGGGCAGCAGCACTTCCCGCACCGGGCCGGAGGGTGATTCCTCGTCCTTCCCCTCAGCCTCACTGGATCCGTTGTTCTCGTCGCTGTCGGCCTGATCCTCCCCTGAGGCCTCTTCGAGTTCCGGGACCTCACTGACCAGCCGCTCGTTCACCGCCTTGCGGATATCCGAGCGCAGTGTGTCCTGGCCTTCCCCGCTGCGCACCTCATCCACGGAGCGATCGCTCATCAGCATCACCACCTCATGGCGCAGCCAGGGTGTGTGCGCTTCCGCTTTTTCACGGGCTTTGGCGTCATGGAAGCGCAGCGTCACCTCCGCCTTGGCGTAGCTGCCCGCCTGATCCTCGTCGCCGATATTGACCACGAAAGCGGGAGACAGTTCCAGATAGGTGGACGGCGGTCCGTCATCCCCTCCGCCCCCTGCAGCGAGTGCGAGGGGGGCGCAGAGAGCCAGCAGTAGTGCGGTGAATTGACGCATGAGGGATGCTGTCCGTGATTGTGGGTGATAACTTACACCCCATTGTAGGCGGCCGGGTGCGGTTGTGCATCCGGCCCCGGGGAATGGGCACAGGAGTAGGCATGCGATTCAACCGGATTGTTTTCACCCTGATTGCGCTGGCCTGTGTGGCGGTGCTGGGGGTGGCGCTTTACATGGAGCATATGATGGGCCTTGAACCCTGCCCGCTGTGCATGCTCCAGCGCATGGCGTTCGTGGGCGTGGGGCTGGTGGCGCTGCTGGCGGCCCTGATCGGCCCCGGTGGCTGGGGCGTGCGCCTGGGCGGCGGCCTCATGGTGCTCCCGGCGCTGGCCGGTGTGGGCCTGGCCGGGCGCCAGTTGTGGCTCCAGAGCCTGCCCGCCGATCAGGTGCCGCCCTGTGGTCCGGGTTATGACTACCTGCGTGAGACGTTTCCGCTCACGGAGGTGATCCAGAGGGCGCTGGAGGGGTCCGGCAGCTGTGCGGAGATCCAGTGGCAGTTCCTGGGTCTGAGCATCCCGGGGTGGAGTTCCGTGCTGTTCGCGCTTGCCGCACTGGCGGGCATGGGCCTGTTGGTGGTTGGCACCGGTCGGCGTCGGCATGGGTTGCTGGACTGATGATGTTCGGGTAATTTGAAAGCGCACATGGTGTTGAACAACAACTGTCAGGGAGCCCGTCGAGGGGCTTCCGGAAACGCCTGATTCGTTGTAGGGGAGGGGGATATGCTGGAAGACTGCCGGAATGCCCGGGAGCGCTGGGGCGGCGTCACTGATCTGGTTGACCGCTGGCTGCAGGCGCGCCAGCAGCTGATCGTCCAGTACTGCGGGCTCAGCAACAGCCCGGACTTCAGCCAGACCGAGCCGCTCTACGAACAGCTGTCTTCTCTCTGTGAGCAGCTTCTGGACTATGTCTCCGCTGGCCACTTTGAGGTCTATGAGCAGCTCATGAACGAGGCCCGCGAGTTCGATGATGGCGGTATCGAGGTGGCCAACCGGGTCTACCCGAAGATCAGCAAGACCACCCAGGAAATGCTGGCCTTCAACGATCTGCTTGAGGTGAGCGAGAAGAACGAGGAGGACATGCGCGCCATGTACGCCCGTGTCTCACGCCTGGGTGAGATCATGGAGGAGCGTTTCGAGCTGGAGGATCTGCTGATCGAGAACCTCCACAACGCGCATGCCGACCAGGTGGCCTGACCGGGGCCCTTACTCGACCTCGATCAGCTCCACGTCAAAGATCAGCGCCTGGTTGGGGCCGATCGAGGGCGGACCGTTCTCGCCATAGGCCATTTCCGGCGGGATGTAGAGCCGATAGCGATCGCCCTCGTTCATCAGCTGAAGCCCTTCCGTCCAGCCCGGGATGACCTGCTGCAGGCCAAAGGTGGCCGGTTCGCCGCGCTCGCGGGAGCTGTCAAAAACGGTGCCGTCAATCAGCTCGCCGGTATAGTGGACCGTAACGCGGTCGTCCTTGGCCGGTGATTCACCATCCCCTTCCTCGACCACCTCGTACTGGAGCCCCGAGTCGGTGGTCTTGACGCCATCACGCTGGCGGTTCTCCTCGAGAAAGGCTCTGGAGGCGGCCAGGTTGTCCCCGGCATCCCCGCCGCTGCTGGTGCCGCCCTGCTGGCCGGAGTCGTTGCCAGTGGCTTCCTCCTGCAGGCGCTTCTGGTAGTCGCCGACAGTCTCCTGGATCTCCTCGTCGGAGAGTTGGGCCTCGTTGCCTTCCATGCTGTCACGGACACCGGCGATGAAGGCATCACTGTGGATATCCTGCATGTCCTGCTGGATGCGGTCGGCAAAGAGCTTGCCCATGGCATAGCCGAGCCGCTGGTCCTCGGACTCCAGGTTCACATCGGATTCGGCACTGCAGCCGACCGCCAGCATCAGGCAGGCGCCGGCGATGGTGCTGCGCTGCAGCGCGAGGGAAGTGCGTCGTGTCATCATGGTTCTCCGTTGGCTTCCTTGATCTCCCGCCACAGCCCAACCAGCGATGCGGCAAGGGCTGGGTCGAGCCCCGGGAGGAGGCTGTCCAGATTATGACGGGCGAGGGCCGTGGGCGAAAGGCCCGGCTGTGTGACGGAGCCGTCATCCGCCAGATGCTGCCACCACCAGGCCAGCTCCACCTGTTCGGACGCCAGCTCCGCCTGCTTGACGGTGTCACGCAGTGGTGCGGCGGTATCGTTGCCCCTGGGCAGGTTCATTCGCAGGGCCCGCAGCTCGGCGGTGACGCCAGTGCGCCAGTGGTGGATGCCCTCGGGCTCGGTCTCCGGAACAGGGCGGTCACGGGCGGCACAGAACAGCGCCACCAGGATGGGCGTCACCGCCAGCCCCTGGTTCTGGGCCTCAAGGCACTGGTCTGCGACCCCCTCATGACGCCAGAGGGTCAGTACGTACTGCCAGAGTGGGTTGTCCAGTGACAGATTGTCGGGGGGCTCCTGCCGTGGCATGGGGTCTTTCCTGTAGAATGCCGCCATGATCGCATTCAATAACCTGACACTTCAGCGCGGCGGCCAGTGGCTGCTCGAGGACTGTTCCGCCACCATCCAGCCGGGGCAGCGGGTTGCCCTTGTTGGCGGTAATGGTGCCGGCAAGTCCAGTCTCTTTCAAATGATCCTGGGGGAACTGGCGCCGGAGCACGGCGAGATCCAGGTCCCCGGCGGCTGCCGCATCGCCCACATGGCCCAGGAGGTGGGCGGCAGCCAGCGCACGGCACGGGACTTTGTGCTGGATGGCCACGCCGAGCTGCGCCGGCTTGAGGCGCGCCTGGCCCGCGCCGAGGCCAGTGGCGACGAGAACGGGATGGTCCATGCCCATGGTGAGCTGGACAACCTCAAGGCCTGGGATGCCCCGCGCCAGGCCGAGGCTCTGCTGCGCGGGCTGGCATTCACCGACGCGGATATGGACCGGCCGGTGGACAGCTTCTCCGGGGGCTGGCGCATCCGCCTCAACCTGGCCCAGGCGCTGATGGTGCCCTCGGACCTGCTGCTTCTGGACGAGCCCACCAACCACCTGGACATCGAGGCCTGCTACTGGCTGGAAAACTGGCTCAAGCAGTACCCGGGCACGCTGCTGTTCATCTCCCACGACCGGGACTTCATGGACCGGGTGGCGACCCACGTCATCCACTTCGAACACCGCAAGCTGTATTACTACGCGGGCAACTACCACGCCTTTGAACGCCAGCGGGCGGAGAATCTGGCCCGCCAGCAGGCGGAGTACGAGAAGCAGCAGAAGCGTGTGGCCGAGATCCAGGCCTTCATCGACCGCTTCCGCGCCCAGGCCAACAAGGCCAAGCAGGCGCAGAGCCGCATCAAGGCGCTGGAGCGCATGGAGACCATCGCGCCGGCGCACGTGGATTCCCAGTTCGAGTTCCGCTTTCCGGAGGCGGACAAGGTCTCCAACCCGCTGCTGACGGTGCGTGGCGGCGCCGTGGGCTATGACGGCGAGCCGCTGCTGCGTGGCATCCATCTGCACCTGCTGCCGGGCAGCCGCATCGGCCTCCTGGGCGTGAACGGCGCGGGCAAGTCCACCCTGATCAGCATGCTGCGTGGGGCCACGCCGCTGCTCAGCGGGGAGCGGGTCACCGGGGAGCACTTCCGCCCGGGTTACTTTGCCCAGCACCAGCTGGATGAACTGGACCTGGACGCCAGTCCCTTCCTGCATCTGCAGCGGTTGACCCCGGGGGCGTCGGACCAGTCCATCCGCAACTTCCTGGGCGGTTTCGGTTTCCGCGGCGACGACGCCCTGGCGAGCATCCGCAACTGTTCCGGTGGTGAGAAGGCACGTCTGGCCCTGGCCATCATCGCCTGGCAGAAGCCCAACGTGCTCTTCCTGGACGAGCCCACCAACCACCTGGACCTGGAGATGCGCCAGGCCCTGACCATGGCGCTGCAGTCGTTCAATGGCGCCATGGTGCTGGTCTCCCACGACCGCCACCTGCTGCGCAACACCGTGGACACCTTCTGGCGGGTGGCGGACGGGACCGTTACCGAGTTTGACGGGGACCTGGACGAGTACGAGCGCTGGCTTGCCGATGGCGGGGAGCGGGCGTCCGGCGGGAACGGAAAACAGTCAGCCGCCCGGGAGTCCGCTCCCCAGCCGGCGGTGAAGGAAAGCGCCGCCGACAAGCAGGCACGCAAGAAGGCCGCCGCCGAGCAGCGCCAGAAGATGGCGCCGCTGAAAAAGGAAATCGAGCGTTGTGAGAAGGAGCTGGAGCGCCTTGCGAAGGAGAAGGCCGAGGTGGAGCAAGCACTCGGCGATACCGGCCTGTATGAGGCCGATCGCAAGGACGAGCTGAAGCAGCTCCTGGACCGCCAGGCGGAGCTGGCGCGCCGGGAATCCGAGGCCGAGGCGGCCTGGGTGGAGGCCAGCGAGTCCCTGGAGTCGGTGGAGGCGGGCGCCTACTCCTGAATCACCAGGTCGATGTCCGCCTGCTTCACATAGTCCCGCTCGCTTTCAAGGTCCGCCAGTGTCAGCGGGTGCTGATCCAGCCAGCCGCTGGGCAGCGAAATGCGGATGCGGGGCCCCTTGGCGCTGAGGCTGAACGGCGGTGGCGCATCCCCTGTGCGGGCGTGCTGGAGCATAACGGCCAGGCGCAGCAGCACAGCCAGGCGCTTGATGGGCTGGATCTCATCAGGGGCCAGGTGCTCGAACAGTCCATTGTTGAACTTGCGCCTGTGGGCCCGCACCAGCGTGGCGAGGGCGCGCTGGTCTTCCCGCGAGAACCCCGGCAGGTCCGAGTGGGTCATCAGATAGGCGCCGTGCTTGTGGTACTGGGTGTGACTGATGGCCAGCCCGATTTCATGGACCCGGCAGGTCCAGCGCAGCAGGTTGGTGTACTTGGTCTGCTGCCCGGTGTTCAGGCCCCAGTCCAGCGCTACCTGATCAAACCCGCGGATGGCCGTGGCCTCGACCGCCGAGGCGTGATTCAGGTCCACCGAGTAACGCTCCTGAAGCGCCTGGATGGTGCGTTCGCGCACGTCCTCGTGGGTGTCGCGGCCGACCAGGTCGTACAGCACGCCCTCGCGCAGCGCGCCGTCGGCAAACGCCAGGGATTCAATGCCCAGGGATTCAAAGGCGGCATAGAGTATGGCGAAACCGGCCGGGAAGATGCTGCGCCGGTCTTCGCGCACCCCAAGGGCACCGAGTTTGTCCGTGCGGCCGATGTCGATCAGGCGCTTGCGCAGCGTTTTCATGGCCTCCCAGGTGACGCCCTCGCGGGAGAGGTTGAGGTCATTGACCACCCCGATGATGGCCTTGATGGAGCCGGAGGAGCCCACGCAGTTGCGCCAGCCCTGCTGGCGGAAACGGTGCTGGATGTTGAGCAGTTCCTGGCGGGCATGGGTGATGGCCTTGTCCATGCGCTTGCGCGAGATCTTGCCGTCCGGGAAATAGGTGTTGCGGAAGGAGACGCAGCCCATGTGCAGGCTTTCCATCTCGCGCGGCTCGAAGCGCTCGCCGATGATGAATTCGGTACTGCCGCCGCCGATGTCGATCACCAGGCGTGGCCCGGCATCGTCCGAGAGCGTATGGGAAACACCCAGATAGATCAGTCGCGCTTCCTCGCGCCCGGCCACGATTTCCACCGGGCAGCCCAGGGCTTCCTCGGCGGAATGGATGAAGTGCTCGGCATTGCGTGCCGCGCGCAGGGCATTGGTCCCGACCACGCGCACCGATTCCGCCTCCATGCTGCGAATGCGCTGGGCGAAGCGCTGCAGGCAGGCAAGGCCGCGCTCACGGGCCTCGGCGGAGAGGTAGTTGTCGCGGTCGAGGCCGGCCCCGAGCTGCACTTTCTCACCCATCTTCTCGATGGTGCGGATTTCGCCGTGCACCGCCTGGGCCACGACCATGTGGAAGCTGTTGGAGCCGAGGTCCACGGCGGCCAGCAGTCGGGGGGCGTCCTGGGAGCTGTGTGGGGAAGTCACCTGTCTTGAAATCCTGCTGAAAGCCCATATATTCTGAACAGCGCCGTGTCCAGGGCTGGTTACTGATCCGGATACTAACCCGTGGAGCGGCCCATGTAACAGAGGGGATTCCGGCGTGTCCCGGTGACAGCCGGTTACGACGGGCGTTTCCCATTCACACAGCGGCAATTTGGAATTAGGGCGATGAGCGACAACATTGTGAGCGTGACCGACGGCACCTTCGAAGACGAAGTTCTCAAGTCGGACGTACCAGTTCTTGTGGACTACTGGGCGGAATGGTGCGGGCCCTGCAAGATGATCCATCCGGTTCTCGAGGAGATTGCGGACGAGTACGAGGGCAAGCTCAAGATCGCCAAGCTCAACATCGACGAGAACCAGCAGACACCGCCGCGCTTCAACATCCGGGGGATTCCGACCCTGATGCTGTTCAAGAACGGCGATGTGGACGCCACCAAGGTGGGCGCGCTGTCCAAGTCCCAGCTGACGGCGTTCCTCGACAGTAACCTGTAACGCTCGTTCGCCCCGGGCCTGCCGGGGCGCTGTGAGGCGCTATGGTGGTTGGCGGGCTGATTCTCGCTGGTGGACGCGGTGAACGGATGGGCGGAGAAGACAAGGGGCTTCTGCGCCTGGACGGGCGCGCCTATGCGGCGCACCTGGCCGACGTCCTTTCTCCCGTAACCTCCGAGGTGGCCGTCAGCGCCAACCGCAATGCCGAGGCTCACGGGCAGTGGGCCGATACTGTTCTGCCTGATCGCGCCTTTACCGACGCCGGCCCTCTGGCGGGGCTGGTGGAAGGGCTGCGATGGGCCCGTATGCGTGGATTCCAGGGCGTTGTGGTAACGCCCTGCGATACGCCCCGGCTGCCGCCCATATGGGCGGTCCAGATCCTGGAGGCGGCGCGGCGGCGCCCGGCCACTCCCTGTCTTTCGGACACCGGTGATCGGCGCCACCCGCTGCACGGCTACTACCCGGTGGCGCTGCTGGGCCGGGTTGAGCGCTATCTCAGTCGGGGCGAACGCCCGGCACTGGCGCTGGCCGAACAGCTGGATGCGGAGTGGATGGACTGCAGCGCCATGGAGGAGGGCTTCCTGAACGTGAACGAGCCCGGGGACCAGGCACGCCTCGGCAGCGGGCCGCGTTCAGAGACCGTCTGATTCCGACCAGCGTTGGGCCGCCTCGCGGTCACTGGTCTTCTGTTCCACCCACTCCCCGTGACCATCCGCGGTGATTTCCTTCTTCCAGAAGGGGGCGCGGGTTTTCAGGTAATCCATGATGAACTGGCAGGCCTCAAAGGCGTCCTGTCGGTGGCGGCTGCTCACCCCCACGAAGACGATCCGGTCGCCGGCCTGGATTTCACCCACACGGTGCACGACCTCGGTGCGATGGATGCGCCAGCGCTGCGCGGCCTCGTCCACCACGGCCTGGATCGCGGCCTCGGTCATGCCGGGGTAGTGCTCCAGGAACAGGCTCTGGACGCCGCTCTGGTCCCCCAGGTCCCGGGCCAGGCCCGTGAAGCTGCAGACCGCGCCAACCGCTGGCGCATCACTTTCCAGTGTGGCCAGAACCGGCTCGGTTGCCAGGGCGTCGCTCTGGATCCGGATCATCTCAGCCTCCGGTGACGGGCGGGAAGAAGGCCACCTCATCACCGGGGTTCACCGGCGTTTCTTCCTGAGCCATGGTCTGGTTGACGGCCGTGAGCACAGAGTCGTCACTGAGCAGTTCAGCCCAATCACCGCCACGCTGCCGCAGCTGCTCGCGAAGGTCACGGACACACGCAATGCCCTCGGCGGGCAGTTGTTCCTCGCCGGTTCCCAGGCGCTCGCGCAGGCTGGCAAAGAAACGGATTGCGATACTGGATTCAGCCATGGAGCAGCTCCGCAAACGGCAGAAAGGATACCGGATCACCAACTTCCAGGGTCTGGTGTTCCGGGATGATGGCCAGCCCGTGTGACCAGCAGGCGCTGCTGAGAACGCCCGAGCTCTGGGTGGGTGCTGACTCGAGCCAGGTGCGGCCCTCGATGGAGCGGCAGCGCACCCGCTGGAACTCGCGCCGGCTCTGCGGGCGTTCCACCGGGAATCCCAGGGGCATGCTGCAGGGCCGGGGCATGAGCTCGCCGTCTTCCCCCTGGCAGGCACGCAGGAAGGGGCGCCCCAGCACCAGGAAGGTCACCAGTACCGCCGCCGGGTTGCCGGGCAGCCCCAGGACCGGGGTTTCGCCGATACGGCCGAACGCCAGCGGTTTGCCGGGTTTGATGGCCATGCGCCACAGGTCCAGCTCCCCCAGTGCGCGGATGGCATCGCGGATGTGGTCCTCCTCGCCCACGGAAACACCGCCGGTGGTGATGATGGCATCCGCCTGCTCCGCGGCCTGGGCCAGTGTCGCCTGTGTCGCCTCCAGCGTATCCGCCATGGTATGGAAGGGCACCGGCTCCCAGCCGGCGGCACGCACCAGCGCGGTCAGCATGGGCTGGTTGGAGTTGTGGATCTGCCCCGGCGCCAGAGGCTGGCCGGGCGGGACCAGTTCGTCGCCGCTGCTGATGATGGCCACGCGCAGGGGCCGGAAGGTGGTGATCTGCGGCAGGCCGGCGGAAGCGAGCAGCCCCAGGTGCCAGGGGTCGAGCCGGGTACCGGCGTTGATCAGGGTCTCGCCGGTATCGATATCCTGACCGGCGGGTCGGATGTTCTGGCCGGCCGCCGGAGTCTGGAGGAGTCGCACCCGGTCGTCGTTTTCCGGTTCGGTGTTCTCCTGCATCACCACGGTGTCCGCGCCGTCGGGAATGGCGGCGCCGGTGAAGATGCGGGCCGCCGTGCCCGCCGCCAGCGGCTGCGGTGCCTGCCCGGCCGGCACGCGCTGGGAAACCGGCAGTGCTCCGGCTTCCGCATCCGCGGCGCGCAGGGCATAGCCGTCCACGGCGCTGTTGTCCGCCGGCGGCACCTGTACCGCGGAAACCGGGCTCTCGGCCAGGATCCGCCGCAGGGCGTCATCCACGGGCGTGGTTTCGGTGTCGGGCAGGACCCGTGCGGCCTTCATCAGCTGCGTCCGGGCCTCGTCCACGCTGATCAGTGTGTCCGTTGCCGCCATCAGCTCGCTCCCCGGGCGGCGTCCAGGGGGATGGCCCGGTCCAGTCCGCTGAGGTCACGTTCGGGCTTGCGCTGGACCAGGGCGGAAAAGTTGCAGGGCCGGTGGCGGCTGTCGAGCTGGTCGCGCACGATGCCCTCCCAGGCGGTCCGGCAGGCACCGGTGGATCCCGGCATGCAGAAGATCACGGTATGGTTCGCAAGGCCGGCCAGAGCCCGGGACTGGATGGTGCTGTTGCCGATCTCCAGGGCGGAGAGACGGCGGAACTCCTCGCCGAAGCCCTCAATGGTCTTTTCGAACAGCGGGCCCAGCGATTCCGGCGTGCTGTCACGTTCCTGCAGGCCAGTGCCGCCGGTGATCAGCACACTCTGGATCTGCGGATCCGCGATCCAGCGGCTGACCAGGGCGCGCATCAGGCAGGTGTCGTCCTGCAGCAGACGCCGCGCCACGATGGTGTGACCCGCCTCCAGCGCGGCATCCACCAGGAACTGGCCGGAGCTGTCCTCGGCTGGCCCCCGGCTGTCCGAGATGGTCAGGATGGCAAGGTTGAGGGGCGCGAAGTCACTGGCTGCGGCCATCGGATCGGGTCTCCTGTGAGGGGGCCTTGATGCTGCCATGATAAGCGCAGCCGTGGGCTGCACCAATGCCTCCTGTGGGGTAAACACCAGAGTTTTGCACTGCCATTGAAAATGGTGTATTTTGACAAAATCCTGAATAAGGCAGGCGGGTCGGTGCCCCACCCATCCGCCAATCCCGGAATCTTCGTTCTGACCCTGGTTTCATTGAATCGCCCCCGATCGGCAGAGCCCGGGCAATCTGGACATTCGCTTCCCCGACAGTCTGATAACAACCAACTTCATCCTATCCATCCAGACGTAATCCCAGACAATCTATGAATCTGACCGAACTCAAGAAAAAACCCGTTCCCGAACTCATTGAGGTCGCCCAGGAGATGGGCCTCGAAAACATGGCCCGGTCGCGAAAGCAGGATGTGATCTTCGCGATTCTCAAGAAACACGCCAAAAGCGGTGAGGACATCCACGGTGATGGCGTGCTCGAGATCCTCCAGGACGGGTTCGGGTTCCTGCGCTCGGCCGACTCCTCTTACCTGGCGGGCCCGGACGACATCTACGTCTCGCCCAGCCAGATCCGGCGGTTCAACCTGCGAACCGGGGATTCCATTTCCGGAAAGATCCGGCCGCCCAAGGACGGTGAGCGTTATTTCGCGCTGCTGAAGGTCAACGACATCAACTTCGGCAAGGCTGACAATTCCCGTCACAAGATCCTGTTCGAGAACCTGACGCCGCTCTTCCCGGAAGAGCGGCTGCGGCTGGAAGCCGGTAACGGCTCCACGGAGGACCTCTCGGCACGGATCCTGGATCTGGTTTCCCCCATCGGCAAGGGCCAGCGTGGGCTGATCGTCTCCCCACCCAAGGCCGGTAAAACGCTGCTGATGCAGACCATTGCCCAGTCCATAGCGCGCAATTCACCGGACTGCCACCTGATGGTGCTGCTCATCGACGAGCGCCCGGAGGAGGTGACGGAAATGCAGCGCACGGTGCGCGGTGAGGTGGTCGCGTCGACCTTTGATGAGCCACCGGCCCGGCACGTGCAGGTGGCCGAGATGGTGATCGAGAAGGCCAAGCGTCTGGTTGAACACAAGAAAGACGTGGTGGTTCTGCTGGATTCCATAACGCGCCTGGCGCGGGCCTACAACACCGTGATCCCGTCCTCGGGCAAGGTGCTGACCGGTGGTGTGGACGCCCATGCCCTGGAGAAGCCCAAGCGCTTCTTCGGCGCCGCCCGGAATGTGGAAGAGGGCGGCAGTCTGACCATCATGGCGACGGCCCTGGTCGACACTGGCTCCAAGATGGACGAGGTGATCTACGAGGAGTTCAAGGGCACGGGTAATATGGAGGTCCACCTGGATCGCCGCATTGCCGAGCGCCACACCTACCCGGCCATCAACGTGCGTCGCTCCGGCACCCGCCGGGAGGATCTGCTGGTCAGCGAGGACGAGCTGCAGCGGGTCTGGATCCTGCGCAAGCTCCTGCATTCCATGGACGACGA
>JBNJDI010000058.1:0-15037 GCA_051744725.1 Pseudomonadota bacterium | reverse complement strand
GAAAGCACCGATAGAAAGCGGAGAACGGCTGTGCCGGATCATTCGATTTCCCTCCAAATGATCAGGTTTAACTATTTTTTCGGGAACTAGCCAGTGCCCTGATAGCGGCAGTCCGGGGCTGCAAAGTCAACAAGCTGCTGCCAGAACGGATCCTGCCTGTCGATCTCTCGGGCAAGAACGAAGGTCGCATCCATCGTGTTGATTGAGACGACAGGCGCATTGTCGATGGGCAGGATGGTATCCGGGCCGACACGCCTGAGATGCTCTTCCAGGCTGGTCAGGAAATCCCGCACGAAGCCTTCGGCAATCTGATGGCCAACGACGTGCTCAATCTCGTGAAACCGGTTGAGTCTCAGAACCACCATCTGGAGCTTTCCGGAAGTCCGATCGGCCAGGCAGGCTTCCAGAGCGGAACGATTGGGTCTTCCGGTGACTTTGTGTCTCCGGAGGCTGTCTTCCAGACGGTTCTGAATGGCAAGGCGGCGTTCCTGTTCCACGGCCCTGTCGCTGGCGGCGACTCGCCTCAGCCATTGTTCGCGCCAGAAGAAATGGACGGCGGCGGCGAGAAGAACCACGGCCGAGAGGATGGTCCCCAGTGAGAAGGCCGAGTCCGAGAGCACGTTAACCGGCACAACACCCACGGTCCGCAGAGCGCTGGCAATAAGACCGGCTGTCAGGATCAGTACTGCCACCGTGAAATACCGTGCATAGAGCGAGTGCCGGAAACAGCGCGCCGCAATGAACAGGGACAGTCCACAACCGGCCATACCCAGAGTCATGGTGAGTGCCTGTATCGGAAGCTCGGCTCGGGCGAGCTCGAGAAGAATGAGCGTGAGCGCGGCGAGCGAGAGGCCGTTAAGCAGGTGCCTGTAAAGGCGCGGTGGCTGCAGGGCCGCCAGGGTGTGCTGAGCGAATGCGATCAGGGTGGTCAGCATGGATGCGGTGATGACTGCATCGAGCGCCGGTACCCCACGCCAGAAGATCCATGCTCCGAAACCATTGAGAACCAGCTGGATGTGCATGACGGAAACCGTGAGAACCGTCAGCCAGGCCAGCATGACCGTGCGGAACCGCAGGGTCAGGAACAGGTTGATGGCCAACAGGAACAGGGAAAGACCAAGGAGTGTACCGTTGACCGTTGCCCGCGTGACGCTGCTGTGCACCAGACCATCATCCCCGTGTACCGATACCGGGAAAACGGTGGGGCCTGCATCGGAAACCTCGAAAAAAAGGCTGATGGTGTCATTGGCAGGGATGATTACCGGCCAATGGAAGGAGGGCAGGGAAATCAGACGGCTGGAGAATGGCCACAGGCTGCCCTGGGTTCGCATGGGCAGGAGCGGGTCGGTGGTTGCGTTCAGTCGCGCTGCGCGGATCCGGTCAATGTAGGGGGCTGGCACAGAGACCCACTGCTGAAGCGGGCGCCTGGAGGTGTTGCCCAGATTCAGCCGGAACGTGACTGGCTCAGCGGTGAAGCCTACCGCGGCATGGGAGGGGCTGGTGGCACGCCATCCGTTATCGGAACGCAGCAGACCTTCCTGGTGGAGCTCCGCAATGGAGCCGGTCCTGTAGCTCAGAGCGAACGAGTCGGTATGCTGGTCTGCAGCGGTATGCTGCGGGAGAGACGGCGAATACGCCCCATGGTGGATCAGGGTTGCCGCAGCCATGACTGCGATCAGAAGCAGTATGGGAACAAAGGGGTGATTGGCAAATGGCAGGCTGGCTATGCCGCTGGGTACGTCGTATTGCCCATCGGGCATGATCAAAGCTGTCCTTGCTGGTGGATTGGACGCTTTGATTAAAGTTCAAGCTGTCAATTTTTGCAAAAAACCGGCACCCGCTGGGCGATGGGTGCCGGGATCAGGTGCGGGATCAGGAATCGTCAGGCAGGTAGGCGCCGTCCTCGTCGTGCACTTCGCGGCCGGTAACCGGCGGATTGAAGGAGCAGATCAGGCGCATGTCCTCGGTGCCGCCGCGCAGGATGTGGCGGTCATTGTTGTTCAGGGCGTACATGACCCCGTCATGGATCTGGTGGGTCTCGCCGGTTGCCAGATCCTCAATGCTGCCGTTACCGGCAACGCAGTAGACCGCTTCCAGATGGTACTTGTACCACAGGTGGAGTTCGGCGCCCGCGGGAATGATGGTCTCGTGGAAGGAAAAGCCCATGCCGTCCTTCTTGAGCAGCATCCGGCGGCTGGTCCAGCCCGGTCCCTCAACCTCTCGCTCGGTTCCGATAATGTCCTTGATGTCCCGTACAATCATAATCTGTCCCACCTGTTGAATCTGTGATCGGTAAAGGCCGCTGTATTGGGGCCTGCCGACTGAGTGTAGCGTGTGCGGGCGCCGGTACAATAGCGTAAAACCACTAGCGGACCGTATTTTAAATGCTGTCAGAACCCTCATCGGGGGCGGGGCATTCATGTAGAATGGGGCTCTCTCGCCAGTAATCATGCATCAACCCAGAAGGCAGTGTTGCCATGACGGAGCCTGAGAAACGCCGGCGCCGCAGGCTCGATTTTCTGATTGCACGGCTGACCGGCATTACCCGCAAAGAAGCCAAGCAGCTGATCAAGGCCGGTCGGATCCAGGTCGACGGCCACGAAAACGCGGGGCTGAAAGCGCAGTCCCGGATTGGCATCGAGGAAGCAATCTTCCTGGACGGCCAGCAGCTTGAGAGGGAATCCGGCGAGCGCTACCTGATGCTGAACAAGCCAACCGGCGTGGTCAGCGCCACCAGGGATGACTACGATCCCACGGTGCTCGATCTGCTGGAACCGGAAATGCGCCGCGGGCTGCACCCGGTAGGACGCCTCGACAAGGACACCACGGGGCTGCTTCTGCTCACCACTGACGGCGAGTGGAGTCATCGCATCACCTCGCCACGCCATGGATTCCCCAAGACCTACCGGGTCTGGGTCGCTGATCCCATCGATGATGAAACCCTTGCGAGCCTGGAAGAAGGCATCATGCTCAGGGGCGAGGATACCGCTGCCGTGGCCCATGACATCGAGCGTCTCGGCAGGGCTGAAATGCGGCTCACCCTGACCCAGGGGCGTTACCACCAGATCAAGCGGATGATGGGTGCGGTCGGTAACCGCGTGGTCCGGCTCCACCGTGAGCGGGTCGGCCCCATTGACCTGGATCCGGGCCTGGAGCCGGGGGGGTATCGGGAGCTGACCGAGGCGGAGGTCAATACCTTTCTGCCGGCAGATGATCCGCCACAATGATGGTGTCACGGCCGTTGGTCTTGGCCTCGTAGACGGCATTGTCCGCCCGGTGCAGCCAGCTCTCCCAGTCATCGTGGGGGGCGGCGAGGGCGGCTCCAATCGAGCATGTCACGGGCTGGCCGTGAGTGCTGAGCCGGTCCCTTATGGTCTGCTGGATATGGCGTGCCGCCAGGATCATGCTTTCTGCCCGGACGTTGTTGAGCAGCAGCACGAACTCCTCGCCCCCGAATCGGAACAGTCGGTCCTCGTGCCGTGAATGGGTGCGCACCAGCTCAGCGAACTGCTTGAGCACTTCATCGCCGTTGGCGTGACCGTAATGGTCGTTGATCTCCTTGAAGTGGTCCAGGTCCAGCATCAGGAGACCGGCGCCGGCCTCGCCCCGCTGGACCCTGGCAATGGCGATGCAGAGCTCTTCCTCCAGGGCCCGCCGGTTGCCGGTACCGGTCAGCGGGTCACGGATGGCCTGTTCCTCCAGCAGGCGGGCCTGCGCACGTGATCGGCGTGCAAAGGAGAAGGCGAATATCGAAACCACGAACACCGTGGTCGCGAATGAGATCAGCGCCAGCGGGCCCAGCCCGTTGGCGGCTCCCAGAGTCACGCTGGCAACCACCATGAACAGGGCCTTGGGGATGGCAAAGGCGGGTGGTGACAGGAAAAAAGTGGCAAGAATGTCCACATAGGCCCAGAAAAGCCCCACAAGCCCCACCAGGTAGAGCACACTGAGCACACCGATTCCCGTACAGACCACCAGTATGATGCCAGCGACCACCGTATTGCCGGTAATCCAGACAAAACTGGAAATGCTGATCAGCACCGCTACCAGGAGGGCGTCCACCAGGGTCATCACCCAGTCACCCTGCAGGAACCGGTAGATGCCAAAACCACCAATGGCGGTTGCCGCTGGAATGCAGAACATCATGATGATGGACAGGCGGAAGTCATCCGTCAGCCTTTTACGGATGGTGGCGTATTGATTTCCAAGTTTTTTCAGCATCATGCGCTCACAATAGCCGGTGACCGGGTAAAATGCATCTCCTAACCAACCGTGATGGCGCTGGAATGCGAACGGAAACAGACGCACTGATGCTTTCGGCCGGGATGGCGCTCTTCCTCGGGGTGACCGGGCTGGTCCTGTCGGTGATCACCGGATCCCAGGTGATCCTGCTCGACGGACTCTTCAATCTCATCTACAGCGTCATGGCCTTTCTGAGTGTGCGGGTCGCCCGCTTGCTGGCCATGCCGGACAATGAGAAATACCCATTCGGCCACGCCTACTTCGAGTCCCTGGTCAATGCCGCCAAGGGCCTGCTCATCCTGGGGATTTCACTGCTGGCTCTGGGGGACTCCGTGCTGGTGCTTGTCTCCGGCGGCCGGGAGATCGCTGCCGGGCTGGCCATCCTGTATTCGATGATTGCGACTGCCAGCAGTGTGGTGACTTTCATGCTGCTGCGCCGCGCCCGGCGCCATACCACCAGTCCACTGGTGGAGGCGGACTTTGCCAACTGGTGGATCAACACGGTGATCTCCGCCTCGGTGCTGCTGGCCTTCTGTCTGATTCCCGTGGCGGATGCGGTGGGTTTCGCCGTGATCACTCCCTATGTGGATCCGCTGATGGTGGCAGCGGTGGTGGTGCTGTTCTGCCTGAGCACGCCTTTCCGGATGGCTTCGGACGCCATCAAGGAACTGCTCAACCGCGCGCCACCGAAGCGTGTGCGCCAGCCGGTCCATGATGTGGTTGAGAACGTGGTGGCGGAATGGGGAGCTGAGGATTTCTCGCTGCGGATGGTGCGCCCGGGCCGGACCCTCTACCTGCTGGTGCACGTGGTACTGCCGGAGGCGAGTGACAATGGGGCGCTGGGCCAGCAGGATCGCATCCGCACCGATCTGGAAGAACGCCTGCGTCGTATTGTCCCTTCGTTGGTGCTGGATGTGGTGTTCACAGCCGACCCCCGCTGGGCGGCCCCCACTAATGGCCGTGAACCTGTCTGAAGGGCCAGTACCGGGCACGGGTGTGATACCCTTTGCAGCGCTGCCAGCAATTGAGGTGACCCGTGAGCCCCATCCTCTCCATTGAGAATCTCGACAAGACCTACCGGGACGGATTCCAGGCACTCAAGGACATCAACCTGGATATCCACAAAGGGGAGATCTTTGCACTCCTGGGCCCCAATGGTGCCGGCAAGACCACGCTGATCAGCATCATCTGCGGCATCGTCAACGCCACGGGCGGCCGGGTCACGGTGGATGGTTACGACATCCAGCGCAATTACCGCCAGACCCGCTCGCGTATCGGCCTGGTTCCCCAGGAGCTCACCCGGGATGCTTTCGAGACGGTGTGGGCCAAGGTCAGCTTCAGCCGCATGCTGTTCGGCAAGCCGCGTGATGATGCCTACCTCGAGAGGGTGCTGCGGGATCTGTCGCTGTGGGAGAAACGCAACAGCCAGCTGCGCATGCTCTCCGGTGGCATGAAACGGCGGCTGCTCATCGCCAAGGCGCTGGCCCACGAGCCCTCGGTGCTGTTTCTGGATGAGCCCACGGCGGGCGTGGATGTGGAGCTGCGCCAGGGGATGTGGGAGACGGTGGACTACCTGCGCCAGACCGGTGTGACCGTGATCCTCACCACCCATTACATCGAGGAAGCCGAGGAGATGGCGGATCGCATCGGCGTCATCAACCAGGGCGAGATCGTGCTGGTTGAGGACAAGCAGCAGCTGATGCGCAAGCTGGGCACCAAACAGCTGGTACTGCAGCTGCGTGAACCGCTGGAGGCGGTTCCTGCGGCGCTGTTGGATTACGGGCTCAGGCTGACCGAGGACGGCAGCGGGCTCATCTATACCTATGAGACCCAGTCAGCCCATACGGGCATTGACGATCTTCTCCAGGCACTGGGCGAGGCGGGCATCCGCTTCACGGACCTGCACACCTCCCAGAGTTCGCTGGAGGACATTTTCCTGGATCTGGTGAGCGGCTCATGAATCTGCGCGGCATGTACGCCATCTATCATTTTGAACTGGCCCGGGCCCTGCGCACCTGGCTGCAGTCAATCATCTCGCCCGTTGTGACCACGTCGCTCTATTTCGTGGTCTTCGGGGCAGCCATCGGCTCGCGGGTGGAACAGGTGGAGGGGGTTCCCTACGGGGCCTTCATTGTACCCGGCCTGATCATGCTCATGCTGCTGACCCAGAGTGTGACCAACGCCTCCTTCGGGATCTTTTTTCCACGCTTCACGGGCACCATCTACGAGCTGCTGTCGGCGCCGGTCTCCTATCTTGAGGTAGTCGTGGGCTATGTAGGTGCGGCCGCCACCAAGTCACTGGTTCTGGGGCTGATCATCCTGTTTACCGCCCAGCTGTTCGTGGACGTGCCCATAGCGCATCCATTCCTGATGGCGACCTTCCTGGTGCTGACCTCCTTCACCTTCAGCCTGTTCGGCTTCATTGTGGGCATCTGGGCCGAGGACTTTGAGCAGCTCCAGATCGTGCCCCTTCTGCTGGTGATTCCGCTGACCTTCCTCGGGGGCACCTTCTATTCCATCGATGTGCTGCCGGAATTCTGGCAGACCGTCTCGCTGTTCAACCCGGTGGTCTACCTGGTCAGCGGCTTCCGCTGGAGCTTCTACGAGGTCTCGGACGTGCCACTGCTGGTCAGCCTGGGCATGACGTTTTTCTTCATGCTGCTCTGCCTGACGCTCATCTGGTGGATCTTCCGCACCGGGTACCGCCTCAAGTCCTGAGCCATCAGCAGTGACCTCAGAAATAGAGCTGCGCGCCCACGGAAAAACCATTCAGGCGATGACCGCTTTTCTCCATGAAGCGGTTGTACTCCAGGTTGAGCCCGACCTGTCGGCTCAGATTGATCTGATAACCGGCCCCATAGGAGCCGGAGAACTCGGTTTCATTCAGCTGACGGTCCGGGCGCTCGAAGCGGGCCTTGAATTCACTGAACCCACCGAAGATGTAGAAAGAGGAGCGCCCGCCGAGCGGTACATGGCCGGTAACGTAGGTGCTGCCGAAGTGCTGTACGCTGGCCCGGACCAGCTCCCCGTCCCTGGCCATGGCCTGGTCGCTCTCAACGCCGGTCCCGTATCGGGCTTCGATCGCAATATTGTCGAGCAGGAACGCACCGCCGCGCAGCATCACCATGGAAGGCGTTGCCGAGGTGACGAGTCTGTCCGAAGAGAATGTCAGCCGGGAATACTGGGCGCCCAGGTAAGTGGTTCCCTGTGTTACGGGCCGCTGAGGGCCAGCCATGGCCAGTGGGTGGATGGCCAGCAATAGCAGGCTCAGGACGACAATACGTTTCATGGGAAGGTTTCCCTGTCAGTGGCTGGAGCTCCTTTGCTCCAGAATCATGCCAGCCGAGGCCTCTCGGTCAATGCTGGAGCCGTACTGTCGCTCATAATTGACGACGACTCCACATATTCCGGGGGTGACCGAGGCAGCAGGCGGCAGCGGCATCCGGGTCAATGCCAGCGCCGGCAGTTGCGGCATAATCGGATTGTCAGCCACAGTCCGAGGAGGCCGCCATGGCGCGCGATGCAATGGGATACGCCCTGAGCGCCCTCAACCACCTTGCCGGATCCGGGGTGCTCGATCGCCTGGGCATGCGGCGCACTGCCGAGAACATCAGCTATTACCTGAGCCGTTCCAGCTTCAGTGCCATCAGCACCAGCGCCCGCCAGTTCCGCAACCTCAACCCCCTCAGGCGCCCCCAGCGGCTGCATGCCCCCGGCACGACCCAGGATCTTTTTGATCTGAACATCACCGATGAACAGCGCATGATCCGCGAGAGTGTCCAGGACTTTGCGCGTGAGGTGCTGCGGGAGACAGCGGAAAGCGCGGATGCCGAGCGCGTCACGGCCTCTGGCACCCTCGAGCAGGCCGCAGAGCTCGGGCTGACTCTGTTCTCCGTGCCCGAGGCTCTGGGCGGCGCGGCAACGGAACGTTCGCCCGTGACCTCCATGCTGCTGGCGGAGGATCTGGCTTACGGTGACATGGGGCAGGCCGCTGCGATCCTGGCGCCCATGTCCGTGGCCAATGCCCTGACGCAGTGGGGCAATGCCCATCAGCAGGGGACCTACCTGGTGGCGTTTGCCGGGGACAACCCACCCCGGGCCAGCATCGCGGTGGCCGAGCCCACACCGCTGTTCGATCCGCTGCAGCCGGCATGCACCGCGACCCGCCAGGGCGATCACTATGTCCTCAACGGCACCAAGACCCTGGTGCCCCTGGCCGCGCAGGCGGAACTCCTCCTGGTGGCGGCCATGACCGGGGAAGGCCCCGGCGTCTTCATTGTGGAGGGCGGCAGCGCTGGACTCCGCGTCGAAGAGGACGTGCCCATGGGCATCCGTGCCAGTGGCCAGGGGCGGGTGCATCTGGACGGCGTCCGGGTTCCCGCGGGCAACCGTCTTGGGGCCAGTGACTTTGACTACCGCGCCTTCGTCGACCTCGGCACCCTGGCCTGGTGCAGCCTGGCGATCGGTACCTGCCAGGCGGTGCTGGATTACGTCATTCCCTATGCCAATGAGCGCACCGCCTTTGGCGAGCCCATCAGCCACCGCCAGGGCGTTGCCTTCCTGATCTCGGACATGGCGATCGAGCTGGATGCCATGCGCATGCTCACCTGGCGGGCCGTGTGCCGTGCCGAGCAGGGCCTGTCGTTCCGGCGCGAGGCGCACCTGGCCCGGACCCTGGTCAAGGACAAGGCCATGGGGATTGGCACCAATGGCGTACAGGTACTGGGCGGCCACGGCTACACCCATGAGTACCCGGTCGAGCGCTGGTACCGGGACCTGCGGGCCACCGGCATCGCCTTTGGCGGACTGCACCTGTAAGGAGGGGCCATGAACCTGGAGATTCCCAAGAAGTTCCGTTCCCTGATCAACAACGCCCACCAGGTGGCCGTGGGCACCTTCCGGCCCATCTCGCGCTATTACGACCGGCACGAGCATGAGCGCCCGAAAGAGCTCGATATGCTGGCCTCCATCCTGGACGGTTTCAATGAGGGGGATCCCTCGAATTCCGCCGGGGCCGCTACGACCGGCGCCAGTGGTGAGGCGGGTTCCGGAGGGGTGCGCAACGGCTCGAATATGGGGGTCTGCCTGGGCGCGATGGAGCTGTGCTATGGCGACGTGGCCCTGATGCTCTCGCTCCCCCGCCAGGGGCTGGGCAATGCCGCCATTTCCGCCGTTGCCAAGGACGAACAGAAGCAGCGCTTTGAGGGCAAGTGGGCGGCCATGGCCATCACCGAGCCCGGTTGTGGCTCGGATTCCGGCGCCATCCGCACCACGGCCCGGCGTGAGGGCGACGAGTACGTCCTCAATGGTGAGAAGATCTACGTCACGGCCGGTGAGCGCGCGGACTGCGTGGTGGTCTGGGCAACACTGGATCCGTCCATGGGCAAGGCCGCCATCAAGTCCTTCGTGGTGGAATGGGGCACGCCCGGCATGGAACTGGCGCGGCTGGAGAAAAAGCTGGGCATCCGCGCCTCGGACACCGCCGCCATCCACTTCCAGGACTGCCGCGTGCCGGCTGGAAATCTGCTCGGAAGCCCGGAGATCGACACCAGCAAGGGCTTTGCCGGGGCCATGCAGACCTTCGACAACACCCGCCCGCTGGTGGCCGCCATGGCCGTGGGCTGTGCCCGCGCGGCACTGGAGCGCCTGAAGGAACTGCTGGCCGGTCAGGTCACCCTGGATTACGACCGCCCGGTGGACAATGTCTCCGCGGTTGAGGCGGAAATCTACCGCATGGAGGCGGAGTGGGAATCCGCTTACTGGCTGACGGTGCGCGCCGCCTGGATGGCGGACAACCATCAGCCCAATTCGGTCCAGGCCTCCATGTGCAAGGCCAAGGCCGGACGCGTGGGCAACAGCATCACTCTGCGCTGCGCGGAGTTGGCGGGGACCCTGGGTTACAGCGAGGAGGAACTGCTGGAGAAATGGGCCCGGGATTCCAAGATCCTGGACATCTTCGAGGGCACCCAGCAGATCCAGAACCTGATCATTGCCCGGAGGCTGCTGGGACTCAGCTCGAGTGAGTTGCGGTGACCGGCTGATTGCCTCAACAGGGGCCAGCGGTGACAATAACGGACCGTCATCGCTGTACCCGATCAGGAGGAATCATCACCGTGAAAGCTGTTTTCCTGGACGCCGACACCCTTGGCTCGGACGTGGACCTTGGCCCGATGCAGGCCGCCGCGGATCTTACCCTCTACGGAACCACGACGCCGGACCAGGTGGCCGAACGCATCGCGGATGTCGAGGCGGTGGTTACCAACAAGGTGGTTCTCGGCGAGGCGCACTTTGCAGCAGCGCCGAAGCTCCGGGTGGTGGTTGTGACCGCGACGGGGGTGAACAACATTGATCTGGAGGCTGCAGCAGCCAGGGGCATCCGGGTGGTCAACGCCATCCGGTATGCCCGGCCGGTCCTCGTGCAGCATACCTTCTCCCTGATCCTCGCCCTGGCCAACCGGCTGGTGGATTACGTCCAGGACGTACGCGCCGGGTGGTGGCAGCAGAGCCCCATGTTCTGCCGTATGGATCACCCCATCATCGAGCTGGCGGGCAGAACCCTGGTGGTGCTTGGGTATGGTGATCTGGGCCAGGGCGTGGCCCGGCTGGGCCAGGCTTTTGGAATGGATGTGCGGATTGCGGCCAGACCCGGGCAGCCGGAAGGAGAAGTGGATGGTTTCCCCCGCCAGTCGCTGGAGACGCTGCTCTCCGTGGCGGATGTGCTGTCCGTGCACTGCCTTCTGAGCGACGAGACCCGGGACCTGATCGATGCCCGGGCGCTGCGGACCATGAAGGACTCCGCGCTGCTGGTGAACACCTCCCGGGGCGGCATTGTGAACGAGCAGGCGCTGGCGGAGGCCCTGCGCCAGGGCGACATTGCCGGCGCGGGCGTGGACGTCCTGACACAGGAGCCGCCGGTCGAGGGCAACCCACTGCTTGCCGATGACATTCCCAATCTGCTGGTGACCCCGCACTGTGCCTGGGCGAGCCAGGAGGCCCGGCAGCGCATGGTGCAGCAGAGCGCCGACAACCTGCGGGCCTTCGCCGCCGGCACACTGGAACGGTGGGTGGTGTGAGGCTGACCCACCAGGCCCATGAAGCCGTTGCCGGGGTGCTGGGCGAGGGCGGCCTGGCGCTGGACGCCACGGCCGGGAATGGCCATGACACCTGCTTCCTGGCGCAGCAGGTGGGCGCCAGCGGCCACGTCTGGGCACTGGATGTGCAGCCCGCTGCCATTGAGGCCACCCGCAACCGGCTTGCCCAGGCCGGGCTTGCTGAGCGTGTGACCCTGCTGTGCCAGAGCCATGCCCATATCCGGGAAGGGGTCGTACCGGCCGGTGACCGCGGGCTGGATGCCGTGATGTTCAACCTGGGGTATCTGCCCGGCAGTGATCACAGTCTTGTTACCCGGGCGGAAACCACGCTGCCCGCCCTGGAGCAGGCCACGGCACTGCTGACACCCGGTGGATGCCTGTCGCTGATGGTGTACCGGGGCCACGAAGGAGGAGAAGCGGAGTGGGGGGCCATACGCGAATGGCTGGTCGGGAGTGGTCTTGAGTGGACGCTTCCCGCCGATCCTTCAGGACATGCAGGGCCAGTCCTGGTGCTGGCAAGCTGTTGAAGGCGGGCAGCGGCCCGCTCCCGCTCAGGCGGACTGACGGGCCCGGGTCAGCAGGGCTTCGGCGATCCGGTCCAGTGCCAGGGTGTCGCTGACCGCCTCCATCTCCACCGCCGTTCCCGGCATGCCCCAGACCACACTGGTTTCCTCGTCCTGTGCCACGGTGTAGGCGCCCAGGTCGTGCAGCTCCTTCATGCCCTGGGCGCCATCGTCGCCCATGCCGGTGAGCAGGGCGGCCACGGCGTTTTTTCCGGCCTCATTGGCGACACTGCGGAACAGCACATCCACCGAGGGCCGGTGGCGGTTCACCGGGTCACCGTCATGGAGCTGGCAGGTGTAGCGGGCGCCGTCGCGCTTGACGGTCAGATGGCGGTTACCGGGGGCCACATAGACATGACCGGGAATGATCCGCTGGCCATGCTGGGCTTCGGTGACCGTCACCGCGCAGGTGCCATCCATGCGGTTGGCGAATGCCCGGCTGAACTCCTGGGGGATGTGCTGGGTGATGACCACGCCAGGGCTGTCCGGGGGCAGCTGTTCCAGAACGTGGCGCAGGGCTTCCGTGCCGCCGGTGGAGGCCCCCAGGGCGATCAGTCGTTCGGTGCTCTTGAGGTCGCCGGGGCGGCGTTTGGGCAGCACGGCGCCGGCGCTGTGCTTTTCGCCCGCCGGCCGTGAGCCGCCCCTTACCCGGGCGGAGGCGGCCATGCGGATCTTGTCCTGGATCTCGCGGGCGTAATCCTGGAACTCACTGGCCAGGTTGACCTGGGGTTTGGCCACATAGTCCACCGCGCCGATATCCAGCGCCTCCAGGGTGACCTCGGCGCCATCCTGGGTGAGTGATGACACCATGAGCACCGGCATGGGTCGCAGCCGCATGATGTTGCGCAGGAAGGTGATGCCGTCCATCTTCGGCATCTCCACGTCCAGCGTGATCACGTCCGGGTTGTGGGCCTTGATCTTCTCGCGCGCGTCATAGGGATCATGCGCGGTGTCCACCACTTCAATGTCCGGGGCATCGTTGAGCATCTCCGTCAGCATCTGGCGGATCAGTGCCGAATCATCGACCACAATGGTGCGGATCATCTGGTACTCCCAGTCGTCTGTTACTCAAAAAGGTCCACATCGCCGCCGGACACGGGTTCCTCCTCGAGCTCGTGGAGGTAGTGCTCCTCGCGTTCGATGAGGGTCTGGTTGCGGGTACGGTAGAGTTTCTTGCTGAAGGCGCGCCCGGTCTCAGGGAAGAACTGCACCTTGCGCGGGTAGGGGCCTCCGAGGTCCCGGCTGATCAGCCTCAGGGATTCGGTTGCACAGTATTCCATGGCGAACTCGATGTTGCGTTTACCAATGTCCGTGGTTACGTCCTTGAGAACGCGTCCGCCGCCAAAAAGCTTGATTTCGAGATCCTCCCGCCGGGCGCCGAGTTTCAGAATGCGGTTGATCAGCTGCTCCATGGCGTTGTTGCCGTAGCGGGTAGCCAGGTTGACCGGATCGTCCACCCAGCTCTCCGGGTCGCCGCCACGGGTTGGCAGCATGAAGTGGTTCATGCCGCCAACACCACGCCTTGGATCCCGGATGCAGGCTGCCACACAGGAGCCGAGGGTGGTGACGATCATCTCGTCACCCCGGTTCACGTAGAACTCGCCGGGAAGCAGCTTGGCCGCCCAGACCCGGTGTGCCGGGTCCCAGTAGCGCCGGATCCGCTCAAAGCCGGGCAGGGCGCGGGGCTGTCGTGGTTGGGGTGTGATCGTTGCTTCCGCCATGGTCAGTCCAGTCGTTCGTAAATGGTACGGCCATGGGAGACAAAGCGTTCAGTGACCTTCCACAGGGATTCCGAATGGCCGATGTAGAGCCACGCGCCGGGGGCGGTATAGCGGTGCAGCCGCTCGAAAATATGGGCCTGCAGCTCCTTGTTGAAATAGATCACGGTATTGCGGCAGAACACGATCTGGAAACGCTCGCTGAAGGGCCAGTCGTGAAGCAGGTTCTGGGTGTCAAAGGTGACCATACGTCTCAGCGGTTCCCTCACTTTCGCCTTGCCGGCATTACGGCCTGTACCGCGCAGGAAGTATCGCTTTTTCAGAATGGCCGGGACGCCAGTGAGGCGGTCCTCGCGGTATATACCCCGGCGGCCCTGCTCCACCACACTGCTGTCCAGGTCGGTGGCGGTGATGGTGACCCGCTTGGCGTCCTGCTCACTGAGGTTCTCCAGTACCGTCATGGCGATGGAGTAGGCCTCCTCGCCGGTGGAGCAGCCAGCGGACCAGATGTTGATGGGCTGTCCGGCCAGTTGCGGCAGGATTTCTGCCAGATGGTCGAAGTGGTGGGATTCCCGGAAAAAGGCTGTGAGGTTGGTGGTCAGGGCATTGACGAACTGGCCCATCTCCTCGCCGTTGTCCTGCTCCAGGACCTCCCGGTAGGCGGCAAAATCCGACAGGCCCAGCGCTCTCAGGCGCCGGGCGAGCCGGGAATACACCATCTGATCCTTGGAGGGGTTGAGCTGGATGCCGGTCTCGCCGGTCACCTTGTCGCGGATCCACTCAAAGTCCTTACGGGTGAACTGGAACTCCCGTTCTCGGGACACTAGGGCCTACTCCCGCTCAGAACTCTTCCCATTCACTGTCATCCCCGGAGGCTTCCGCCTGGCCGGCGGCACTGCCTGCTGGCGTACCTGAGCCGTTGTTGCCCCTGCTGGCCGCGGAGCCCTGAGCGGGTCTTGCACCTGAACCCGCGCCGTTGTTGCCGCGCTGGGCGGGTGCGGAGCGCTGGTTCTGGGTGCCGGTGCTCCGGTTGCCACTGGACGCCTGCTGGTTGCCTGCGCCGCTGTCCCCGAAGAAGCTCATCAGGTCCACCAGGGACGTGGTCTGCTCATCCAGGGATTCAGAGGCCGCCGCTGCTTCCTCCACCAGTGCCGCGTTCTGCTGGGTGACCTCATCCAGCTGCGAGACGGCCGTGTTGATCTCGTCGATGCCCGAGGACTGCTGGTTGCTGGCCGCCGCAATCTCGGCGATCTTGTCGGTGACCGTCTGAACCGAGTTGATGATCTCGTTCAGGGTCTCGGTGGATTCATCCACCAGCTTGGTTCCGTGCTCGACCTTCTCGCTGGAATCCTTGATCAGCTTCTTGATGTCCTTGGCGGCGGAGGCGCTGCGCTGGGCCAGGTTGCGCACCTCGGCGGCCACC
>JBNJDI010000057.1:0-15214 GCA_051744725.1 Pseudomonadota bacterium | reverse complement strand
GCAGCCTGAGGGGCTGAAAGAACTCCGGCGCCAAAAGAAGTACAAAGAGCCCGCTGAACAGGCTCATGTCGTCTGCCGGTCCGAAAGAAATCATCCCCAACAGCGCAAAACCGACATAGATCGCAACCGCCGCGATTGCCACGGACGCAAAAAACTCCAGCACCGCCGAGGAAAGAAAAGCGACCCGCAAGGTCGCCATGTTCAATCGCCGGTAATGATCGGTGGCCGCTGCGACATCCGCTACTGCATCCGCGCTGCGGCCGAAAAGCTGCAGGGTGGTCATGCCACGGATACGGTCCAGGAAGTGGCCGGACAGACGCGCAAGGGATTCGTAGTGGCGCTGGTTCACACGCTCCGCCCCCATCCCGATCAAGGCCATGAACAGCGGAATCAGGGGAGCGGCAGCCAGCAGGAACAGCGCCGCCAGCCAGTCCTGAACCGCGACCACGGTGAGAATAAGGAGGGGAACGATAACCGCCAGGATCATCTGGGGAAGGAACCGGGCGTAGTAGCCATCGAGCGCGTCAACCTGCTCGGTCCACTCACTGGACAGCCGGCCGGAGTCGCAGCCACTGAGGCCAACCGGCCCCGCACTGGCCCAGGCATCAAGAAGTGCCCGGCGCACCTGGCGCCGTACCCGATGACTGGCCCGCAGACCGGCCATCTCCTGAACCCACTGCCCAATGCTGCGCACCAGCACCGCCAGCGCCAGTGCGGCACCGGTGGCGACAAGGGTTACCGGCTGGTCGTGGACGATAAGACGATCCACGAACCAGGCCATCAAACCGAGCTGAACCACCATGGCCAGCGCCTGTACGACGCCCGCTATGACGCCCTGCGCCAGATACCCCCTGGCATCCTGCGCCCAATGGCTCAGCCATCGCGCGCCGGCGCGCGGGTCAGTGGTAGCCGTCACCGGCCCTCACCTTGCCCCGGAAAACCCAGTATGTCCAAGCGGTATAGGTGAGCACAATCGGGATCACGAACAGCAGCCCAAGAAGCAGAAACAGCTGAGACTCCCAGGCTGAGGCCGCGTCATAGAGCGTGATCTCCGGAGGGACAACGTAAGGCCACTTACTGACCAGAAGCCCGAGATAGGTGAAGACGAACAAGCCCATGGTCGCGACAAACGGCGTGCCCTCGCGCTTGTGCGTGATCCCGTGCCAGATACGCCATGCGAAGAAAAGCGCCAGCGCCGGCAGCACCCATATCACATGCAGGTTCGAGAACCAGCGTTCGCGGACTGACTCATCCACAAATGGCGTCCACAGGCTGATAATCCCAAACACCGCCAGCACCACGAGAAGCAGCGGCTTTGCCATGCGCCGTGCCCACGCCTGGGTTGTGCCCTCTGTTTTCATAACCGTCCAGGTACTGCCCAGAAGCGCGTATCCGGCCACCAAGCCAACCCCTGTCAGCAGCGTGAAGGGCGTCACGAAGTCCAGTGGCCCACCCACGAAGACACCATCGGCGGTATTGATGCCCTCAATGTATTTGCCCACGACCATACCCTGGGCAAACGCGGCCAGTGTCGAGCCTCCCGCGAAGGCTATATTCCACAGGTACCGTGAGCGGTTGGCCTTGAACCGGAACTCAAAGGCAATACCGCGGAAGATCAGCCCCGACAGCATCAGGAACACACCAAGGTAAAGGGCGGGCAACATGATCGAATAGACCATCGGGAACGCCGCAAGAAGCCCGGCCCCACCCAGCACCAGCCAGGTCTCATTGCCATCCCAGACGGGCGCGACCGAATTCATCATCAGATCACGTGATTCCTCATCCGGCGCCAGCGGGAACAGAATGCCAACGCCGAGATCAAAGCCATCCATCAATACATACATGATCACGCCAAACGCGATGATCGCAGCCCAGATCAGGGTCAAATCAAAGGGTTCCATCAGGCGCTCCCTCCTTCGTGTTCAAGCGGCACATGAGCGGCGGAAAACGGTCTTTTGGCCCGTTCCACTTCCTCGTGATCGAGGTTGTGGCCATGGCCGGCATCCTCGACACCGCTTTCAAACAGCCGTCCGAGGTAGTAGAGGCCGGCGGTGAAGACCAGGGCGTAGACCACCATGTAACCGATAAGCGTGAACAGTGCCATGCCGCCGGTCAGAGAGGGTGTAACGCCTTCAGCCTGTGTCATCTGTCCATAGACCAACCAGGGGGCGCGGCCGATTTCGGTGACAAACCAGCCCGCGAGCACAGCCACAAAGGGTGCCACGCCCATGGGAACAAGCCCTTTGAGGAACCAGCGACTGCGCCAGTAGCGGCCTCCGGGCCGCAGCAGAAGGCCCGCAATGGCGAACAGGATCATGAGCATGCCAAGCCCCACCATCACACGGAAGGACCAGAATACGATGCCCACCGGCGGCTGCTCATCCCTGGGGACCGCTGACACACCAGGCACAACGCCCTCAGTGTCGTGTTTGAGGATAAGGCTCGCCAAGCCTGGTATGCCGATCTCCCAGTGATTGGTCTGAGCCTGCTGGTCCGGCCAGGCGAACAGAAGCAGCGGGACGTTGGACGAGGTCTCCCAGTTGCCTTCCATCGCCGCAACCTTGGTCGGCTGGTGCTTGAGCGTATTCAGGCCGTGCAGGTCCCCCACCCACAGCTGCGCGGGCGCGATGACCAGCAGCAGCCAGAGGCACATGGACAGCGCTCGCCGGTTGGCTTCAACTTCACGCCCTTTCAGCAGGAACCAGGCACTGAGTGATGCCACAACAAACCCGCCAGTCAGGAATGACGCCAGCCCCATGTGGGTAAACCGGTACCAGAACGATGGATTGAAAATCGCCTCGCTCCAGGAAACGACCTGGTGCATCCCGTTTTCCATCACGGTTCCCGCAGGCGTGTGCATCCAGCTGTTCGCGGAAAGAATCCAGAATGATGAGATGAAGGTGCCGATGGCCACCATGAACGCGGCGAACAGATAGATCCCAGCCGGTACCCGGTCACGACCGAAAAGAAGGATGCCAAGAAATGCGGCCTCAAGGAAAAATGCCGTTACCACCTCATAGCTCAGAACCGGACCGAGAAAATTGGCGGTAGCCTGGGAGAAGGTACTCCAGTTCGTACCAAACTGGAACGACATGACAATTCCCGAGACCACGCCCATCCCGAAGACCACGGCGAAAACCTTGATCCAGAACTTTGACAGGCGCGTGTACAGCGGATTGCCCGATGCGTAGGCACATGTCTCAAGGAATGCGATGAACGAAGCCAGCCCGATGGTGAACACCGGGAAGATGGCGTGGAATGACACCACGAAAGCAAACTGTATGCGTGACAGAAGAACGGGATCGAGATCCATAAAGCCTCCGCAAGGACGGGATCACAGTGGTTATCGATTTCAATTCTGGCGATCGTGCAGCCAGGAAACAAAGGTCAGACGGACTTTTCAGCTCCTTCATCACCCCCAAGGGCCTGCCAGGCCTCATAGGTACTCAGGAAGATGCGCCCGCTGAGCTCATGGGGGAGATCAGAGTTTTTGAGCCTGTCCATGACCGGCCCCTTGACCTCCGCCAGATGCAGGCGCACGCCGGCATCGCTGAGCCGGCTGTTGATCGCCTCCAGGCTCTCCAGCGCTGAGGCGTCAATGATGTTGACCGCCTGGCAGGTCAACACCAGGTCACGCAGTTCCGGGCGCCGGGCAACCAGCTCCAGAACGGTGTCCTCAAGGTAGCGGGCGTTGGCGAAATACAGACTCTCATCAACCCGCAGCAGCGCCAGGTGGCGATCCGTCTCCACATTATGGCGCTCAATGTTGCGGAAATGCTCAGTGCCGGGAACGCGCCCCACCACCGCACTATGGGGCTGGCTCGTGCGGTAGAGATGCAGACCCAGCGACAGCGCCACACCGGTCAGGATGCCGCTCTCAACACCGTGAAACAGCGTCAGTGCCAGGGTTGCCACCATCGCCACGCCATCCACCCGGGAATAGGCCCAGGTACGCCGGATCGCCGGAAGGTCTATGAGGGTTCCCACAGCCACAATAATGGTGGCAGCGAGGGTCGCTTTGGGCAGAAAGGCCAGTGGGGTGGTCAGCATCAGCGTGGAGAGCGCAATACCCACCGCTGTCAGCGCACCGGCCACAGGCGTGACAGCCCCGGCGTCAAAGTTCACTACCGAGCGCGAGAAGCCTCCGGAGACAGGTGAGCCACCGCTGACCCCAGCGCCGATATTGGCAGCTCCCAGAGCAATCAACTCCTTATTCGGATCGATCCGCTGGCGCCGTTTGGCTGCCAGCGTCTGGGCCACTGACACCGACTCCACGAATCCGACCAGGCTGATCAGAACGGCGGCAGGCAGCAGTGTGGACCAGAGCTCGCCATCCATACTGGGCATCGTCAGTGACGGCAAACCACTGGGAACTTTACCCACCAGTTCCACACCCTCGGCCTTGAGATTGAACCCCCAGGCCAACAGCGTCGTCACGATCACAGCGGATACCGGGGCAGCCTTGGCCATCAACTCCGGGGCCTGCCCCGGCAGGCCCAACCGCGCCAGACCACGGCGGAGATGACGCCGGCACAGCACCAGATAGAGCCAGGCACCGCCTCCAATAAGAAGTGTCAGACCACTGACATTGTCCAGTCCCTGCCACAGTGCTGGCACCAGCTGAAGCAGGTTATGGCCAGAGGCCTCGACTCCAAGGATATGGCGCAGCTGGCTGGCTGCGATCAGAATACCGGAGGCGGTAACGAACCCGGAGATGACAGGATGACTGAGGAAATTGGCAAGAAATCCCAGCCGCAGAAGCCCCATACCGACCAGAATCAGCCCGGATAGAGCCGCCAATACCAGGGCGCCGGCAACATACTCCGGCGTGCCCGCCTCCGCGATGCTGCCAAGCGCCGCGGCGGTCATCAGCGAGGCAACAGCCACTGGCCCGACTGCCAGGGTCGCCGAGGTGCCAAGCAGCGCGTAAAGCACCAACGGCAGCATACTGGCGTACAGGCCCACCTCTGGCGGCAGTCCCGCCAGCATCGCATAGGCCAGCGCCTGGGGCACCAGCATGAGGGTCACGATCACAGCCGCTATGGCATCACGCAGGAAGGTATCCTGCGTGTACCCACGCAGCCAGCTGGCCAGTGGCAGCCATCTTTCCAGATTCATGCCTGTTCAGCTCCCAGTGCGGTTCAGGTCGTGTCGCGCCTTGCAGGCTTTGCCAGCCACTCGTGACCTCTCAGCGACAGCTGCCAGTAGATCCAGGGCAGCTGACCGGCCTTCAGCCACCAGGCAAGGCGGGTTGGTTTGGTGCCGTCATTGATCCACTTCGGGAAGGTGGGCTGCAGCTCACCGCCATAGCCGAACTCCGCCAGCACAATACGCCCACGCTCAACGGTCAGCGGACAGGAACCGTATCCGAGATAGGCCGCCGACATGGGGTCACCACTGAAGGTGGCCATAAGGTTCTCCGCCACTACCGGCGCCTGTTTGCGCACGGCCGCGGCCGTTTTGGCGTTGGGCGTACCACTGGCATCGCCCAGCCCGAAGATCGCAGGGTAACTCCGGTGCTGGAGGGTCTCCGGGTCGAGATCCAGCCAGCCTGCGTCATTACCCAGGCCGGAGTCGGCGATGAATCGAGGCGCTTTCTGAGGGGGCACGGTGTGCAGCATGTCGAAACGCCGCTCAACCATGTACTCTCCCTCATCGCCAGCAACCGCGAACTGCGCGGTCCGGGACGGACCATCAACGGCCACAAGGCGATTCTGGAACTGGGTATGGATGCCGTATCGCTCCACATAGCGCTCCAGTGCGGGGACATAATCCTGAACCCCAAACAGCTTATCGCCGGCGTTGCAGAAATGCACATCAATGTCGCTGAGCCGCCCCTGGCGCTGCCAGTAGTGGCAGGACAGATACATGGCCTTCTGCGGCGCGCCGGCGCACTTGATCGGCATCGGCGGCTGTGAGAACAGGGCCGTTCCCTTTTTCAGCGACTGCACCAGTGACCAGGTGTAGGGCGCCAGGTCATAGCGGTAGTTGGAAGTGACGCCATTGCAGCCCAGTGTGCCACTGAGCCCCTCGATCGCATCCCAGTCCAGATCCAGCCCCGGCGCAACAATGAGCCGCCGCCAGCCCAGGATCCGGCCATCACCCAGAGCGACCTGGCGGTTCGCCGGATCAACACGGTGAGCACTAGTGCGATACCAGCTCACCCGATCCGGCATCACACTCGCCATGGGCCTACGCGTGGACTCAGGAGAGAAGACCCCGCCTCCGACCATCGTCCATCCCGGCTGGTAGCTGTGTACCTCCGAAGGTTCAACAATGGCGATATCCAGACTGCGCTGGCGCTTGAGCAGACTGGCAGCAACGGAGATACCCGCTGCCCCGCCACCGATGATCACGATCTGGTGGGTCGTTGTAGGCGCCGGCTTTGCGGTGTGCTCACTCATGGGATGTCTCCAGTTGGTTCACGTCATTCCGGCTCGGGACTACCCCCAGCCGGCTCCAGCAGTGGACGCAGGGTCTCGGGGTCATGCCCCACAGCCCGCATGCGCTCCAGTACCGTCTCCGGCTGCTCGCCATCGTGGCGGATTCGGGCCAGTGCCCAGAGATGGATGGAACGCCGCCCACTGCGACAGAAGATGAGAAGCGGGCGCGGCAGGGTTTCAAGTGCCTCGTGAAAGGCCGCCACGTCGGCATCCGAGTACTCACCGGTGGCCACGGGGATGCAGGTCCAGGAAAGCCCCAGACTCTGCGCTTTCTGCGCAAGGGCCTGCTCATCATGATCCGGCGACTCAGCAGGCCGCCGGTTGCAGATCAACGCCTGAAACCCCTGCTGTTTCGCGTTCTCCAGGTCTTCAGCAGTCATGGCGCCGGAAAGTCCGACGCCATCCTCAACCTGTTGGATAGTCATTGCTGCAACCTCCGTTCAATTACCCCAGGCCGCGCCAGAGAGGGTGTCCAGGGGAATCTTGATGTAGCGCCGCCCGTTGTCCTCAGGCTCGGGCAGCCGACCACCACGGGTATTCACCTGCAGCGCGTGCAGGATCAGCTTCGGCATTGGCAGCTGGCTGTCACGCTCGTTGCGCATGGCCACATAGGCCTCCCGGTTCTGGTCCACCAGGTGCTTGTTGGTGCGGCGCTGCTCGCCAACAGTGCTTTCCCACTGCGGCTCGCGTCCGTCGGGCATGTAATCGTGGCCTGTGAAGACCCTTGTCTCCTCAGGCAGTTCCAGAATGGCCTGGATCGATTCCCAGAGCTGTTCGGCGCTGCCGCCGGGGAAATCCGCCCGCGCTGTGCCGAAATCAGGCTGGAACAGGGTGTCGTGAACAAAGGCGGCATCGCCGATCACATAGGTGATGGAGGCCAGTGTATGGCCTGGCGAGAACATCACTTTCGCTTCCATCTCACCCACGGTGAATTGGTCACCGTCACTGAACAGGCGGTCCCACTGACTGCCATCAGTCGCCAGGTCCGGGAAGTTGTAGATGTCTTTCCACAGTGCCTGGACCGCGGTCACCTCACTTCCGATCGCGGTGGGTGCGCCGGTTTTGCCCTTAAGGTACTGGGCGGCTGAGAAGTGGTCGGCGTGGGGGTGGGTATCCAGGATCCACTCAACCGTCAGACCCTGGTCTGCCACGTATTCCAGGATCTCATCCGCGTGATGGGTCCCCGTCGCGCCCGATTTCTCGTCGTAATCGAGCACCGGATCAATGATGGCGCACTGGCTGGTTGCGGGATCGGAAACCACGTACTGAATGCTGAAAGTCCGCGGGTCGTAGAACCCGGCTACATCCGGCTTGCCGGCGCCTGTGCTGCTGGAACGCTCGAACGTTTTCATGTCGGCCTCCAAAGGAATCAATGAGGTTCAATGAATGATTGCCTATTTGGTTATAACGTTAATACCAAACGACATATAAAGCAATGGGGCGTAATTATCGGAACCATCCCTGGACGCTATCGCAGCACCAGGGATGGCCTGCCGCCCTCAGAGTTTCGCCATACGCAGATAGGGCCGCAGCTCCTCCCACCCGTTCGGGAAGAGTTCACTGGCGCGCTCGTTCGGAATCGACGGCGGGATGATTACTGCATCGCCCTGATTCCAGTCAGCGGGAAGCGCGCAGGTGCGGTTATCGCTGGTCTGCAGCGCGTCGATGGCACGCAGAATCTCATCGAAATTGCGACCCACGGTCATCGGGTAGGTCATGGTCAGACGGATGCGTTTTTCCGGATCGATTATGAACACGCTGCGCACCGCGGCCGTCTCGCTTTCGCCCGGATGGATCATGTCGTAGAGGCGGGCGATGTTGAAATCCGCATCCGCCAGGATCGGAAAATCAAGCGTGGTGCTCTGCGTGTCATTAACGTCCTCGATCCACTTCAGGTGCTCTTCCGCGGTATCGGTGGAAAGCCCGATGGGTTTCACGCCCCGGCGCTCGAACTGATCGGCCAGCTGCGCGGTACGCCCCATTTCAGTGGTGCATACCGGCGTGAAATCCGCAGGGTGGCTGAAGAGAAAGGCCCAGGAGTCTCCAATCCAGTCATGGAAGTGGATGGTTCCCTTGGTGCTTTCCGCAGTGAAATCCGGCGCTGTATCGCCAAGTCGAAGTGTCATGGTGTTTCCCCTGTCTTCTTTGATTGCTGATCGTTTCTGGAGAATCGACGCCGGCTGTCGCTGTCTCCAGTACGCAGATCATAGGAGGAAACCTCTTTATATACTATACAAGTCTAACGATAGAACTATTAGATTTTATCAATCGCGCCGGAGCACCGGAAGCACCTTCTACTTGACGCCAAAACTGTTTATTTATACAGTATTCGAAATGAAGGGACGGGCCAGCCAGACCAATATCCCGCACCGGTTCGAGACCCGCGTCAGCGAGCCATGGATCGAGGGGGAATCAGCGCCTGAAGCAGACAGAGCAACGCCAACCACCATCCGGACTGTGGCAGCGCGCTCGATCATCAGCCGCAATCAATCCCCGGATGTGCCCTTCGACCAGTCGGTGAACCCGTACCAGGGGTGCGAACATGGCTGTATTTACTGTTTTGCCAGGCCCTCCCACGCCTACCAGGACCTCTCGCCGGGGCTGGATTTCGAGACCCGGATCCAGGCCAAGACCAATGCGCCCGAGAAGCTGAAGGCGGCCCTGGATCACCCGCGCTATCAGCCTTCACCGATCGCTCTGGGCGTCAACACCGACGCCTACCAGCCGGCGGAGAAGGCACACCGGATCACACGCCGTCTGCTGGAGACACTGCTTGAATACCGCCACCCCGTATCCATCATCACCAAAAGCGGCCTGATCCTTCGCGACCTGGATCTGCTCTCGGAGATGGCGGCCATGGGGCTGTGTTCGGTGAGGGTCTCACTGACCACCCTGGATAACCGCCTCAAGGGCCAGCTGGAGCCCAGGGCCACCGCGGCGACCACACGCCTTCGGGTAGTGAGGGAGCTTTCACAGGCCGGTGTGCCGACAGGGGTTCTGACCGCCCCCATCATCCCGTTCATCAATGACCACGAGATGGAGGCCATGCTCAGTGCGGCCGCGGACAACGGCGCACAGCGGGCCAGCTGGGTGCTGCTGCGCCTGCCCCATGAGGTCGCGCCGCTGTTTGAGGACTGGCTGCAAAGCCACTACCCCGACCGGGCGGCACACGTCATGAACCGCATCCGTGATCTCAGGGGAGGCCATACCAACAGCAGTGAATGGGGCCAGAGGATGACGGGGACAGGGGTTCTATCAGGGCTGTACCGGCAGCGTTTTGAGCGCCAGTGCCGTGCGGTGGGATTGAATGGTCACGAAGAGGAACCGCTGGACACCGGATTGTTCCGGCGCCCAGGCGGCGAGCAGATGGGATTGTTCTGAGAACTGGCTTCAGGCAGAGACGTTAACGTTACTGCCGACCGCCTCTGACGGATTTGCGGAACCCGCTGCAGGATCCTGCGCACCGCCCGTCTGGGGCAGCGCATTAAGAAGCTGGCTGGCGTTTGCCTCCTGCATCTCCATCTCCTTTTTCTGCAGACTGACCTGCACATCCTGCTTCACGTTGGCCTGGCTCTGGGCACTGGCTGCCGACGCGGCGCCGCTGACATCCACCATAAGACACCTCCCGTTTTCCGGACTTCAGTGATTTCAACGGTAACAAAGGCGCCCCATAGCGGACCATTAACCCCTGTTACCGTTTGCTACCGGAATGTCAAACGTAGAAGTGCAAGTCTTCCTGCGCCTTGAGCAGATCCCGCATCCTGATGGGGTCATCCCCAAAGAAGAAGACCAGACCCCAGTGTGTGCCGAACGCTGACCGGTCCGGCACCGTTTCCTCTTGGGGTTCGACCAGCTCGTGGGACTCGAAATACGGATGTCCCGTGGTCTCTTCCGGCATCTGCAGCTTGCTGACGACACGATGGCGTGGATAAACGCCAAAGCACCCGGCGTAGCCCCTGGCATCTTCCACTTCCCTGGGGAAGAAGTTCGCCACCTCTTCCTTGGTGCTCTTGGGGTCGAACACCAGCATGGACGCCTGATAGGCGCTGAACCCGTAGGCCCGCTCAATCAGTTCGAATGCCTTGAACCCGGGTGGGCGATAGGCGATCTCGCCAAAGTACATCTCGCCATCAGCGGTCACAAAGTACTCCGGGTGGATCAGACCAAACTGGATGTCGAAGGTCTTGATCAGCTTCTCGATCTGCTTGGTGATCGCATTGCGCCAGCTTTCCAGCTCCTTGGTCGCGGGCACAAAGACCGAATAGCCCAGCGTCACGTACTCGGAGATGTTCAGGAACTGGATCTTACCGTCGTGGATCCAGGCCTCGACCGCGAACTCCCAGCCATCCAGGTGGCTTTCCATGAGCAGCGGATACTCTTCGTCCGGTATGTGCTCGATCTCTTCGAGCGTGCGGATCATGCGGTGCCCGAGGCAGCCGGCCTTGTCGAAGGCCTTGACGTGAATCGGGTCATCCGGGTCACCGTCAAGCTTGAGCAGCGTCTGGTTAACGCGCTTCATAAAGCGGACGATGTCCTCCTTTTCGTGGGCTTCCTCGAAAATCCCCACGCGTATGCCGCCCAACTGGGCGCGGCGCTTCATCAGTGCCTTGTCCCGGAACAGGATGGACTGCCCGTACATGCGCGGGTTGTCCATGAGCACTGAGTTGATCGCACCCGACCACTCAACGGTTTCCTCAAACAGGGGGACGGCGGCATCAACCCCTTCTTTTTTCAGCCGCTCGGCAATTTCCAGGGACCGATCGTTCAGGCGCTCAAAATCCCAGGGAATGAATGGAATCCTGTTGGCTTCACAGAAATCAGCGGCCCAGTCGGGCGCCACGACGACGTAGCGGCGATCAAACTTCTGCGCCGCTTTAATCGCATTGACGCTCCAGCCCAGCAGCGCAATGTAGCCCTTATTGGGGTCCTTGGGTGTTTCCGTTCCGCGCACCGAATCCATCGTTGGGTCGGTCCAGCTCGAAACGTCTTTTGTTGGAGCTTGTGGTTCGTTCGACATTGGTTGTTCTCCTTTTGCGCTTCGCAATAAGCTGGCGGTCGCATTGGCAGCGCCAGCAGTGGTCATTCCGGGCCTGCTAACGCCCTTGAGCCCAACTTGTCCGGGCCAGTTGCATGGCCCGATTGACTTCATCGGTTGGAATATCGGCTGGCTCGCCCTTTTCGAGCGGATCGTAGTGGAACACATACAGTCGTGACGCGAACTCAGCCACCGGCAGCGAAGCTTCGCCATAGAGCTCGCCGTGGCCCTGGGTCGCGGTAACAATCCCCTGGCCCCAGTTCTGCCCGCTGTCGTTATTCGGGTTGAAAAAATAGACACGCATGGTCTGATCCGTATCCAGCGCAAGCCGCTGGATGGTGATCGCGTGCCAACCGAGAAAGCGCGTGGCACTGTCGGTCACCGCAATACCGGCAGGTTGTGGATTGATGACCGGAATATTGCCGTTGTAGAAGGGGTGGTAAGACGCGTAGAAGTCGCGGATAAACCCTTCAAAGTCTTTCAGGCCGCCGGTGACCACATCCACGGCGATACGGAATCCGTGGCCCACACGATCACCATGGAATTCGGCGTTGACCCATTTGTGCGGATCCTCGCCGCGCCCGGCGCTGCGGCGGCCCATTTCGAAGTAGATGCGATCCAGGTGTGGCACGGTCAGCAGCGACACGGCGTCCACATCCACCGGGGGCTCGGCAGCCAGGCCGGCGCCCAGATCCCGCGACGAAATACTGTTGCCCTCAAAGCGCATCACCACCTCGTCATCACGCGCTGCCCAGGCCAGGATCTGAAGCAGGTCCGCGGGCATATTGTAGGCCCACATGGACAGAGCGCGCGTCGACTGGCAGGTCGGATAGTTCCCCTGCCCGACGCCCAGCGGCCGACCCAGCACGTTGAGCACATCGGCGAGCAGAAAGCATTCCGGGGAACGGCTGCTGCCAAAGACGGCTTCAATCTTGCCGGTCGCAGCCTCACAGAGCGACAGCCGTATCTGGCGCCACAGGGAAGGGGCCACTGGAGGCGCGTAGAGAATACCCCGCTCGAGCATCATGGCCAGGCCATAGGCGCTCTGGCTGGTCTCGGGAAACACAGCCTCATCAATCAGTGCGTGGATCAACTTCGGGTAGCAGTGAAACGCGTCGGCGCCGGTGTGACTCAAACCCAGCGCCGTGGGGATCAGGGCATTCCAGCGATCACGCAGGTAGCGTATGAACACCGGCATGTAGGCCGATACCAGACCGGTACCGTGCATGGCCTGCGCAAAGGCGATGGCCTCCTGCAACAGGGCGGCGTCGTCCATCTCCGCCAGTCTTCCCGAGTAGACCTCGAAGCCGGGATCCTCACGGCACGCGTCGGTGGGGCTGAATACCGCGTTGATCAGTTGCAGCGCGTCGTCGCCAACGTCGCCACCCAGCGCATCCGGTTTCTGCAGGCAGACGGCGATCTGCGTCACCATCTGTTTGACGCCATCCACCTGCACCGGGCGCTGCGCCAGAATCCGCCAGACCTCGGCCACCAGGTGCTCCAGAAGATCCTCGTAGCCCAGGTGGCGGAGCAGGTAGTGATAGAGATTCTGAACGGCGTAACCCAGCTCATTGGGCCGCAGCCGGTCGCTCTCCTGCAGATCGCTGACCACCAGATCGAGATTCATCGCCAGCACCTGGGCGAGAAAATGATGGGCATGTTCCGCCGAGATGGCAGGATGGGTGTAGTCGCCCTTGGCCACTGCCAGCAAGCGAATCTGGCTCAGGCTCTCGACCAGCGTTGCGGTGGGTTCGCCGTGGCGCACCGTGCGCACGGCCAACGAGGGCACCAGCGTCTGAGGGTAGTCCCAATCGCTGCCGCCAAAAAAACCGGCTCCCTCAATGGCGGGCACGCGCTGGTAGAGCGTCTCCAGGCCCTGGGGACTGACCATCAGGGGCTGTGCTGCCTCGATTACTTCGAAAACCGGCGAGACGCCTTCAACGGCATTGATTTCAGCAAGGCGGTTGATGGCCGCGTCGAGTGTTGTCACCAGCGCCTCTTGGGCGCGGTCATCCTGCGTTTCGGGTTCATGTCCAGCTCCGTGCACTCCAGGCGCCCCCTTGCCGCCAAATCAGGCCAGCCACTGTTAGAATGGGAGTCGCATTACTACCTGGCCCATTGAACCTGCAAACAGCGCCCGACTGCAACCGAATGCATCAACTGCCCATTGATCCCCACCGTACACGCTTCATGGACGCCCTGCAGCAGGGCCACGCCGTTGTTACCGCGGACACGGGCTCCGGTAAGTCCACCCGCCTGCCCGTGTGGGCCAGCGAACAGGGCGCCACCCTGGTGATCGAACCCCGCCGGGTTGCCTGCACGGCACTGGCCGGCTTCCTCGCCCGGCAACAGGGGACGGCCCTGGGTGAGGGTATTGGCTACGCCGTTCGGTTTGATACGCGCTGCAACAGCGACACGCCGCTGGTTTTCGCCACCCCCGGCATGGCGCTGCGATGGCTGGGCGAAGGCGGGCTGGCACGGTTCCGGACCGTTATCCTGGACGAATTCCACGAACGGCGCTGGGACACCGACCTGCTGCTCGCCCTGCTCCAGCACCGGGGCGAGCATCATCTCGTTGTCACCTCGGCGACGTTCGCGGCGGAGACCCTCGCCCGCCACCTACAGGCACCATTGATCGAGGCGGAGGGGCGGCGGTTCCCGGTAACCCTCCAGCATGACGCCAAGGATGAACGCCAGATGCCCGAAAGCCGCCATCTGGCGGAGCGGATGGCCCGCGCCATCCAGCGGGCACTCAGGGAAACACGCGGTCCGGTGCTGGCATTCCTGCCCGGCCGGGGTGAGATCCGTGATACGGAGCAGGCCCTGGGCGATCCCGGCGTCCCGGTACTGACCCTGCACGCCACCGTGGACGCCGACTCCCAGAGACAGGCGCTGGCCGAGGACGGCGGCCAGCGCGTGATTCTGGCCACCAACGTGGCGGAAACCTCCCTGACCATTCCCGGCGTCACCGCCGTGGTGGACTCCGGCCTGGAGCGGCGCACCCACCAGCGCAATGGCCGCACCGTGCTCACCCTGGCCGCCATCAGCCAGGCCTCGGCGGACCAGCGCAGTGGCCGGGCCGGGCGCACTGAAGCGGGTACGGCCATTCGGCTCTGGGGCCGCGGCGCTCCGCTGGAGGCCACCACCGCACCGGAAATCCAGCGCGAGGAACTGACCGAGCTGGTACTGGCCGCCGGCTGCGCAGGCACACCCGCAAGCGCGCTCAGCTTTCCGGACCCGCTACCCGACAAACCCCACCAGGCGGCACTGACCCGCCTCCAGGGCATGGGCGCGGTGGACGACAGCGGCGTTGCCACCGACTACGGCCAGCGCCTGTTCCAGCTCCCCATCGACAGCTTCTTTGCCCACCTGATCTCGGCCATGCCGGACGCGGAGACCCGTGGCGCCATGACGGACCTGACCGCCGCACTGAGCACGCGCCCGCGCCTGTTCCGGTTCCCGGACGACGAAGACCGTCGTCGCGCCCTGGGCGACTGGCTGCCCGCCCCCTGCGACGCCACCACACTGATCGCCATGCTGCGCACGCGCCCCCCGGCGCCACTGAGTGTGAACGAGCAGGCGCGGCGCGAGGCCCGCCAGCTGGCCGGGCGCATCCGGGACGCCGTGGGACTGCCACCGATTCCGGAGGCGCCGCTCGAGGATCCCACCCACCTGCGCCGGGCCATCGCGCACGCGGCCCCGGAACTGGTCTTCGTCCGGCGCGAGAAACGCCGCC
>JBNJDI010000056.1:0-15605 GCA_051744725.1 Pseudomonadota bacterium | reverse complement strand
GGGTGAGGCGCCGCCCACGGCAGCCAACGAGGCAGCAGCGGCCATGGGGTTCTCGGGTGCGGGCGGTCTCGAGATCGGCAGTGGTGCCGCCTCGGTGGGCGCGCTCAGCGAGTCCGGCACCTGTCATGTCCGCTCACTGCTTGCCGCGCTACCCGGCGGCCTGAACCAGCAGCTGCATGGGGCCGAGGGGGCGGTTCACCTGTGCCTGGCGCTGGCGCTGGAAGAGGCGGACCAAGGCGCCCTGGATCAGTGGCTTCCGGGACTTGAGCCGGTGGGGGATGTGGCGATTGATCCGCTCCTGGTGCGCCAGATGATCCAGACCCTGCGCGATCTGGGTCCAGCTTACCGGGTGCCGCTGGTGGAGCTCTCTCTGCCGGCACTGCGCGAGCTGGACGCCGGGGCACGGGGCCAGTTGCTGCGCGACATGGAACAGCTGATCCGGGAGGATCGTGGCGCCCGCCTGCACGACATCGCCATCCTGGGCTTCCTCAAGCGCCATCTCGGCGAGGGGGCGGCCCGCAACCGCAAGGTCGTCCATCGCCGTTATGGGCCGGTTATGCCCGACCTCCGTCGACTGCTGTGGCTGATGGCGTCGGCTGGTACGCGCGCTGATCCCGAACCGCTGTATCGGGAGGCGATGGCAGGATTCGAGGCGGAGGCCCGGCCACCCTCGGGCGAGGGCACCAGTGCCCGCAAGCTCCTGGCATCCCTGGGGCGGCTGGCCGGTCTTCCGGCGATGCTGAAACCCGCCATCCTTGATGCCTGCGTTCACTGCATCCAGGACGACGGACGTGTCAGCCCGCGCGAGTACGAGCTGCTGCGCATCATCGCCGACCAGCTGGACTGCCCCATGCCGCCTCTGCCATCGGGTGAATCGTCACCGGACTGAAACCCACCGGTCACCGCCGGGTCATGACCGCGCCCCATCATTGAAGATGAACGGGACGCAATGGACCGGGGGTGGCCATGTACCGATTTCGAACCGTCTTCATATCCGACCTGCATCTTGGGTCGCCGGATTGTCAGGTGTCATACCTTCTCAACTTCCTCGAAACCGTGGAGGCAAAGCGGATCTACCTTGTGGGCGACGTGATCGACCTGATTGCGATGCAGCGGCGGGTCTACCTGCCTGAAAGCCACCTGGCTGTCATTCGCCGCCTGGTCGCGTTGGCGGCCGAGGGGCGCCAAATTATCTACGTGCCGGGTAACCATGATGAGTTCATGCGCTCGTTCTGCGGTCAATCCATTGCAGGAATCCAAATGCGCCTAGCGGACTGGCACACCACGGCGGACGGTCGGCACTTCCGGGTCTGTCACGGCGATGAGTTTGACCATGTGGTGCGGTGCAGCCCGCTGCTGTGGCTGGTCGGCAACCCGATGCACGGGGTCCTGGTGCGCCTGAATCGCTGGCTGAACCACTGGCGCCGTGCTCGGGGCAAGGGCTACTGGTCCCTGGCGGCCTACATCAAGCAACGCGTGGCTCGTGCCCGCGCCTACATCGCCCGTTTCGAGCAGGCGGCGCTGACAGCCACGGAGCGGCAGAAGGCGGACGGCTACATCTGTGGTCACATCCACTCGGCAGGATTCCGGCTGGGGCGGGAAGGGCTTTACTGCAACGATGGCGACTGGACCGAGCACTGCACCGCCCTGGTCGAGGACAGCAGTGGCCGGCTCAGCCTTCTGCACTGGTCCGAGGAACCCCGGGTGCTGGCCTATGAACCGGTGCCCGCTGGCGCTTCGGGTTCGTCGCCGGCGCTTGGCAGCGCAGTGGCCACCAACCGTGTGGCCTGAGCGGTTGGCGGCATCCGCCTCACTTCAGGGGCTTGTGGGCGATGTCGGGCTCCTTGCCCTTAAGCATCTGGTTCCAGTAAAACGGTGGCAGCAGGTGTTTCTTGACCACCCAGTAGAACCGGGATTCCCTGAACGGGCTCAGTGGCAGTGTGGGGGTGACCACGCCGTCGTACATGAACTCGGCCAGCATCACCTTGCCGTAGGCGGTGACCAGCGGGCAGGAGGTGTAGCCGTCGTACTGGGCTGATAGCGCCTGTCCGTCCATCCGTGCCAGCAGGTTCTTTACGGCCACCGGCGCCTGCTTGCGCACGGCCGCGGCGGTCTTGGAGGTGGGCAGTGAGCTGGCATCCCCGAGTGAGAACACGTTGGGGTATTGATTGTGCTGGGTCGTGCCCCTGTCCACGTCCACCCAGCCGTCCGCATTGGCCAGCGGGCTCTGCTTCACGAAGTCCGGCGAGGTCTGGTGCGGTGTCACGTGCAGCAGGTCGTAGGGCTGTTCCACCTCAGTGGCTTCCCCGTTGGCGTCCTTTGCGGCGAAGCGGGCCACCTTGCGCTCGGCATCAATGGCGACCAGGTCATGGCCCAGGTTGACGCCGATGGCGTAGCGGTCCATCACCTTCTGCAGGTGCGGCACGAAGTCCGGCACGCTGAACAGGGCGCCGGCACCGCTGTAGAACTGCAGGTTGCTTTCCGGGCTGAGGTTGTTGCGGCGCAGGTGGTCCGCTGCCAGATAGGCGATTTTCTGCGGTGCGCCGGCGCACTTCAGCGGGGGCGGCGGCTGGGTGAAGATGGCGTTGCCGCCACGGAACTGGCGCAGGCATTCCCAGGTGTAGGGCGCCGTCTCCGGACTGTAGTTGCTGCATACCCCGTTGCTGCCCAGGGCCTCACGCAGCCCTTCCACGCGATCCCAGTCCAGCTTGATGCCGGGGGCGACAACCAGGTGTTCATAGCGGACCTGGCGGCCGTCCTCAAGTGTGAGCTGGTTGGTGTCCGGTTCGAAGGTGGCCACGGCGGACTGGATCCAGGTAGCTGTCTCCGGCAGTGTTTCCTTCTGGGCGCGGCGGGTACTGTCCATGTCGTAGGTGCCGCCGCCGACCAGGGTGAATGCCGGCTGGTAATAGTGCACTTCCGAGGGTTCCACCACGGCTACATCCAGTTCAGGGCGCTGGCGGAGCAGGGATGCGGCCACAGTGGTACCGGCAGTACCCCCGCCGACGATCACCACCTGATGGCTCAGGGGCTGGGAGGAAGTGTTCATGGGACCTCTCATTCGGGTTCCGGTTAACGATGCTTTGTGATTGCCACTTATAGTAATGTTTTTCCTGAGATCATAAATTGATAAAAACAAAAACCGTAAGTTTGTTTTGGAATATGCAAATCAGGCGAGTGCATGAAGACACCGGTTGACGGATTCAGTGCGCCTCTGGGGCTCAGCGTGCCTCCGGGTGACGCCGGCTGATCAGGTCCCAGGCCTTGTGAATCTCCTCCAGCCTGGCGCGGGCCAGCTCCGGGTCCATGTCCGTGTGCTGCACCCGGTCCGGGTGATAGAGGCTGCGCTGCTTGCGGTAGGCCTGGCGCAGGGTCTCCAGTGAATCCGAGGGCCTGCCCCCAACCACCTGGCAGGCGCGGGCCAGCCCGCTCAGGGGCGTCTGGCTGGTGCTATCGCCCGGCGAGGTGATCCAGATCTTGCCCCGGTAGCTCTGAAGGATGCGGTTGCTGGCGGTTGCCGGCAGGCCGGTGGCGACGATGGCGGCATGGCAGCGGGCAATGCGGGCGGCCGAATCCGGGCCGTCCAGGTAGCACAGGTGGGCCAGCGCCATGCTCAGGCGCAGCGCCGAATCCGGCGAGCGACGGCAGATCAGCCGGAACCACGGCGGCACCACCGGCTGGCTGTCCTGCTTGCCGGCACTGAAGCGGCGGATCAGCCGCTGGCGCTGGCGGGGGCCGGCATTGAAATTGCGCATCAGGGACTCGCCGTAGCGGATGTCCAGCTCGCTCACCCGCCCGTCCGCCTTGGCCACATAGCCCATCAGCCGGAACAGCGTACCGCGTGCCCAGCGGGGCAGGCCGGTGCGCTCCAGAAGCCGTGCGCCGTGGTGGCCGCAGGATGCAAGCTCGCGGAGCAGGTCCGAGAGGTTTTCTGGTAGTGCTTCCGTACTGTTGTGGCTCTGTTTCGAGTTCATGGGGCTGTCCCACTCCCTGCCAGTGTGCGCGCCGTTCCGAGGCGCTCGGGGGTGCCAACGTCCACCCAGTGACCGTCGTGGCGGATGCCGCTTACCCGCCCCTGCTGGCAGGCCCTGCCCAGGACGGGGCCAAGCCGGTCCTCTTCGGCGGGTGCGCCGTCAACCAGCCGCCGGTGCAGCCGGCTGATGCCGGCAAAGGTTAGCCATTCACCATGCTCTCTGGTTACGCGGCCATTGGCCAGTGCGAAATCCCCACCACTGTGATGGGGTGGGTTCGGCACCAGGACCAGGTGCGCATCCGTGTTTTTTTCCAGTGGACCGGCAGCAAGCGGGGTGATGTCGAAATCCGTCCAGACATCCCCGTTGATGACCAGGAATTCACTGTCTGTCTCAGTGAGCATTGGCAGCGCCCGGCGTAACCCGCCCAGTGTTTCCAGCGGCTCGCCTTCCCGGGAGTACTCGATGCTGGCCCCCAGATGGGCGCCATCGCCGAGCCCGGCCTCAATCCGCTCTCCCAGCCAGGCGGTGTTGATGACGATGTCCGGAACCCCCGCCTGCACCAGGGCCTCAATGTGCCACTGGATCATCGGCCGCCCGCCAACCGGCAGCAGCGGCTTGGGCGTCTCCAGGGTCAGTGGCCGCAGGCGTTCGCCGCGCCCGGCTGCCAGGATCATGGCCTTCATGTGGCCCCCGTCATCGGTGCCACTGCCGGTGCCACCCGTTCCGCGAGCCAGTCCCCGAAGTGCTCGAGAGCCGGCTGGCGGCGTGCGGCCAGAATGATGTATTCCAGAGTACGCGGGATGTCCGCAAGGTAGCGCGGTTTGCCGTCGCGCTGGTCGAGCCGGGCAAAGATGCCGCTGGCCTTGAGGTGGCGCTGGATGCCCATGAGCTCGAACCACTGACGGAATGTGGCCTCGTCCGCCTGGTGCAGTCCGGCGTCGCGTGCCTGGAGGCGGTAGGTCTCCAGCCACTGGCAGACCTTTTCCTGCGGCCAGGCAACGTAGCAGTCACGCAGCAGTGAGGCCGCGTCATAGGTGATGGGGCCGGTGACCGCGTCCTGGAAGTCGATGATACCGGGGCTGTTGTTGGCCGTCACCAGCAGGTTACGGGAGTGGTAATCACGGTGGACGGTGACCCGGGGCTGGGCCAGGGCGGATTCGGTCAGGGTGGCGAAGGTGGTCGCCAGCATGGCCTGCTCCTGGCTGGAGAGCTTCAGGCCGAGCTTGTGTTCCAGGAGCCAGTCCGGGAAAAGCTGCATTTCCTGCTGCAGGCGCTCGCGGTCATAGGGCGGCAGGGGATGATCCGGGGGGGAGGGCAGACCCTGCAGCCGGACCAGCGCACTCAGGGCCTCGCCGTAGAGCCGGTCCGCGGCTGCCTCGTCGGTGAGTTCATCCAGGTAGAGCCGGTCGCCCAGATCCTCCAGCAGCAGGAATCCCTGTTCCTGGTCCTCGGCCAGCAGCTGCGGCACATGCAGGCCGTGCTGGTGCCAGTGGCGGGTGAGCGTTACAAAGGCCTCGCAGGATTCCTTCTCCGGCGGCGCGTCCATCACAATCCAGGAGCCTTCCGGGGTCTGTACCCGAAAATAGCGCCGGAAACTGGCGTCGCCGGCTACCGGCTCCGGTGCCCGCGGCGCCGTTCCGAGGTGCTGGCCAAGCCAGGTCAGCATGGCATCGTAGCGTTGATCCATGGTTGCTCCCGTTGATGGGCGCCGCGCCAGGCAGCACCTTTCAGATGTGTTGTATTCTGCATTAACCCTCTGCCAGCTGGCCAGAGAGCGTTAACATGCTGCAGTGGCCCATGTAGACTGTGCCCCTGTTTCAGCCGCATGCCGGTGGACGCTCCGGAGAGGGTGAGTGGCAATACAGAGGTGGATAAACAACCGCGCCGGGCGATTCCGGATGCTGGCTATCAGCATCACGCTCGCCTGTATGTCCGCGCAGGCCCAGGAGCCGCGCTCGGCCGCCGCCATCGACTGGGTGGAGTGGGAGCAGCTGCCCCCGGAACTGCAGGAAAAGGTGCCGGCCTACTGTGGCGGCACCTATCGCCCCCCTGCACTCGAAGCCAGCAGTGCCGATGACGCCTCCGCAGAAGATGGTGAAGGCCGGCCTGTCCACATCACCAGCCGTGACGCCCGCTACCGTATGGATGAGACCCTGGACCTGAGCGGGGACGTGCGGGTGCGCCAGGGTGAAATGCGCGCCCGCAGCGACCGTGCCCAGTATGATCAGACCAGTGGTCAGCTCAATCTGGAGGGTGACGTGGTCAGTCGTGCCAGCGGTGTTCTTCTGACCGGCAAACAGGCCCGAGCAAATGATCAGGGCGGCGACCTGACCCTCAATACTGCCAGCTTCCTGCTCCATGACGCCCACATGCGCGGCAGCGCCGGTCGCATCGAGCGCACCGGGGAAGAGGCCATGCGCATTGATCAGGCGGTCATGACCACCTGCCAGCCGGGCCGCAATGACTGGTCGCTGGCGGCGAGTGGGGTTGACCTGGATCAGGCCAGCGGCTTCGGCACCGCCCGCAATGTCCGGCTGCGGGTGAAGGATTTTCCGGTGATGTACATACCCTGGATCCGGTTCCCGATTGATGACCGCCGTCATACCGGTTTCCTGTACCCGACGTTCGGAACCTCCAATACCGGCAGCGGACTCTTCCTTGCCACGCCCTTCTACATGAATCTGGCGCCCCACTACGATGCCACCTATACCCCGCAGTACATCCATGGCCGGGGCTATTTCTCGGAACTGGAGACCCGCTACCTGAGTCGCTTCGGGCAGACGGATGTGCAGCTGGGCTTCATCGACAGTGACTCCGAATTCGAGTCGGAAAACCCCGGCATGGACGGCAAGCGCTGGGGCCTGGATGTGACCAGTAATGCCGACTTCGGTGGCGGCTGGCGCGGGGACCTGGATTACGCGGCGATCTCCGATGACGACTATTCCAGTGATCTCAACCGCACCCTGGACATCCAGCAGAACACCCATCTGAGTCGGGATGGGCGCATCCGCTACAGCCAGCCCGGAGTGAATTTCTCGGCGGCACTGCGCGGCTTCCAGACCATTGATCCCGCCATTCCGGAAGGCCGCCGCCCCTACAATCAGCTGCCGCGCGTGCAGCTTGACCTCAATACCAGCAGTGGAAACTGGTACGCCACGCAGGATACCGAGTACAACCATTTCTGGCGTGAGAACCGGGACCTGCAGGGCACGGAGGCGGCCATTGGCCACCGGCTGCGTGCCCGCCCGGAGGTGGGCTGGGAATTGCGGGGCCTGCCGGGCTTTGTCAGTACCTCCGTGATGCTTGACCATACCCAGTACCAGCTCGACGACATTGAACGGGATGAGCGCTTCAGCCGCAGCGTCCCCTTTGCGGACGTGGATGCCGGACTCTACTTCGACCGTTTCTTTGATGTGGGGGGCAGCATGTACAACCAGACGCTGGAGCCACGGCTGTACTATGTGTACTCACCGGAGCGTGAGCAGGAGGATATCCCGGTCTTTGACACCCGGCTCAACTCCTTCAACTTCAACCAGCTTTTCGCCCGTGACCGCTTCGTGGGCGGTGACCGCGTGGGGGACAACAACCGCCTCACGACGGCGCTGACCTCACGGGTGTATGATATGGACGCCGGAATCGAGCGGGCCCGCGTGAGCCTTGGCCAGATCCAGCGGTTCGAGGATGAGGAGGTGGCTCTCAACGGGGCCGGAACCACGGAGGAACGGCGGTCCCCGTATGCTGGTGAGCTCCTGCTGCGGCCGCTGGAAACCATGGACCTGCGGGTTACCGGTCAGTGGGACGCGGACGAACGCGAGACCGTTCGCGGGCGCAGCCAGTTCCGCTTCCACACCAGTGACTACCGCTACCTGTTCAATGCCGGTCACACCTATGACGCGGATACCGACCTGGAACAGTCGGATGTGAGCACCGTGGTGGCGCTGGGTGAACAGACGAGCCTGATTGGCCGCTGGCTCTACGATATGGACAATAAGGAGACAGCGGGCACACTGCTCGGGGTTGAGTACAGCAGCTGCTGCTGGAACCTGCAGCTGGTGGCCCAGCGTTACCGTACCCGGGATGAGGGACTGGACACCCGGTTCCTGTTCCAGATCCAGCTGCTCGGGCTGGGGGGCAGCGGCGATGCCCAGGACACCGCCCGCGATGCCATTCCCGGCTTTGATCAGCGCACTGCCATCAGAGAGCGCCCGACGCCCGAACAGCTGCGGCGCCCGGCGCAGGAACGATGGCCCTGAACCCATTCAGACTGAGGTAAGCATGATTCCGAAACGACAGCGCCCTTCAAGCCTGCTGGCACTGGTCTTCCTGGCCTGCCTGCCCATGCTGGCGGCCGGAGCCGAACGCCAGCCGCTGGACCGCGTCGTGGCCGTGGTGGACGAGGGCGTGGTGCTCCAGTCCGAGCTCCAGGCGCGGATCCAGCAGATCCGATCACGCCTCAGCGCCCAGGGCACGCGGCTGCCGCCGGAATCGGTGCTGCGCCAGCGCGTTCTGGACCAGCTCATCCTGGAGGAGATCCAGATCCAGCGGGCCCGCCAGATGGGCATGCGCATTGGGGACTCCGAGCTCAACGACGCCATGCGCAATGTGGCCCGGAACAATGGCTTCAACAGCCTGGACGCCTTCGAGCAGGCGCTGTCCAGCGAGGGCCTGAGCTTCCAGCAGGCGCGTGAGCAGATCCGCCGGGAGATGCTGGTCAGCCGCGTTCAGCAGCAGCGCGTGGGGCGTCGGGTGCGGGTCACCGAAAGGGAAGTGGACAACTTCCTGAGCTCCGCGGAAGCCCGTGAGCGTTCCGGGATTGAACACCTGCTCGGCCATATCCTGATCGAGGTGAACAACTTCAACGATGAGGAAGAGGTCCAGGCGGCCCGCAGCAAGGCGAAGTCGATCCAGGAGCAGGTCGAGGACGGCGCTGACTTCCGCGAGCTGGCAGTGTCCGAATCCGATGGCCGTAATGCGCTGGAAGGCGGTGAGCTGGGCTGGCGTTCCGGCCAGGAACTCCCCTCGCTGGTGGCCGGCGAGATCCCGCGCCTGGACGTGGGCGAGCCTTCGGCCGTACTGCAGAGCGGCAGTGGCTTCCATGTGGTCACACCGCTGGACCGCCGGGGGCAGGACACCAATGAAGTGGAACAGCGCAAGGTGAGCCATATCCTGGTCAATACCGAGGACCGTTCCGAAGCCGAGGCGGAGTCGCTGATCCGCGAGATCCAGTCCGATCTGGAGGACGGCGCCGACTTCGCCGAGCTGGCGCAGGAGCATTCGGATGATCCTGGTACCCTCTCTGAAGGCGGTGAACTGGGGTGGGTCGGCCCCGGCGAGATGGTGCCGGCGTTTGAGGACACCATGATGGACACCGGCGTTGGTGAGACCAGCAGCCCCTTCCGCTCGCGGTTCGGCTGGCACATCCTCAAGGTTGAGGATAAGCGCGTGGCGGAGCAGAGCGACGAGATCCGCCGCAACGAGGCCCGCCAGGCCCTGCAGCAGCGCCAGTACGAGCTGGAGCTCCAGAACTGGCTGACCCAGATCCGCGAAGAGGCCTACGTGGACATCAAGACCGTGGTCACTGGCATGGAGGGGGCGCTGTGACCCGTCCGGCACGGCTGGCGGTCACGGCCGGTGAACCCGCCGGCATCGGGCCCGATCTTTGTCTCACCCTGGCCGACCGCGAGCGGGAAACGGAACTGGTGGTGGTCGCGGATGCCGACCTGATGCGTGAGCGGGCCCGGGTGCTGGAACTGGACGTGCGGATTGAGCCCTGGGAACCGGACCAGCCCATTCCGACCGACGCCGGGGTGCTTCCGGTCTGGTCTGTTGCCTCCGTCGCCACAACCCGGGCCGGGCAGCTCGACCCGGAGAACGCCGGCTATGTGCTGCGCACCCTCGAAGCGGCCGTGGAGGCCTGCCAGCTCAGTATCGTGGATGGCATGGTGACCGCACCGGTGCACAAAGGGGTGATCAATGAGGCCGGTATCAACTTCAGTGGTCACACCGAGTTCCTGCAGGAGAAAACCGGCGCCAGTGGCGTCGTGATGATGCTGGCCACCGAAGGGCTGCGCGTGGCGCTGGCCACCACCCACCTGCCATTGCGTGAAGTGCCGGATGCCATTACCGGCACCCGCCTCAGCCGGGTGCTCCAGATCCTGCATGCCGATCTGAAACAACATTTCGGCATTAACCAGCCGCACATCCTGGTTGCGGGCCTCAATCCGCATGCCGGGGAAGGTGGCCATCTCGGCCGCGAAGAGATCGACGTGATCGAACCGCTGCTGGAACGGCTGAACAGCGAGGGCATGAACCTGACCGGGCCGCTGCCGGCGGATACCCTGTTCACGCCCTACAACCTGGAAGAGGCGGATGCCGTGCTGGCCATGTACCACGACCAGGGTCTGCCGGTACTCAAGTACAAGGGCTTCGGCCGGGCCGTGAACATCAGCCTGGGGCTGCCGATCATCCGCACCTCCGTGGACCACGGTACGGCTCTGGACCTGGCCGCCACCGGGCAGGCGGACCCCGGCAGCCTGCATGAGGCCATCCAGACCGCGGCCCACATGGTGCGCCAGCGGGAACGGGCACGGAAGGGGCGCGCATGAGCCGACCGGCGGGGCATCAAGCGCGTAAGCGCTTCGGCCAGAACTTCCTGCACGATGCGGGGGTGATCGACCGCATCGTGGGCGCCATCAACCCCACGCCGGAAGACAATCTGGTGGAAATTGGGCCCGGGATGGGGGCGCTCAGTGAACCGCTGCTGGAAGCCTGCCCGTCCATGCAGATGATCGAGCTCGACCGGGACCTGATTCCCGGCCTCCGGGCGCAGTTTTTCCGTTACCCGGAGCTGACCATCCACGAAGGCGATGCCCTGCGCTTTGACTACCACGCCATTGCCGGCAAGGGGCCGATCCGGGCCGTGGGTAACCTCCCCTACAACATCGCCACGCCGCTGATCTTCCATCTGCTTGAGTTCGGCGATGTGATCCGCGATATGCACTTCATGCTCCAGAAGGAGGTGGTGGAGCGCATGGCCGCGGCGCCAGGGGAGAGCCAGTGGGGCCGGCTGGCCATCATGACCCAGTACCGCTGCCGGGTGCAGCCGCTGTTCACGGTGGGGTCGGGTGCCTTCAGCCCGGCCCCCAGGGTGGAATCCGCCATTGTGCGGCTGGTGCCCCATGGCGCCATCGACAACCCGGCCCATGACACGGAACTGCTGGCCAAGGTGGTGCGTACGGCTTTCAACGCCCGCCGCAAGACCCTGCGCAAGGCGCTGGCGCCGCTGTTCGGGGATGCTGACTGGCCGCGCCTGGGCGTTGATCCCACGCTGCGGCCCCAGAACCTGACGCTGGCGGACTATGTGATGCTGGCCAATGATCTGTACGCACAGCAATCCAATGGGAGTACGGAATGAGTGAGTACGCCATCGGCGACATTCACGGCTGCCATGACAGCCTGAGAGCCCTGATGGATCGCATCGGTTTCAGCCCGGACCGGGACCGGCTCTGGTTCGTGGGCGACATCATCAACCGGGGCCCCAAGTCACTGGAATCCCTGCGGCTGGTGCGGGACCTGGGCGCCAATGCCCTGGTGACCCTGGGCAATCATGACATGCACTTCCTGGCCGTGGCGCTGGGCGGGCATGAACCCCGGCCCAAGGATACGCTGCAGGCCATCCTGGAGGCACCGGATCGCAATGACCTGATCGACTGGCTGCTGCAGCAGAATTTTGCGATTCCGGACGAAGGGCGCGGCCTGCTGATGGTCCATGCGGGGATTCCGCATCTGTGGACAGCGCAGGAGGCGGTGGCCTACAGCCGGGAACTGGAGACGGTGATCCAGAGCAACGAGGCATCGCGTTACTTCCGGGAGATGTACGGTAATCAGCCGGAACGCTGGGATTCGGCCCTTGAGGGAATGGACCGCTGGCGGGTGATCACCAACTATTTCACCCGCATGCGCTTCCTGGCCGAGGACGGCACCCTGGATCTGGTCACCAAGGAGGGCGCCGGTGCCGCGCCTGAGGGCTTTGCGCCCTGGTTCCAGTACCCGCGGCCGGATGCCACGGAGCTGATTTTCGGGCACTGGGCGGCGCTTGAGGGCCGCACGGACACGCCCGGCGTTTACGGTCTGGATACGGGCTGTGTCTATAACGGCCAGCTTACGGCAATGAACCTGGATACGAGGGAGATGAACCGTGTTGAACCCTGCGACTGAGACTGGATTCCCGGCTGGCACCTGGCTGGCGGTTGCCGCTGTTCTGGGTGGTCTGGCGGTGGCGGCCGGGGCCTTAGGTGCGCATGCGCTTGAGGGCAAGCTCTCTGAGCATTACATGAGCGTGTTCCAGACGGCAGTGCAGTACCAGATGTTCCATGCGCTGGCGTTGCTGGGCGTGGCTCTGATCGGAATGATGCGGCCGGATGCGTCCTGGCTGGTGCCGGCGGCCTGGGCGTTTCTGGTGGGTACGCTGCTGTTCAGTGGTAGTCTGTATGCATTGGTTCTGAGTGGTGTCCGGGTTCTGGGGGCGATCACGCCGATTGGGGGTGTGGCGTTTCTGGTTGGTTGGGTGTGTCTGGTTGTGGCTGGGTTGCGGCTGGGGGCTTGAAGCTGGCTCTCGAAAGCCTCATTTTTGTATAAATGACATCTCAAGCTTGTTGGTTTTCGGGAAGATGGGCATCGGGGAGGTCTTTCCGGGAATCGCTATGAATCCATCCATGGACGCTGCGCGATCGCCATCCCTGGCGATCGAGCTTCCCGGAAAGACCTCCCCGATACCCATCACCATGCACTCCAGCTGGATCGGGCTTTAGAAATGAAGATCGTACTGAACGGCGAGAACACTGAAGTCAGCGAAGGCGCAAGCATCCAGGCGCTGGTGGATCAGCTGGAACTCACCGGGCGGCGGATTGCCGTGGAGGTGAACGAGGAAATCGTGCCCCGCAGCGAGCACGCATCGCACCAGCTGTCGCCCGGTGACCAGGTGGAGGTCGTCTACGCCATCGGCGGTGGCTGAGCCAGCGCCCGTCCGCGCTGATCCGCGCCCCTGTAGGAGCGACCCCGGTCGCGATCGAACGCCCTGAAACGAGAGACACCATGACCCACGAGACCCCACAGGACACCCCGCTTACCATCGACGGCACCACCTACCGTTCCCGCCTGCTGGTGGGGACCGGCAAGTACGCCAGCTGGGAGCAGGCCAAAGACGCCATCGAGGCCAGCGGAGCGGAGATGGTGACCATGGCGGTGCGGCGCACGAACCTGGGGCAGAACCCGGATGAGCCGAGCCTTCTGGATATTGTCTCGCCGGAGAAGTACACGCTGCTGCCGAATACCGCTGGGTGTTACTCGGCGAAGGATGCGGTGCGCACCTGCAAGCTGGCGCGCGAGCTTCTGGATGGTCACAACCTGGTGAAGCTGGAGGTGCTGGGGGATGAGAAGACCCTGTACCCGGATGTGACCGAGACCCTGAAAGCGGCGGAGCAGCTGATTGATGATGGCTTCCGGGTGATGGTCTACACCAACGATGACCCGTTGATTGCCCTGAAGCTGGAACGGATGGGCTGCATTGCGGTGATGCCGCTGGGGGCGCCCATCGGCTCCGGGCTGGGGATCCAGAACCGCTACAACATCCGCACCATCGTCGAGAACGCCAGTGTGCCGATACTGGTGGATGCGGGCGTGGGTACCGCCTCGGATGCGAGCCTGGCCATGGAGCTGGGGTGCGACGGGGTGCTGATGAATACCGCCATCGCCGAGGCGAAGGATCCGGTGCGGATGGCTGGGGCCATGCGCAAGGCGATTGAAGCCGGGCGTGAGGCCTACACGGCCGGGCGCATGCCGAAGCGGGCCTATGCCAGTGCCTCCTCACCGCTGGACGGAACCTTTTTCTGATGACGGATTCAGTGACGCTTGATTCGCCGTTAACGCTGCCCTGTGGCGCTGTCATCCCCAACCGTCTTGCCAAGGCCGCCATGACCGAGGGCCTTGCGGACAGCGAGTCGCACGCCACCGAGCGTCATCAGCGCCTCTATGGGCGCTGGTCGGATGGGGGCGCCGGGCTTCTGATCACCGGCAACGTCATGATCGACCGCACCGTGCTGGAACGCCCGGGCAACGTGGCCATCGATCCGGCACCGGCAGACGGTGAGCCGGTGGGGATGGCGGCACTGCGTGCCTGGGCTCGGGAAGGCACGCGCAACGGCAATCATCTGTGGATGCAGATTTCCCATGCCGGCCGCCAGTCGCCGCGCTACGTGACGACCAAGCCCGTGGGCCCTTCGGAAGTGCGGCTGGAACTGATGGGCAACTACGCCCGGCCGCGCGCGCTGAGTGACGCTGAAATCCGGGACTTCATCGAACGCTTCGCGAATGTCGCCCGCATCGCCAGGGATGCCGGATTCACGGGTGTGCAGGTGCATGGCGCCCATGGTTACCTGCTGTCCTCCTTCCTGTCGCCGGTGACGAATCAGCGCACGGATCAGTGGGGCGGCTCGCTCGCCAACCGGGCGCGGTTCCTGCTGGAGACGGTCAGGGCGGTGCGTGAGCGCGTCGGGTCGGACTTCCCGGTAGCGGTGAAGCTGAACTCGGACGACTTCCGCAAGGGCGGCTTCAGCCACGAGGAATGCCTCAAGGTGGTGAAGTGGCTGGATGACGAAGGCATCGACCTTCTGGAGATTTCCGGTGGCACCTACGAACAGCCGCGCCTGCTCGGGTACAGCGGCGATGAGGGCACGGCGCATGAACCGGAACAGCGCGCCAGCACCCGCGCCCGGGAAGCCTACTTTCTGGAGTATGCGCAGGCCATCCGGGAGGTCTGCCAGTGCCCGCTGATGGTGACGGGCGGTTTCCGCAGCCGGTCACTGATGGACGAGACCCTGGCGAGTGGGGAGCTGGACATGATCGGCCTGGGCCGGCCTCTGTGCACGGACCCGGACACTCCGAAAGAGCTGATCGAAGGCCGCATCGACCAGGCCGTAAGCCATGAACAGCGCCTGCGCCTGGCCGACCGGGGCTGGCTCTCACCGGCCAGCCCGCTGATGCCAATGAAGATGATCAACGTGCTCGGCGGCCAGGCCTGGTACTGCCAGCAGATCTTCCACCTGGCTGACGGCGAGCCGGTGGACCTGAACCTGAGCGTGCTCGGCGCTTTCGGGCGTTACTTCGGGGATGAGCTGAGTACGGCGTTCAGGCTGAAACGAGGAAGTTGACTCAGTCTTTCCCGCCCAACCCGGGAACCGCCCTGGCATTAGCCTGAAAACACGGCGATGAAATCAGGAAGTCCGCCGTGCTCTCATTGGACGCGATCGGGATGTTCCACAGTGTCGCCAGGCGCAGCAGGGCGCGGAGTCCGGGCAAACCGGGATACTCTCTGGCAGAGTCTGGGTGCGGTGAAGATGGCGTCCAGGCATCAGGCTGCCGGTGACGCCGCGGGTGAGACCTTGCATCTGCGTATCAGCTCCGAGCATCCGCTCGCCGCGTTCACACCGCAGCCGGCGGCCTGATTCCGTTCAGTCGGGCTCCGGAAGCAGGGGCTTGAGATGGTTGTGGATGCCGGGCGTGGTGATGATGATATCCCGTCCCCACAGATCCTCTGGATAGCCCTCCGGAACCTCTGAGAAGTGCCCGCAGGTG
>JBNJDI010000055.1:0-16000 GCA_051744725.1 Pseudomonadota bacterium | reverse complement strand
GCCAGAGGCGCGGTGTACGCCCTGAAACACAAGCGCGTTTTCATCAATCCACTCCAGCGACCATACTGTTCCGGTGAATGCCCATTTGCAGCATACTCTGCCATGGCTTTCCCCGCGTCCGGAGAGATCACAGTTTTGAACGCCAGATTGCCCGTCCATATCCGGTATGCCTGGTTACTGCTTGTGCTGGCGGTGCTGTGTCCTGCTGTGGCCTCCGGGGCCAGCAGCGGGCAGGAGGCCGGGAGCTGCCTGGACGGTCCCGTGGAGGTCCATGACGGGGAGGAACACCATAATATCGGCAGCTGCTTCCGCTATCTCCAGGACGAGGCCCATGAATACAGCCTGGAGGATGTGATCGCCGGCAATACGCCGGCGTTCAACGAACACACCGTGGGGGTGCTCAACTACGGCTATACCGAGTCGGTTTTCTGGATCAAGCGCGATCTTGTCTACCGCAACGGCCGACACCCAGTGGCCGACTGGGTGGTCGAGCTGGTGCTGCCGCTGGTCGACCAGGCGGATCTGTACCTGGTCAATGAACAGGGCGAGGTCGTAACCCGGCAGCAGCACCGCTATGCGGATGACTGGTCCGAGCGGGAGTTCGCGGTACCCAATCCATCCTTCCGCCTGGACATGGCACCCGGCGAGCGCTACACCCTGTACCTGCGCGTTGAGACCCGCAATACCATGCGCCTGCCCCTGAACCTCTGGGAGCTGGACAGCTACCTGGGCAAGGTCGCGGTGGACGAGTGGATCCAGGGGCTGTTCATGGGGGCACTGTTCGCCCTCTTCGCCTACAACTTCTTCGTCACCCTGGTGGTGCGCGAACCGGGCTACATCTATTACACCAGCTACATCCTGTTCGCCATGCTGTTCGTGATGACCGAGCAGGTGCATGGCACGCAGGTGTTCGGCGGGCTACAGCCCTGGCTCCACAAGGAGTACCTGCACATCTACATCCAGCTGAGCTGGATTTTTGGCACCATGATGGCGCGCGAGCTCCTGGATACCCGCAACCGCGCCGCCCATCTGGACCAGGTGCTGAAGCTCTGCCTGTACGCGGCCATCACCACCCTCGTGATCAGCCTCTTCCACGACTACCACGTGGCGATGGAGTGGACCGTGGTCGGCTCCGTGGGCCTGGCGGTGGTGATCATCGCCCTCAGCTACTGGGCCTGGCGCAATGAACTGCCCAGTGCCGGGATCTACTTTGTTTCCTGGCTGTGCACCCTGGTGGGCGTGGGCTTCTACGGCACCGCGGTCATGGGCTATTACCCACTCAACAGCCTTACCAGCCACGCGCCCCAGATCGGGTTCGTGGCCCAGAACATTCTGCTGTCCCTGGCGTTCGCCAACCGCATCAAGATCGTCCAGCGCGAGGCCCTGGAGTGGAACCAGCAGGCGGTGGCCAATCTCCACCGCTACCGCGCGCTGTTCGAGAACGCCATGGAAGGCATCTTCCAGATGTCGACCCGCTGCCGGTTCCTGGACGCCAATCCCTCCATGGCGCGGATCCTGGGGTACAGCTCTGTCGAGGCCTTGATCAATGGCGTTCCGGATGCGCTGCGGGCCTGCTTCTCCCAGTCGAGCGTCCGTCACTGGGTGATCCGGCAGCTGGAGAAAGAGGGCGAGGTACACGGGGTCGAAGGCATTTTCGAAACCTGCCAGGGCGAGGAACGCTGGGCCAATATTTCCATCCGCACCATCTACACCGAGGAGGGCGAGCCCAGCCACCTGGAGGGGACCTTCGTGGACGTGACCGAGCGGCGCCAGCGCCACGAGATCGAGAAGGAGCGCGAGAACGAGCGGCTGGAGAAGGAGATCGCCCGCAACTCCGCCGCCGCCAAGAGTCAGTTCCTGGCGAACATGAGCCACGAGATCCGCACGCCACTGGCGGCGATCATCGGCTATGGCGAAACCCTTATGGAACCGGATCTCAGCGAGTCCGAGAAACGCAGCAGTGCCGAGACGGTGGTCCGCTCCGGGCGTCATCTTCTCGACCTGATCAACGATATTCTTGATCATTCCAAGATCGATGCGAACAAGCTCGAGGTGGAGCGCCTGAACGTCAATCTTCCGGAGCTGCTGGATGAGGTGCGCGCCTTCTTCACCCCCAGGGCCCGGGAGAAGGGGCTGGAATTCTTCATCCAGTGCGAGTACCCGCTGCCGGAGGTCATCCGCACCGACCCGACGCGCTTCCGCCAGATCCTGATCAACCTGTGCGGCAATGCGCTCAAGTTCACCGACAGGGGCAGCATTCACATCGCGATCCGCTGCGACCGGGAGCAGGAAACGCTGCACGCCAAAGTGGTGGATACCGGCATCGGCATGAAGCCCGAGCAGATGGAGCGCCTGTTCGATCCCTTCGCCCAGGGCGCCGCCGCCACCGCCCGCCAGTACGGCGGCACCGGCCTGGGCCTGAGCATCTCCCGGCATCTGGCGGAGCTGCTTGGCGGTGATATCAGGGTCGACAGCGTCTATGGCGAGGGCAGTGAGTTCGAGGTCACCATCGACAGCGGGCCTCTGGAAGACGTCCACATGATCCGCGATGCCTCGGAAATGACCCAGCGCCGCCGCCAGCTGCCCATGCTCCATGCGCCCCACCTGAGTGGGCGCATCCTGGTGGCCGAGGACAACGAGGTGAACCGCAAGCTGGTGGATCTGCTCATCACCCGCACCGGGGCCGAGGTGGCCCATGTGGGTAACGGCGCCGAGGCGCTGGAGCGTGCGACCAGCGAAGCGTGGGATCTGATCCTGATGGACATCCAGATGCCGGTGATGAACGGCCGGGATGCCACCAGGGCCATCCGGGAAGCCGGCGTCAACACGCCGGTCGTCGCACTGACGGCCAATGTCATGGCCGAGGATCTGCAGGACTATCAGGAGGCTGGCTGTGACGATTACCTGGCCAAGCCCATCGACAAGCGCCGCTTCTACGAGATGCTGGCGCGTTACCTGCGGGTGCGCAATGAGGCCCGGACGGAATCGGTACACCAGTATCAGGGCACGATCCTGGTAGCAGAGGATAACGAGGACAACAGCCGTCTCGTTGAACGGCTGCTTGGGCGTTTCGGGGTGACCGTCCTGACGGTGGAGACCGGTTCCGCGGCGGTGTCCACGGCCATGAGCGAGACGGTCCACCTGGTGCTGATGGACAGTCACATGCCGGAGATGGATGGCCCGGAGGCGACACGGATGCTGCGACAGACCGGTTTCCGGCGGCCGATCATTGCCTTTACCGCCGGCAATGAAACGGAAGTGGATGAACTCCAGAAGGCGGGCTGTGACGGGGTTCTTCACAAACCCATTGATTCCGGCCAGCTGCGGATTCTGCTGCAGAAGCATCTGGGGGGCCCGGAACCGGCGGAGGACGAATCAGAGTCGGGAACGGATCCGGATATCCAGCACCTGGTCGATCAGTTCCTGGAAGGACTGCCGGAGCGGCTGGAGCTGATGGAGCAGGCGATACGGGATGAACACTGGATGGCCCTGCAGCGCCAGGTCCACCAGATCAAGGGAACGGCGGGCGCCATGGGGTACCCGCTGATCACGGAGAAGGCCGCGGAAGTGGAGCGCGCCCTCAAGAACCAGGACGTGACCCACGCGGTCAACCTGTATCCGGAGCTGGCCGGCCTCATCCGGCAGGCTCTGGAGGGACGGGGATAGCCAACAGTAACAGGATGACGCCATGAACCATCTTCCGGAGCATCGTACGAATCACGAAACCGTCAACATGATGTACGGGACCTACGCGGATGTGATCTTCATCCTCTTCCCGTTTGCCGTGATTGCCCTGACCCGTGCCTGGCATGGCAATGCGGAGGCCACGCTCGTGGCCCCGGATCTTTCGATTGCCGCAGCGATTCTGGGCGGTCTGGCTCTGGGCAAGTTCGTGCTCGGGCTGATCACCGACCACAATCTGAGCCAGTTCCGGGAGCGCATTGTGTTCTTTCTGGCGCTGACCCTGCTGCTGGTGCTCGGGCCAGCCATCCTGATGCTGCTTCTGATCACCACCAGTGAGGAGGTGCCCCGGATGGTTGTGTTCGTCCAGCCGATACTGCTGATTCTGGCCATCTCGCTCTATACCACCGCGATCAGCATCAGCAACCTCCTGACGCGCCCTGATCCGGTCCTTTTCGCCGGCGAGGATGCTGAGAAAGGTGAACAGGACGGGGCACGCGAGCTGGAGCTTCCCGGCAGCAATGGAGAAAATCAGAAGATGTCAGACGATGAGGCGTGAGGGTGCACGCCTGCTATAGTTGAAAGGCGGGACAATAATCGAGGGGACGCAATGACGAATCTCAACGTGCTTGTTGTTGAGGACGAGCCCACCATGCGCCAGATGCTCACCGAGATGCTCTATGCCGTGGGCGTGGGCAGGGTGATGGAAGCGGGGGATGCGGTTTCCGGGCTGGAGGCCTTCAGTGCCGACAGCTTCCAGATCGTGATGCTGGACCTTGGCCTGCCGGATCGTGACGGCCATGAGGTCATGAAGGAGATCAAGGCGGCCAACCGGCAGCAGCATGTGGTGCTGGTTACCGCCGATGATTCCATCGACAGCATCCAACGGGCGATTACCGCCGGCGCCAATGGGTATGTGGTCAAGCCCTATTCCCGGGAAAAGATCCAGGACGTGGTCAACAACTACATGATGATCCACAACAGCGGCACCTGAGCCGCTGTTGTGCGCCCTCCTTCCCCTCAGGCCACCTGTTTCTGGATCCAGGAGTTGTACCGGCCTGCAAGAGAACGGATGTAGCGGCTCTCAGCCTCGCTTGGTGTGCCCAGAACACCGTGGAAGATCCACCCACGCTCATACAGAGCCAGAACCGAGCGTTCGTCCTCCAGGTTCACGCGCTGGTTGAGACGCTTGCAGATGGCGTCCAGGAACGGCAGACGCCCGGGGCGGCGGATACGGTTGCTGTTGTGACTGGCTTTCTGGCTCATGGGACCCCTCCTGTCCGCGTTGTTCGGATTCAGTACAACGAAAAAACCCGGAGGCGGTCACCTCCGGGCTTTCGGACAGGGCATCAGCCCAACCGACCGGAGGCGACCCCACAGGGCTCCCTCCGGCCTTGCATACCGTTCAGGAGCCCGCGGTCGTCAGCGGGTGCTTTCGTGTCGTAATGGATGTCCCCCTCAAGGGGGTACCACCTGTTGTCATGGTATAAATGCCTTCTGACTCCATACCCTCAGTGTATCCCTGAGCGGGGCTTTTTCAAGAGCGGCTGCGGGTAGTCCCTACAGAGCCTCCGCAATCCGTCCATGGTTGATAGAATGGGTACCCTATCAACCGCACGGGAACCCGAATGAGCCGCATTGTTGTGATCTATTCAGGAGGCATGGACTCCTACACGCTGCTGCACCGGGCGCTGGCAGAGGGCTGGCGTGTGGATGCCCTGTCCTTTGACTACGGCCAGCGCCACGCCCGTGAGCTCGACTGTGCCCGGTCCGTGACCCGGGAGCTTGGCCTTGACCACGAAGTGGTCGACATCACCGGCATCCAGAGTCTGCTGGCCGGTTCCGCGCTGACCGATTCGGAACCCGTGCCGGAAGGGCATTACCACGAAGCCAGCATGAAGGCCACGGTGGTGCCCAACCGCAACATGATCCTGCTGTCGCTCGCCATCGGTCATGCCGTGAGCCGTGGGGCGGAGGCGGTCTGGTACGGGGCCCATGGCGGCGATCACGCCATCTATCCCGACTGCCGGCCCGAGTTCATCGAGCAGATGGACCGGGTTGCCCGCGTGGCCAACTACGACGCCGTGCGGGTGGAGGCCCCCTTCATGCATCTCACCAAGGGTCAGATTCTGGGTGAAGGGCTGGCCATGGACCTGGACTACAGCCGTACCTGGACCTGCTATAACGGCCGGGCCCTGGCCTGTGGCCGCTGCGGCGCCTGCACGGAACGGCTGGAGGCCTTTGCCGGCCACGGCGTTACGGATCCCCTGTCCTATGAGGATGCGCGCTGATGTACCGGATCAAGGAAGCCTTCACCACCCTCCAGGGGGAAGGGCTCCAGGCGGGGCGGGTTGCCGTCTTCTGCCGCTTCAGCAAGTGCAACCTGTGGACCGGCCGGGAAAAGGACCGGGCCACGGCGGTGTGCCGGTTCTGCGACACGGACTTTGTGGGGACCGATGGCCCCAATGGGGGCGTGTTCGAGACGCCGGAACAGCTCGCCGACCATATCGCGTCCCTCTGGCCGGGTGCCGGAGGCGGGGAGGAATCCCCCATGGTGGTCTGTACCGGCGGTGAGCCCCTGCTGCAGCTGGATGGCCCTCTCCTGGAGGCCTTCCACCAGCGCCATTTCTTCGTGGCGGTGGAGACCAACGGCACGCTGGACGCCCCGGACGGCATTGACTGGCTCTGCGTCAGCCCCAAGGCGGGTACCGGCATCCGTATCCGGCGCTGTGATGAACTGAAGCTGGTGTATCCCCAGGAGGGGCAGGATCCGGCGGATTATGACGGCATCGAGGCGCGGGCACGGCTGCTTTCACCCATGTCATCCCCGGATGCAGGGGCGGATCGGGATCTGGTGCGGGACGCGAGCACGCGTGAGGCCATCCGTTACTGCATGGCGAATCCGCGCTGGCGACTGAGTGTGCAGATGCACAAGATGGTGGGTCTTGAGTGAGGGAAAGAAGCCGCCCTGGGGCGGCTTCCCGGGACCGGCTTACTCCTTGCCGGTAGCGCGGTCCAGCATGCGCTTGGCCCGCTCGTTGGCTTCCTCAGCCGACTCCTCGGCATTCTTGGCGCGCTCAAGCGCTTCCTCGGCCAGCTCATAGGCTTCGTCAGCCCGCGCCTGCGCATCAGACGCACTGCTGTCAGCGCCCTCTGCCGTGTTCGCGGCATCGTTCGCTGTGTCCATGGCATCGTCTGCCGTGTTCATGGCGTCGTCGTTGGTGCTTGCACAGCCGCCGAGTGCAACAGCGGTCAGTGCAATTCCGGCGAGCGTCAGCTTCTTCATGATGATCCCCTTGATCTTCGGGTTAATGTTCGGCGGGACTCGGCTTTGAGGAGTCCATGCCGCTTCAAGTGTAGCAAAGTGACCGTTTGTGAAAACCATTTTCATGGACGGATCTCAATAGGTGTACCGACGGTAACCCGGCGCCAGATCTCATCCATTGCCCGGTTGTTCACGGCAATGCAGCCGTCCGTCCAGTCGAGCCCCTCAAAGGCGAAGTTCCACTCGCCGGCCTCATTGGGCAGTCCATGGATCATGATGTTACCGCCCGGGTCCTGTCCCCAGGCCCGGGCCTTGCGGCGATCCTCCGGGCTGGGATAGGAGACGTGGATGGAGCGGTAGTAGTCACTATCGGGGTTGCGCCAGTCCAGTGTGTACTGGCCCTCAGGGGTACGGTTGTCGCCGGCGAACAGTTTGTGCCCTTGCGGCTCCTGCCCCAGGGATACGCGGAAACTCTCGATGCGTTCACCGTCACGGATCAGGTACAGCCGGCGCTCGCTCTTGATCACCAGGACCCGGTCCGCACTCTGTGGGGCCTCGCTGGTTGCCAGGGCCGGAACAGGCATGATGAGAGGCAGCAGGATCAGCAGAACAGTGGCGGCTGTTATGGATCGGCGCATTGTTGTCCCCATGGGTCTCAGCCTGCGCTGGAACGCTGGTGCTCGGGGATACCGAGCAGGGCCGGGATCGGCATCAGGGTAATATCACCACCGCGGTAGAGCGTGTCAATCCAGAAACGGTTGGCCGCGTGTATCGGCTGCTCGCAGGAGACATGGCCGTGGACCACCCGGGTCACGTGGCGTACCGGGGGAACCAGGCCGGGTGTGCGCAGGGCCTGGTTGTAGTCGGCCCGGTCCCAGACCAGTTCCTCCCACTGGCCGTCATCCATGGGGACCTCCTGCACCGTACGCCAGTCCGAGGGCGCCGTGGCATGGATGATGCCCACGGCACCGTTCATGGTTTCCACGGTAAAGGCCAGTGCCAGATGCTGATGCAGCAGCGTGCCCTGGTAGAGCTGCGCCCCTGAGGGCTGGCGGTGAAACCAGCCTCCGCCGTTGTGTTCGTGCAGCATCCGGGCGCCCGGGTCCGCCAGTGAATCCAGCAGCATCAGTTCGTGGTTGCCGAGCACACTGAAGAACCAGCGCTCCTCCAGCCGCTCGACCAGCGCCGCGCTGTCGTCGCCACGGTCGACGAGGTCGCCCACGGCGAACAGGCGGTCACGCTCGGGGTCGAACGCCTGCTGTTGCAGCCGGTGATCGAGCCGGTCCAGGCGGCCGTGGAGGTCACTGACCACGAAATCACGCCCACGCTGGTTGCGCCGGAAATAGCGATGCTGTGTCAGGTCGTGCATGATAGGAGCAAGCCCAGTGTGATCCGACAGGATTCATTCCAAGCTAGCAGGGAACAGGCCTCAGGCGGAACCCGTGAGGGTCTCGTCCGAGACCCGGTAGCCGGCGGCTTCCATCTGACTGCGCGCCTCGGCCATCTGGTGTTCCGGAATCAGGCCGTAGGCACCGTCGCCGGAAGGCAATGGTATAAAGCCGATGCCGCTGTTGCGCAGATTCTGCGCCACTTCCGGCAGAACCGGATCGCCGTTGCGGATGTTGAGGCAGAGCCAGCCGGTGCTGGTATCGGCGGCCGGCAGTGACAGTGACTCATCACAGATGAGTGACAGAAACCCGGCGGTACGCCCGATCCAGTAATAGGGGGTACGGAATACCCCGGCGGGGATCAGGTCGGTGCTTCTGAGCTGGTGGACGGCGAAACGCACATCCAGAACCAGTACCTCATCGGTCATAGAGGGTTTCTCCGGGTTGCTGAAACAGGCAAATTGGTGAATCGACTCCGTACAGGACGCATCAGCGTACTACCGGTTCCATTGAAACTGAAACAGCTGCTTTTTACAGCCATCATCCTTAAAGTCGGGTAAAAAAACAGTCCCGGGAGGACCGATTGACCACCGACCTGCTGCTGTTCATTGGTCTGCTGCTCAGCCTGAGCATCCTGCTCAGCCCGCTGTCGAGCCGGATCGGCATGCCGGTGCTGCTGCTGTTTCTCGCCATCGGCATGCTCGCCGGTGAGGACGGACCGGGCGGTCTGCCGTTCAATGATTTTGGAACCGCCTTTCTGGTCGGCAACCTGGCGCTGGCGATCATCCTGCTGGATGGCGGCCTGAGAACGCGGCGCGAGAGTTTCCGGGTGGGCCTGAAGCCGGCGCTGGGCCTGGCCACGCTGGGGGTGGCGATCACCGCCGGGCTCACGGGACTGGCCGCGCTCTGGCTGTTCCAGCTGCCGCTGCCGGTGGCGCTGCTGATGGGGGCGATCGTATCCTCGACGGACGCGGCTGCGGTGTTCTCTCTGCTCCAGGGGCACGGGCTGCACCTGAATGACCGGGTCAGTGCCACCCTGGAGATCGAATCCGGCAGCAACGACCCCATGGCCATCTTCCTGACCCTGGTGCTGCTGTCGTTCATACAGAGCAGTGGCCAGGCACCGCTGCTGGAAAGCCTCTGGCTTCTCGCCCAGCAGTTCGGGCTGGGCGTGGCCGGTGGCCTGCTGGGTGGGCGCCTGCTGGCGGCGCTGATCAACCGGGTGCAGCTGGTGCCGGCCTTCTACCCGCTGCTGGTGGCCTCCGGCGGGCTGGTGGTGTTTGCCGGCATCAACAGCCTGGGCGGCAGCGGCTTCCTGGCCATCTATCTCAGCGGCGTGGTGCTGGGAAACCGCCGGATCCGCATGCTGCCGGCGGTGCTGCAGATGCACGACGGGCTGGCCTGGCTGGCCCAGATGGCGCTGTTCCTGATCCTGGGGCTTCTGGTCACGCCATCCGAACTGGCGGATCTGCTGATTCCGGGTCTGGTCATCGCCGCGGTGCTGATCCTGCTGGCCAGGCCCATTGCGGTTCTGGCCACACTCTGGCCCTTTGGCTTCCATGCCCGGGAGCAGGTGTTCATCAGCTGGGTGGGCCTGCGCGGCGCGGTGCCCATTGTCCTGGCGCTGTTCCCGGTTATGGCCGGTATTGAGCACGCACACCTGCTGTTCAACGTGGCGTTCTGCGTGGTGCTGGTATCATTGCTGGTCCAGGGCACGACCCTGGCGCCCCTGGCCCATCGCCTGCGCCTTGAGGTGCCTGCGGGCCAGGAGCCGCGCCGCCGGCTGCCACTGGATCTGCCCGGGTCCGGCGACCATGAGCTGATGGTCTTCGAGCTGACCGGCGAGCGCTGGCGGGAACCGCTGCCGTTCAGTGAGCTGATGCTGCCCCGGCACGTGATCTGCGCCGGTGTCTTCCGGGATTCAGAGCTGTTCCATCCGGCGGCGCAAACGGAACTCGCGGAGGGGGACCTGGTGGCGGTGATGGCGTCACCGGGGCAGCTGGAGGAAATGAGCAAGCTCTTTGATACCCACCCGCGGACCAGTCCGCTGGAGGATCGCCAGTTCTTCGGCGAGTTCGTGCTCAATGGCGAGGCCACGGTCGGAGACGTGGAGCTCTTCTATGGCATCGACATCTCCGGCTATGATCCCGGCGACACACTGTCGGAGTGCTTCCGCCGGGCGCATGGGCATCCGGTGGTGGGTGACAAGCTGCGCATGGGGCCGATCAAGCTGGTGGTCAAGGCGGTCTCCGGCGACGCGGTGACCCGGATCGGCCTGAATCTGCACAGTCGCAGCGCCAACGCGCAAACCACGGAGTCATAATGGACGCAGAACACTGGAAACAGGAACTGGGGCTGGCGCCCCATCCGGAAGGCGGCTGGTACCGGCGCTTCTTTGCCAGCCCGATCAATGTCCGTACCGAGCATGGCAGTCGCCCGACCATGACGGCCATCCACTACCTGCTGGAGAAGGGCCAGTACAGTGCCTGGCACCGGCTGCGCAGCCATGAGCTGTGGCACTGGCATGCCGGCGGCCCGGTGCTGGTCCACTGTGCCGATGACAGCGGCATCGCCACCCACAAGCTCGGCAGCCAGTCGGAACTGACCCTGACCATTGACCCCAACACCTGGTTCGCCGCCGAGCCGGCGCCGGAGACCGGCTTTGTGCTGGTCAGCTGTACCGTGAGCCCCGGCTTTGACTTCGAGGATTTCGAGTGGGGTGAGCCGGAGGCGCTGATGGCGGCGTTTCCCGAGGATGAACGGTTGATACGCAGGCTGACGCGATGAGCAGTATTCCCGTACACCTGATCCTGGGTTTTCTGGGCGTGGGCAAGAGCACGGCCATCATGGACCTGATGCAGCGGCGCCCTGAAGGCGAGCGCTGGGCGGTCCTGGTCAATGAGTTCGGGGAGGTGGGCGTTGACGGTGCCCTGATGGAAACCGGTGGCGTCGCGGTGCGCGAGGTGCCCGGTGGCTGCATGTGCTGCGTCGCCGGCCTGCCCATGCAGGTGGCGCTGAACGAGCTGGTACGGCGTGAGAAACCGGACCGGCTGCTGGTCGAGCCCACCGGCCTGGGGCATCCAAGCCAGGTGATCGATACCCTGAGCGGCAGCAGTTACCAGGGGGTGCTGCATCTGGCGTCCGTGCTGTGTCTGGTGGATCCACGGCGCCTGGCTGAGGAGCGGGTGCTCAACAATGTCCACTTCCAGGACCAGGCGGCGGTCGCCGATGTGCTGGTGGCCACTAAGGGCGATCTGTGCAGCGATGCGGACCGGGCCCGTTTCCACGCATGGGCTGCCGGGTTCGAGCCGCCCAAGGCGCTGGTGGCGGAAACCTCCCATGGCCGACTGGAGCTGGACTGGCTCACCCGCCCCCACAGCGACCGCCAGGCGGGGGAGCCGCATGCCCACGATCACCATCACGGAGAAGCGCCCGCCGAAGCGCCGTCGCTTGCCGCGCAGCCCTGGCAGCAGTACCGCAACAGTGGCGATGGCCACTACAGCTGTGGCTGGCGGATGAGTCCGGATTACTGTTTTGATTACCAGCAGCTTGCCGCCTTCTGCCATGGCGGCGACTGGCGCCGCATCAAGGGTGTCATGCGCACGGATCAGGGCTGGGTGGCGCTCAACAGGGCCGGCGATGCCCTGAGCGAGGCGGGCGTTGATCCCGCCCGGGAGAACCGGCTGGAGATCATCACGGACGCGCCCCCGGACGCGGAGGAGCTGGACCAGCGCCTGAGTGCCGCCCTAGTCGACGGGTAACAGCCGCACCCTGGGCCCATCGTCGTTCTGGATTCTCAGAAGCAGCTCCACCCGGCGGTTGCGCGCCCGGCCCTCGGCGGTTTCATTGCCCGTGCGGGGCTGGGTGTGGGCCTTGCCCACGGCGGTCATGCGCTCGGGCGTAATCCCTTCCTTCTGGAAGAAACGCACGACCTGCGCTGCGCGCGCCGACGACAGCTCCCAGTTGGAGGGGTAGCGGTCCGTCGTGATCGGTACATCGTCCGTGTGGCCCGTCACCACAATGGGATGGGACGACTGCTGCAGCGTCGGCACCAGCTCCGCCAGGGTGTCGAGCCCTTTCTGCGAGAGTTCCGCCCGGCCCGACTCGAACAGGAGGCCGCTGCTGATGCGCAGGCGCAGCCCTTCGTCGTCGCGGCTCATCTCAATATCATCGCCCAGGCTGCCCTCGGGCCAGTCCGCCGGGTGCGGGGATGGTCCCTCCGCTTCGGGGGCCGGTTCAGTGGTATCGGCGGCGGTCTCCGGCTCACTGTCACCGGCAAAGGTGAGCATGACCACGAACATGACCACCAGCAGCGTCATCACATCCAGATAGACCAGCAGCCAGCTTTCTTCCTCGGTGCTGTCGCGCAGCTCTATGGACTGATGGGGCGGTGTCCGGGGCGGCGTGGTGTCCTCGCTCATGCGTCCGGATCCCCGTCATCGTCGTTTCTGCGCAGACGCTCCCCCAGTTTCGAGAACAGGCCCTGGTGCGAGGTGCTGCCGTTGCCGTCGCGGATCTCGTTGCGGTGGTCGGCCACAAAGGAATTCAGGGTTTCGCGCATCAGGGTCGGGCGCCGCTTGCGGAACATCATGGAGACCCCCTGCATGACCATGTGCATCACGATCATGCGCTGCTCGGTGCGCCGCTCGAGCTTCACCGCGATCGGCTTGAGGACCAGGTTGGCCAGCAGGATGCCGTAGAAGGTGGTCATCAGTGCCACCGCCAGGCTCTGGCCGATCAGCTCCATGTCACCGCTGCCCAGCTGGAACATCATGTTGATCAGCCCCACCAGGGTGCCGATCATCCCGAAAGCCGGTGCAAATCCCGCCATGACGCGGAACAGCTGCGCTTCCGCATGCTCCTTGGCCTGGAGCCGTGCAATCCGCCACTGCATCAGATCGAGGACATCCTCTTCCGGGGTCAGATCCACCGCCAGCTGGATGCCGGTTCGCAGGAAGGGGTTGTTCACGTTCTGGAGCTCCTTCTCCACCGCCGGCATCTGGCCGGTCTGGAAGAGCCGGGTGATGCGCATCAGTTCCTCAATGTCGTCCTCGGTATAGAGGCGTTCATTGCGCAGGACCGTGCCGATGAGCCGGAAGATGCTCAGCACTTCGCGGATGGGGTAGCTGATGAAGGTCGCGGCCAGGGTGCCGCCAATCACGATGCCCAGCCCCGGCAGGTTGATGAACAGGGACGGGTCGGAGACGGCATTGAGGAAAATGGTGGCGAACAGGCCGAGTCCGCCCAGAATGCCGATGAGGGTGGAGGGGTTCATGGTAGATCCCTGTTGCGTTCAGTGTGCATGTGAGGAATATCTTTCGATGGGAGCTGCTGACTGTCATGGAGTGTAGTGCACACCACGGCATTTGCACTGCTCCGCGTCGCGTACGCCGGCCAGGGCGTTACGACCATGGTGGGGGTTGCACTGGCAGGCCCAGGCAAGGCTCAATGACATCAGTAATCCATCCCGTCAGAGGAGGTGTGCATGGACATCAAAGTCAAGGACATCAATGAGGGCCAGCCCGTTCCGGAACACTTCGCGTTCGGCGTGTACGACCCGGACAACCACATGGCCCTGGGGCGCAATCTCAACCCCGAGGTCACCTGGTCGGGGGTCCCCGAGGGCACGCGCAGTTTCGTGGTCATGATCAAGGACCCGGATGTGCCCAGCGAGGCCGGCGATGTGAACCAGGAAGGCAGGACCGTTTCGAAGAAGATCCCGCGCGTGGACTTCTATCACTGGCTGCTGGTGGACGTACCGGCGACGGTCGCACGCATTGAGGAAGGCAAGGAGTCCAACGGGGTCGTTCCCAAGGGCAAATCCCCCTCGAAGGACGCCCTGGGTAAGCGTGGCATCAATGATTACACGGACTTCCTGGCCGGCGATCCGGACCTGGCCGGCACCTATGCCGGTTATGACGGCCCCTGCCCGCCCTGGAACGACGAGATCGTGCATCGCTACACCTTCACCGTGTTCGCGCTCGATGTGGAACACCTGGATCTGGGGGATGAGTTCCGCGGTCCTGATGTCGAGAAGGCGATGGAGGGGCACATCCTGGATCAGGCTTCGGTCACGGCCACCTATACCCTGAATCCGGATCTGCGTTGATGCGTGACTTCACCTTCAGCACCACCCCCTCGATCGCCATGGCGAGCGGGGGCGCCGCCAACCTTGCCGGGTACTGTCGTGAGCGCGGGGCCCGGTCGGTGTTCATCGTGACGGATCCCGGCATCATCAAGGCGGGGCTTCTGGACGATGCCCAGGCCGGTCTTGTTGACGAAGGGCTGGCGGTGGACTGGTTCAGCGGCGTGGAAGCGGACCCGCCGGACACCACGGTGCGGGCGGCGGCCGAGCGCGCCCGTGACTGTGGCGCGGACCTGGTGGTGGGCTTTGGTGGCGGCAGCTCCATGGATGTGGCCAAGGTGGTGGCACTGCTGGCCTCGGATGGCTGTGATCAGGCACTGGAGGATCTCTACGGGGTGGGTATGGCAAGGGGGCGCCGCCTGCCCCTGATCCAGGTGCCCACAACCGCGGGCACCGGCTCCGAGGTGACGCCCATCGCCATCATCACCACTGGCGAGACCACCAAATCCGGTATTGTCTCGCCCCTGCTGCTGCCGGATCTGGCCCTGCTGGACCCGGACCTGACGCTGGGGCTGCCGCCGCAGGTGACAGCCGCCACGGGCATCGACGCCATGGTGCACGCCATTGAGGCCTATACCAGTGCCCACCGCAGGAACCCGGTTTCGGACGCCCTGGCCCGGGAGGCCCTGGCGCAGCTCTCCGGCAATATCGTGGAGGCGGTGCACAACGGCGAGAACCGCGAGGCGCGCGCCGGCATGCTGCTGGGTGCCACGCAGGCCGGCCAGGCGTTCGCCAATGCCCCGGTGGCGGCGGTGCATGCGCTGGCCTATCCGCTCGGGGGCCACTTCCATATTCCCCATGGTCTCAGCAACTCCCTGGTCCTGCCCCAGGTCCTGCGATTCAACCAGCCCGTGGCCGGTGCGCTGTACGACGAGCTGGCGCCACTGGTCCGCAATGGCGGCGACGGTGACCTGGTGAGCCGTATGACGGCGCTGATCGAGGCGGTGGAACTGCCACGCACGCTGCGAGAGATGAACATCAGCGAGGACTTTCTGCCGACGCTGGCCGCCGACGCCATGAAGCAGCAGCGCCTGCTGGTGAACAACCCCCGTGAGCTGACCGAGGCGGATGCCCTGGCGATCTACCGGGAGGCCTTCTGATGGCCGGAGACGAGCCGCTGCCGCGCGGTGCCTTCGACGCCTTCCAGACGATCACCACCCGCTGGCACGACAATGACCTCTACGGGCACGTGAACAACGTGACCTATTACGCCTGGTTCGACACCGCGGTGAACCGGTTTCTGATCGAGGACGGCGGTCTGGATATCCACAACGGGCCGGTGATTGCGTACGTGGTGAGCTCCGGCTGTGAGTATTACCGCGCGGTGGCCTACCCCGAACCGGTGGAAGCGGGCCTGCGCGTGGAGCGCCTGGGCAACAGTGCCGTGACCTGGGGCATTGGCATATTCGGCGGCCATGATGGCCGCCCACTGGCCCAGGGGCGGTTTGTGCACGTGTTCGTCAACCGTGCCACGGATGAGCCCACACCCATCCCGGGACCTTTGAGGGAAGCGATCGAGCG
>JBNJDI010000054.1:0-16098 GCA_051744725.1 Pseudomonadota bacterium | reverse complement strand
AGCGAGCCCTGCTCGCGACAGGCCCCCTCAGGGGCCCTGGGCCTTAATGGTTACAGGTATCGCGCGCGAGGCGCGCTCCTACAGGGAAGGGTACTCAGCCGACGGTCTTGACCGGAATGATGTTCGGGTCCGGTTCGCTGCCCGGCACTTCCGGTGCCTCCGACAGCCCCAGGTTGTTCTTCTCGAACACCCGGTCCGCGCGATAGCTGGAGCGGACCATGGGGCCGGAAGGCACTTCCAGGAAGCCCTTCTCCAGACCCTTTTCCCGATACCACTCGAACTCTTCCGGGGTCACCCAGCGCTCCACCGGCAGGTGGTTGCGCGTGGGCTGGAGGTACTGGCCGAAGGTGACGATGTCGACGCCGATGGCGCGCAGGTCGTCCATGGTCTCCAGGACTTCGTCCTCGGTCTCGCCCAGGCCCAGCATCAGGCTGGTCTTGGTGATGACCTTCGGGTTGTGCTTCTTGGCGTGTTCCAGAACGTCCAGGGTCTTTTTGTAGCCGGCGCGCGGATCCCGCACCCGTTCTGTCAGCCGCTCGACGGTCTCGACGTTCTGGGCGAAGACTTCCAGGCCGGAGTCGACCACGGTTTCCACGTGCTCGTTGATGTTGTCGAAGTCCGGGGTCAGGGCTTCCACGGCGACATGCGGGGTGCGGCGCTTGATGGCGCGCACGCAGTCGGCGTAGTGGCCGGCGCCGAAGTCGTCCAGGTCGTCGCGGTCGACGGAGGTGAGCACGATGTAGCGCAGGCCCATCATTTCCACGGAGTGGGCGGTGTTCTCGGGTTCGTCCTGGTCGAGCCAGCCCTTGGGGTTGCCGGTGTCGACGGCGCAGAAGCGGCAGGCGCGGGTGCACACGGAGCCCATGACCATGATGGTGGCGGTGCCGTTGTTCCAGCACTCGCCCATGTTGGGGCAGTGGCTTTCCTCACACACGGTGCTCAGGCGGTGTTCGTGGACGTTCTTTTTGACCTGTTCGAAGCGTTCGCCGCCGGGCATGCGGGCGCGCAGCCAGGAGGGCTTGCGGGTGCGTTCGACTTCCTGGGCGCGGGAGGCTTTCTGGCCGTCCTTGATGGCGGCGATGCCGTGTTCGCTGCGGAATTTTTCGCCGCTACGGGGTTTCTGGCGATCACTCATGGTCCAGTACTGACTCCTTGATCGGGCAAACCCTGAATCCGTTGCCAGAGAAGGGGCCGGGAGGCCTCCATGGGAAACGCTGTAAATACATCCCTGTACGCTGCTCTTCCGCCATCCATGGCTCCAGAGCTTCCCATGGAGGCCTCCCGGCCCCTTCTCTTCAGGCGTGGAGAGAGACGGGCTGCTCTGATTCACGATGGCAACCATTATAACGAAACTGCCGTCAAAAATCGTGGGTGACTGGACTCAGAACCGCTCCGGCGCCACAATTCCGCCCATTAAAGCCACCCGTTATGGATTGTCTGCATGGATTACGACGCGCTTGTTCCCGAGGTTCTGGCCATTGCCGCGGATGCCGGTGAGAAGATCATGGCGTTCTATCGCCAGGATTATGAGGTGACGCAGAAGCAGGATGACAGTCCTCTGACCGAGGCGGATATGGCGTCCCATCACCGGATCGTTGAGGGCCTTCGTTCACTGGAGCCGAAACTGCCGATCCTTTCCGAGGAGGAAGAGGTGTCCTGGGAGGAGCGCAGGCACTGGGAGGCGTTCTGGTTGGTGGATCCGATTGATGGCACCAAGGATTTCATCAAGCAGACCGGTGAGTTCACGGTCAACATTGCGCTGATCGAGAACGGCGTACCGGTGATGGGTGTGGTGACGGTGCCGGCGCTGGGGATTGAGTACTGGGGGACCCGCTCCAGCGGGGCGTTCCGGCGCAAGGAGGGCGAGACGGTGCGTCTGCAGGTGGTGGAGCCGCCGGAGGAGAAGCGCGTGGTGGCGAGCAAGAACCATATGAACGCGGAGACGGAGGCGTTCATTGAGAGTCTTGGCCCGCACTGCCTGGTGCAGGCGGGGTCGTCGCTGAAGTTCTGCCGGATTGCCGAGGGTGAGGCGGATATCTACCCGCGGGTAGGGCCGACCTGTGAGTGGGATACCGGTGCCGCCCAGGCGGTGCTTGAGGCTGCCGGCGGCAGGGTTCTGACCTTTGAGGGGGAGCCGCTGCTCTATGGTAAGGAGAGTGTGTACAATCCGCATTTTGTGGCGGCAGGCTCCTGGTTTTCCCCGGCCTGAGTCGTTGCAGTATTGATCCGGTTATTAATAGCCGCTAGGGTTTCGCGGTTACGCTTTGGTTTCAGGAACGACAGAAAAACGGGAAGGGCTCAACCATGAATGAGAAGCGAAGCTCGGTCCACGGTGAGTGGTCCAGTGGTCTGATTTTCATCCTTGCTGCCACCGGTTCCGCCGTTGGCCTGGGTAATCTGTGGCGTTTCCCTTACCTGGTGGGTGAGAACGGCGGTTCCGCCTTTGTCATCCTCTATCTGGCCTGCATTCTTCTGGTGGGGCTGCCCATTATCATCGGCGAGGTTACGCTGGGCCGTAAAGGTCGCCGCAGCCCGATCAACAGTCTTCGGCTCATTGCCCGGGATGAGGGTCTGAGCCAGAACTGGGCCCTGATCGGCTGGATGGGCGTGGTCGCCGGTTTCCTGATTCTGTCGTTTTACAGCGTGGTTGGCGGCTGGTCCCTCTATTACGGCTATGAGGCCCTGCTCGGCGGCTTCGCGGGAATGACGTCGGACTCCGCCGAGAGCATGTTCAATGGGCTCGTCGGCAGTCCGTCCGCGGTGCTGGGCTGGCATACGCTCTTCATGCTGATCGTCTTCGGCATCGTGGCCTCCGGGGTCAAGAAAGGACTCCAGAGAGCGGTGACCCTGCTGATGCCGCTGCTGTTCGTCCTGCTGCTGGGGCTGGTGGTCTACGGCATGACGACTGAAGGCTTCGGCGAAGCCATGGCCTTCCTGGCCACGCCGGATTTCGGCGCGCTGGACGGCGACACGGTTCTGGCGGCACTGGGGCAGGCCTTCTTCACGTTGAGTCTCGGTATGGGCGCTATCATGGTTTACGGTGCCTACCTGCCCCAGGAGAACTCGATTCCGGTCAGCACCGGCTGGATCGTGGGGATGGACACGCTCACGGCTCTGCTTGCGGGCTTCGCCATCTTTCCGATCGTGTTCACCGTTGGCCTGGAGCCGGGTGAGGGGCCCGGGCTGGTGTTCCAGACCCTGCCAATTGTGTTCGGTGAAATCACGCTGGGGGCGCTGCTTGGTGTTGTCTTCTTTGTGCTGCTGTCTGTGGCGGCCATCACGTCGGGCATGTCACTGCTGGAGCCAGCGGTAGCCTATCTTTCCGAGACGTTTGGAGGCAGCCGGGTCAAGGCGGCCGGTATCGTTTCCGCGCTGGTCTGGCTGCTGGGTGCGGCCTGTGGCCTGTCGATGAACGCCTGGTCCGGAATCAACCTGCTGCCTGGCATGACCATATTCGGCTCCATTGAGTTCGTCTCCAGCAACATCATGCTGCCACTGGGCGGTCTCTTTGTGGCGCTGTTCGTGGGCTGGAAGATGCGCACCACCACCGTGGCGGCGGAGCTGGATACCCACAACCACCACAACCTCTTCCTGCTGTGGCTTTGGGTGACCCGCATTGTTGCGCCGGCAGCGGTGCTGTTCATCTTCCTCAATGCCACCGGCCTGCTCTCCGTGATCACCGGGGAGTGATGCCATGGCCAAGCTGACGCTCGATCTGCATCCCATCTTCAACAAGGGGGATCGGATCGAGCAGGCCCTGGAGGACATCATCGACGAGGCGGAGCGCAAGCGCATTACGACCGTCGAAATCATCCCCGGCAAGGGCAGTGGTCAGCTCAAGAAGCGCGTCCTGCGCTTCCTGGATCGCAAGGACATCAAGCAGCGCTATCACCGCCTGGACAAGGACCGGGATAATCACGGCCGGCTGTTCGTGTATTTCCGTTTCAGGGGGAAGCAATGAAGGGGCGCGCACTGGTGCCCATGCTCATGGCGGTGATTGCCGGCTGCGGCAGTGTCAGCGGGGAGGGCTCGTCCGCGGACCCCGTGACACTCTGCCTTCCCGCCGGCGAACGTCTGATTCCCCTGGAGGCGGAGCTTGCCGTCACGCCGGCTGACCGGCAGCAGGGGCTGAGTGGGCGGGAGGAACTCTCGCGGCGTGCCGGCATGCTGTTTGTCTATCCCCGCGAACAGGGACCGGACAACAGCTTCTGGATGCACCGCACGCGCATTCCTCTGACGATCCTGTTCCTGGATGGCCAGGGCGTGGTGCGCTCCATGAAGGACATGGATCCCTGCCTGAAGGAATCCGGTTCCGGCTGTGCCAGCTATCCGGCGGAGGTGGACCACTGGATGGCGCTGGAGGTGAACCAGGGGCTGCCGGCGGAGCTGGGCATCAGCGAAGGCGACAGCATCCGGCTTTCACAGGACGGTAACAGGGCAAGCTGTGACAATGCCGGGGAGCTGACGCCCGGAGCCCTGCCGGAGGCTCACTGAGCGGCCTCCAGCTCGCGTTCAATAACGGCCTCCAGCTGGGCCCAGTTGGCGCGCGTCAGTGGGATGTTGTCCACCATGATGGTGGGTGTGCTGGTAATCCTCAGATCCTGTGCCAGGTTGCGGCTTTCACGGACTTCCCGGTCAATCCGGTCCAGTCCCATGCAGCGTTCGAAGGCCCGCCGTTCCAGACCAAGAGAGGCGGCGTAGTCGCTGAACAGGCGCTGCGGGTTGTCCGTGCTGCTCCAGTCACTCTGGCGTTCAAAGAGGCGGTCGTGCATGGGCTTCCAGGCATCCTGATCCTCGGCGCAGCGTGCCGCCCTGGCTGCGGGAACCGCGTTCTGGTGCTGGCGCAGCGGCAGGTCGAAGAATACGAAGCGCACCTTGCCGGGCTCCACGTACTCCTCCATCAGCCGGTCATGGTTTTCGGCGAAGTCAGCACAGGCCGGGCACTGGTAGTCCGCGAATTCGCGCACGACTACCGGCGCGTCCGGATCACCGATGCGCACACCGAGGCGGTCCCGTTCTTCGGGGAAGGCGGTTTGATCCTCGGCTGTCGGCAGCGAGGACGACCCGGACAGGGACGGACTGCTGAGCCAGAAAACGCCGCCGATCACCGCCATCAGGGCCACGGCGAACACACCGCCGCTGATCAGGCGCTGGCGGCGGCGTTTGCGGCTCAGGGGGCTGGGTTTTCCGGTTTTCTGGCGGTTCTTCGCTTCTCCCATGATGGGCTTTCCTGTTCCCTGTTCGTTATGATGATTGAAAGTTCCCAGAGAGTAGCGCTGTCCCTCTGGGCTGACAACACCATGGCGGGAGGTCATCATGGGCGCCCAGAAGAGCCGGTTAGTGGTCTACTACGATGGCTCCTGCCCGGGCTGCATCCGGGACCGGCAGATCTATGAACGCCTGGCCGGCAAGGGAGGTCGAAGCGTGGTCTGGTTCGACATCACCGGCCAGGAGGCAGCCCTGCGTGAACGGGGGATCGATCCGGATCAGGCCCTGCAGGAGCTCCATGTCGAGGATGCGCAGGGGTGCATCCACAGCGAGATGGCAGCCTATATTCTGCTGATGGGGCGGGTGAACGTGCTGAAGCCGCTGGCCTGGCTGCTGTCCCTGGGGCCGATCAAGCGCGTTGTGTCCGCGCTCTACCACCGCTGGGTCCAGCGCCGACTGACGCGCGAGGGCCGTCTGCCAACATCCAACCGGGAACCGTAAGCATGAGTGATGACGACCAGGAGCTGGACCGCGAAATTGAATCCCTCGCGAGTCAGCTCGACGACGACAAGATGGATGCCATCGCGCGCCGGCTGGGGTTGCGGGATGACGAGCAGGTCCACCGGACCCAGGCGGAGGGGCAGTGCTCGTTCTGCGGCCGTCCGCAGGCCGAGGTGGGAGCAATGGTCAGCAATGGCGCCGGGGCCCGCATCTGTGGCGAGTGCCTGGCGAGCTTCCGCTCCTCCTGAGCCGGACATAAAAAAACCGCGACCGGGGTCGCGGTTTTCTCTCGGTGGGCAGTAATCAGGAGGCGGTTGCCGCCTTCTTCTTGCTGCCCTTGCTGCCGGACTCGGCCGGCTTGATGCCGCGTTTCTCCATGGCCAGGGTGCGTACCCGGTCGAAGTCCTCGTCCGTGTACACACCGTTCACCCCGGAAATCGAGGCCAGTTTCATGCCGTGCTTGAGGCCCAGCTGGTAGATCTCGCGGACCTTCTCCCATTCGATCTCGCGGCCCACGGTGAAGTTCTCGTACCGGCCCTCCAGAGCCAGAACAATGGTTTCCGCCAGGCAGGCGTAGGCCACCTTGGGCGGCAGGCCGATGTTCTTCATGCGGACATCGCCCGGGAGCTCCACCTCGCCGGACTCGATCACCAGCACGTCCGGGCGCTTGGCCACGTCTTCCGGCGGGATGTCCAGCGGCCGCGCCACGTCCGTGATCACGCAGCCGGGCTTGACCTCCATGATGTCCAGGATGCGCTTGCCGGCCCCGGAGGTGGAAGTCACGATCATGTCCATTTCCCGCAGGTACTTGTTGGGGTTGGACGTGACGTGGACCTTGGCCTCCGGCGTCTCCTTCATGATGGATTCCTTCAGTGCCAGCAGCCGGGCGGACTCACGGGCCACGATGTAGACCTCGTCCACGGCCTTGGCCAGAAGGCGGGCACAGACGGCGCCGATGGAGCCGGTAGCCCCCACCACCATGGCTTTCGCCTTGGCCTTGTTGTTCTCGCCGACTTCCACCAGGCCGAGTTTCTTCAGTGCCTCATGGGCTGCCCAGAGGGCCCCGGAGGCGCTGTAGCTGTTGCCGGTGGTGATCGGCAGGGGCGCGCGCTTGGAGACCGTCAGGCCGGCGTCGCCCACCACCTTGGTAAACGCCCCCAGGCCCATGATCTGCGCGCCCAGGCGCTTGGCCAGCCGCGCCGCTGCCAGCAGCCGCCGGTAGGTGAACTCGGGGCTGTGCGCCATGATCTCCTTGGGCGTGCCGCCCACGGTGATCAGCCAGCCCTCGGCTTCCGCGCCCGTGGGCGACTTGATGCCGGTCACCCGGGAGTAGACGAAGGGGGGCGAATAGGCCATGACCTTCTCCACGGTGTTCATGAAGGTCTTGGGGGCGTAGCTGGCCACCATGTCCAGCGGCTTGGCATTACGGAAATACTGCTGCGACAGCGGGTGGATCACGAAGGCGAAGCGGCTGATGCGCTTGTACCCGGACGGATACAGGATGCGCGGCTCAATGCCCTCGTTGGTGATGATCTCCAGGTAGTCATCATGGGTAATCTCGGCCGGCGAGCGCTCGAGCGCGGCCAGGATCATGGCCTCGACCACGTTCACACCAACCGTTTCGTTGAAGATCTGGGGGGTATAGTCAATGACCACATTCACGCCGCGATCACCCAGCTCCTTGAGGCGCTCATCGGAGATGGAAGCCGTAAGCACGGTCTTGCCGGCAAGCTCCTCGAGGCCCATTGCTTCCAGCTCGTTGTAGCGGGCTGCGATGACGTCCGCGCTCTGGGCGCCCTTACGCAGCACATAGTCGGTCACGTTCTTGGCGACTGGGAGTCGCCCAATGGTGTCGCCGATGTGCCAGGACTGGATGGGACCGGTGCCGGCGGCGTAGCTCTCAAGCTGGCTCAGTGAGGTGAGCATCTTGGGAACGCCAAGCTGGGTTACCGGGTCAGCGAAGAACAGGTTCTCAGTGTATTCGCTGAACACGCGGGCCGGGCGGTAATTGGCCTGGCCGTTCAGGAACAGCACCTTGGCGTTGTTGAAGCACTCCTCCAGCTCCAGCTGGGTATGGCGCACCGCCCAGTCCTGGAGAATGCTGCGCAGCGTGGCCCCGGTGGTTACGGGTACTGACTGAACGGCCTCCTGCAGCCGTTTGGTGTCCTCGTGTGTGATGGTGTGGGTACCGACCTGGTAGTGGTCCTGCACCATGCCCAGGCCGACAACATCGGCCTTGGGCTCCCATTCACGTATGGCGGTTTCGGCGCGATCCACGCTGCCATCCGTGCCGATCCGGATGACGCGTATGGTCTGACCAAGAAACTCGGTCTCAAGGTCATAATCGAGCCTGGCGGGCCCCAGACTGATACTGACAACCGTCTTCATGGACTTCTCCCCTTGGTGTTCCCGTTCTACAGCATGGTCCAGAACCTGGTTCTCTTCAAAGGAGCGGTCAGGCTGCTGAACTCCGTTCTGATGGCCGGCGCATTCTGTGGGTGGTGTTCGGCACCGGTGGACGGGTTTTTTGTGATTATGAGTGCAATCGTTTCAGGCTGTGTAATCGATTGTCGGGCAGAGTATAACAGGGGTAGGAATGGGGCCGGTACAGGCTGGAATGTGATTTTTGCAACAAAAAAAAGCCCGGCTCGATGAGCCGGGCTTTTCGACCTGCGGTCGCTTTACACGGCGGTTACGTTTTCCGCCTGCGGACCTTTCGGGCCCTGCGTAATAGCGAACTGGACTTCCTGCCCCTCGGTCAGCGTCCGGAAACCGGTTCCGTTGATCGCACTGTAATGTACGAATACGTCAGAGCCGTTTTCGCGAGCAATGAAACCGAAGCCTTTTGCTTCGTTGAACCACTTGACGCGACCAGTATTGAGATCAGACATGATGCACTTTCCTTAAAAAAACACGATTTTCTTTCACACCCACGGTATTGAGGATGCTTTGAGCTGGGACGCTTGAAGGCCTTTCGGTGAGGAACGAACGAGGAGTCCTGAGGCAGGTCGTCGTAATGCTTTCACTTCCAAGAGCCGCTTAACGTGCGCAGCAGATGCAGTATCTCTGCTGTCCGGGGGCACGTCAAGGGTTTTCATCATCTGTTTTCACGGTTTCGACGCGGCAGTCCAGGGCGCCCTTTCCAAGCCGCACCAGGATCGCGTCTCCAGGTGCACGCTGTTCGGCACGTCTGACGATTGTGCCGCGCTCGTCCTGAGCGATGGCGTAACCCCGGTTGAGGGTGGCGAGTGGGCTGACCAGGTCGAGCTGTGCGCCCAGGCTGCTTGTGCGTTCCCGGTCGCGCTCCAGCCGGGCGCGCATGGCCCGTTCAAGGCGCTCCCGGTTGTCCGAGACCTGCTCTCGGGCCAGGCGCAGGCGGTGTTCCGGGCGGACGGCCGTGAGGCGTCGCCAGTACTGGCTCAACTGCTCCTGGAGCTGGTTGAGGTGGCGGCGGGTCTGCTGGTGCAGCCGGGCCTCCAGGTCATCCAGCCGCTGGGCCTGCTCCTGGAGCTGCTGGCGGGGGTGACGCAGGCGCTGGTGCAGTTCGCCCAGCCGGTCCCCGCGCTTCTGGAGAAGCTGGCGGGCGCCAAGGATCAGCCGCTCCTCCAGTGCGCTCAGCCGGTCCAGGAATTCCTGGCGGTTGGGCGAGATGGCCTCGGCCGCAGCTGACGGCGTCGGGGCGCGCTGGTCCGCCACCAGGTCAGCAATGGTGACATCCACTTCGTGGCCAACCGCGCTGATGATGGGGATGCGACTGTTGAAGATGGCCCGCGCCACGGCTTCCTCGTTGAAGCACCAGAGATCCTCGAGTGAGCCGCCGCCCCTGCCCACGATCAGGGCATCGCAGCGGCCGTGGCGATGGGCGCGCTCAATGGCGGCGACAATGCCCGCAGTCGCGTCGGCGCCCTGTACCGGCGTCGGGTAGAGGGTGATCGGGAGCCCCGGGAAGCGGCGGTTCAGTACCGTCAGGATGTCCCTTATGGCCGCCCCGGTCGCGGAGGTCACCAGCCCCAGGTGCCGGGGCGGAACCGGTACCTGCTGCTTGTGCGCCATGGCGAACAGGCCTTCGCGTTCCAGGCGGGCCTTGAGCTCCTCGAAGGCCCGCTGCAGGGCGCCTCGGCCAGCGGGCTCGATGGCCTCGACGATCAGCTGGAAATCACCGCGAGCCTCGTAGAGGCTGACTTTCGCCCGGATCAGTACCTGTTCGCCGTCCACGGGGGGTTGTTTCAGCAGCCGGTTGCGGTTGCGGAACATGGCGCAGCGGATCTGGGCGCGCTCATCCTTGAGGGTGAAGTACCAGTGCCCGGAGGCGGGGCGGCTCAGTCCGGAGATTTCGCCCTCCACCTGAACCTCCATGAAACTGGTCTCCAGAAGGCCCTTCACCTGGCGGCTGAGCTGGCTGACGGTGAGGGCGCCGGAGGCGCCTGCGGCGGGGCTTTCGTCTTTACGCATTCAGTCGTCGCAACGTATAATGTTCGTTTACTGAAACCGGCGCCACAGGCGCCCTGAAGGGGTTTTCCGAAGCGTGTCTGCCGAGGTGTGCGCAGCACCGGAGTGAACCAGAGAGAACCCCGGAAGGCAAGTTGATAAGGCGGACCCAATGCTGCGAATCGCGGAAGAAGCGCTTACCTTCGACGATGTACTCCTCGTCCCCGGCTATTCCGATGTCATGCCCAACGAGGTGGATCTGCGAACGCCCCTGACCCGGGGGATCCAGCTCAATGTGCCGCTGGTCTCGGCGGCCATGGATACGGTGACCGAAGCGGATCTGGCCATTGCCATGGCGCAGGTCGGTGGCATCGGCATGATCCACAAGAACATGACCATTGAGCAGCAGGCCGCCGCTGTCCGCAAGGTGAAGAAATACGAAAGCGGTGTGGTCAAGGATCCGGTGACCGTGTCGCCCAGCACAACAGTGCGCGAGCTGGTTCAGATCACCTCGGCCAACCGCATCTCCGGGCTGCCGGTGGTGGATGGTCGCGACCTGGTGGGCATCGTGACAGGCCGCGACATCCGCTTTGAGAGCGGCATGGATACGCCGGTTTCAGAGATCATGACCCCGCGCGAGAAACTGGTGACCGTGCGCGAGGGCGAGGACGTCCAGAACATCAAGGATCTGCTGCACCGGCACCGCATTGAGAAGGTTCTGGTGGTCAACGACGACTTTGAGCTGCGCGGCCTGATCACCGTCAAGGACATCCAGAAATCCGAGGATTACCCGGACGCCTGCAAGGACGCCCAGGGGCATCTGCGCGTAGGCGCCGCCGTCAGCACCGGGGGTGACACCGAAGCGCGGCTGGATGCGCTGGTTGAGGCCGGCGTGGACGTGGTTGTCGTGGACACCGCCCATGGCCACTCCCAGGGCGTGATCAACCGGGTCCGCTGGGTTAAGGAGCATTACCCGGGCCTGCAGGTGATCGGCGGCAACATCGCCACCGCCGAGGCGGCCATGGCTCTGGCGGATGCCGGCGTGGACGGTGTCAAGGTCGGTATCGGCCCCGGCTCCATCTGCACCACCCGTATCGTGGCGGGTATCGGGGTACCCCAGATCAGTGCCGTTTCCAACGTGGCGGAGGCGCTGCGCAACCGGGACGTTCCGGTGATCGCCGACGGCGGCATCCGTTTCTCCGGGGACATCGCCAAGGCCATCGCGGCAGGGGCCCATACCGTGATGGCGGGCAGCCTGCTGGCGGGTACCGATGAGGCGCCGGGCGAGGTAGAGCTCTACCAGGGCCGGACGTACAAGGCCTACCGAGGCATGGGCTCCCTGGGCGCCATGGGGCAGGGCTCCAGCGACCGCTACTTCCAGGACGCGGCCGAGGGCATCGATAAGCTGGTGCCGGAAGGCATTGAGGGTCGCGTGGACTGCAAGGGCCCGATGAAGTCGATCGTGCACCAGCTCATGGGTGGCCTGAAGGCGGCCATGGGCTATACCGGGTGCGCCGACATGCAGGAGATGCGCACCAAGCCGCAGTTCTCGCGCATCACCAACGCGGGTGTCCGGGAGAGCCACGTGCATGACGTGACCATTACCAAGGAAGCGCCCAACTACCGCATCAGCTGAGTCCGCCACAACCAGAGGCCCGCATGACCCGGAACATCCATGATCACCGCATACTGATCCTTGATTTTGGTTCCCAGTACACTCAGCTGATTGCCCGCCGGGTCAGAGAGATCGGCGTCTACTGCGAGATCCGGCCCTTTGACGCCACTCCGGAGGAGGTGCGTGAGTACGCGCCCAGCGGGGTTATCCTGGCCGGCGGACCCGAGTCGGTCACCGAGATGGACAGCCCGCGGGCGCCGGCGGGGCTCTTTGAGCTGGGTGTGCCGGTTCTGGGCATCTGCTACGGCATGCAGACCATGGCGGAGGAGCTCGGTGGCCGGGTGGCCGGTTCCGAGAAGCGCGAGTTTGGCTATGCCCGGGTGCGCGTGACCGCGGACAGCGAGCTGTTCCGGGCGATTGCCGATCACGTGACCGATGCCGGCGAGCGGCTTCTGGACGTCTGGATGAGCCATGGCGACAAGGTTGTCGAGATGCCGGAGGGCTTCGAGCTTCTGGCGGCCACCGACAGTGCGCCCATTGCCGCCATGCAGGACCCCGACCGCCAGCTCTATGGCGTCCAGTTCCATCCCGAGGTGACGCACACGCTTCAGGGGCAGCGCATCCTCTCCCATTTCGTGCTGGACATCTGCGGCTGCGAGGCGCTCTGGACGCCCGCCGAGATCGTTGAGGACGCCATCCAGCAGATCCGCGAGAAAGTCGGCAGTGACAGGGTCCTGCTCGGCCTCTCGGGCGGCGTGGATTCCTCCGTGACGGCCGCGCTGCTGCATCGCGCCATCGGCGACCAGCTCACCTGCGTGTTCGTGGACAACGGCCTGCTGCGGCTCAACGAGGGCAAGCAGGTGATGGACATGTTCGCCCGCAACATGGGTGTCAACGTCATCCACCACAATGCCGAGGATCGGTTCCTGTCCCGGCTTGAAGGCGTTCAGGATCCGGAAGAGAAAAGGCGCCTCATCGGCAATACCTTCATCGAGGTCTTTGACGAGGAGGCGGCGACCATCACGGACGTGGACTGGCTGGCCCAGGGCACCATCTACCCGGACGTGGTGGAATCCGCCCAGTCGCGCAGTGGCAAGGCGACCGTCATCAAGTCCCACCACAATGTGGGCGGGCTGCCCGAGACCATGAAGCTCAAACTGGTGGAGCCCCTGCGTGAGCTGTTCAAGGACGAGGTCCGTAAGATCGGGCTGGAGCTGGGCCTGCCCTATGACATGGTCTACCGCCATCCCTTCCCGGGGCCGGGCCTGGGCGTGCGGATCCTGGGTGAGGTGAGGAAGGATTACGCCGACATGCTGCGCCAGGCCGACGCCATCTTCCTCGAGGAGCTGCACAATTACGACTGGTACCACCACACCAGTCAGGCCTTCGCCGTCTTCCTGCCGGTGAAGTCCGTGGGCGTGGTCGGGGATGCCCGCCGCTATGAATACGTGATCGCGCTGCGCGCCGTGGAGACGCTGGATTTCATGACCGCCCGCTGGGCCCATCTGCCCTATGAGCTGCTTGAGACGGTCTCCAGCCGGATCATCAATGAGATTCCGGGAATATCCCGGGTCACCTACGATGTCTCCTCCAAGCCACCGGCGACCATCGAGTGGGAATAACCGGGTTCGCCCATGACCACCGAAGGGGCTGACGAAGCCTGGATGGCTCGCGCACTGGCACTCGCGGAACAGGCGGAAGCTCTGGATGAGGTGCCTGTGGGAGCGGTGGTTGTTCTCAACGGGGAGGCTGTGGGGGAAGGGTTCAATCAGCCCATCTCCGGCCATGACCCGACCGCGCACGCGGAGGTCCGGGCGCTCAGGGACGCGGCGCAGCGGGTTGGCAATTACCGGCTGACTGATGCCGTCCTCTATGTGACCCTTGAACCCTGTACCATGTGTGCGGGCGCTCTCGTGCACGCCCGCATCGGGACCCTGGTGTTCGGCGCGCGTGAACCCAAGGCCGGTGCCATCCGTTCCCGGGCGAGAATGCTGGAAGCGGAGCACCTGAACTGGCAGATTGGGGTCCGCGAAGGCGTCTGCGAACCAGAGTGCCGCGACCAGCTTACGGCATTCTTTGCCCGCCGCCGGGCCGAGAAGAAAAAACGCCGGAATGATTCAGAAGGAGAGGATGCGTGACAGACAGGGTGTTGGTGACCGGCGGAGCCGGCTATATAGGAAGCCATGTGGTGCGCCAGCTCGGTGAGGCGGGCTATGACGTGGTGGTGTTCGACAACCTCTCCACCGGCCATGAATGGGCCGTGACGCACGGCGAGCTGGTGGTGGGCGATCTGGCGGACCCGGATGCGCTGGAGGCGCTCTTTGCCGCCAATGAGTTCGCCGCCGTTCTGCATTTCGCCGCCCACATCATCGTACCGGAGTCGGTGGCCGACCCGCTCAAGTACTACCGTAACAATACCCGCAACACCCTGAACCTGCTGGGCGCCATGAGCCGCCACGGGGTGAACCGCATCGTCTTCTCGTCCACCGCGGCCGTCTACGGCATGCCGGACCAGCAGGTGCTGACCGAGGACCTGCCGCTGGCGCCGATCAACCCCTATGGCGCCTCCAAGATGATGAGCGAGCGCATGATCATGGATCTGGCGGCCGCCAGTAACCTGGACTATGTGATCCTGCGCTACTTCAACGTCGCCGGGGCGGACCCACAGACACGGCTCGGTCAGGCGACCCCCGAGGCCACGCACCTGATCAAGGTGGCCTGCGAATGCGCCACCGGCGCCCGCGAAGGCATGCAGATCTTCGGTACGGACTATGGCACGCGGGACGGCACCTGCATCCGTGACTACATCCATGTGGAGGATCTGGCCAGCGCCCACGTGCGGGCCCTTGAGCACATGCGCCAGGGTAACGGCTCCGAGGTGCTCAACTGTGGTTATGGGCGGGGGTTCACCGTGCGTGAGGTCATTGATGTGGTAAAACGTCTCTCCGGGGTGGACTTCCCCGTGACGGAGGCGGAGCGCCGTGCCGGTGACCCGGAGGCGCTGATGGCGGACAACCAGAGGATCCGCCAGCGTCTTGACTGGGCACCGGCCTACGACGACCTGGACACCATTGTACAGACCGCGCTTGACTGGGAACGCCACTGGCAGGCGCGTCAGACGAATCCAACGGCTCAGTAAGGAACAGCAGCATGCGCATTACCATTTTCGGAACCGGCTATGTAGGGCTTGTCACCGGCGCCTGCCTGGCCGAGGTCGGGCACCACGTCATGTGCATGGACGTGGATCAGGAGAAGATTGACCGCCTGCGCGACGGCATTATCCCCATCTATGAGCCGGGACTGGAGCCCATTGTGGCCCACAACACGGCAGCTGGTCGGCTCCAGTTCACCACGGATGTCGGCGAGGCGGTTGATTACGGAGAGCTGCAGTTCATTGCAGTGGGTACCCCTTCCGACGAGGACGGTTCCGCGGATCTCAAGTATGTGCTGGCGGTTGCGGCAAGCATCGGCGAGCACATGAACGACTACAAGGTCGTGATCGACAAGTCCACGGTGCCGGTGGGAACCGCGGACAAGGTGCGCGAGGCCGTGCGCGGCAAGCTCCGGGAGCGTGGCGCTGACATCGACTTTGACGTGGTCTCCAACCCCGAGTTCCTGAAAGAGGGCGCGGCGGTGGATGACTTCATGAAGCCGGATCGCATCATCGTGGGCACTGACCGTGATCGCCCCCAGGAACTGCTGCGGGAACTCTATTATCCGTTCAACCGCAACCATGAGCGCGTCATCTTCATGGACGTGCGTTCGGCGGAGCTCACCAAGTACGCCGCCAACGCCATGCTGGCCACCAAGATCAGCTTCATGAATGAGGTGGCCAACCTGGCCGAGCGCCTGGGCGCGGACATCGAGCATGTGCGCCGTGGCATGGGGTCTGACCCGCGCATCGGTTACCACTTCATCTACCCGGGCTGCGGTTACGGCGGCTCCTGTTTCCCCAAGGACGTCAAGGCGCTGGCCTGGACCGCCCGGGAGTATGACTACCAGGCACGCCTCCTGGATGCCGTGGAGGCGGTGAACGACGACCAGAAACACGTGCTCTTCGACAAGGTCAGCCATTATTATGGCGGTGACCTGGCCGGCAAGACCGTGGCGCTCTGGGGGCTGTCGTTCAAGCCCAAGACCGACGACATGCGCGAGGCGCCCAGTCGGGTTCTGATGGAGAAACTCTGGGCGGCGGGCGCCCGGGTGCAGGCCTTCGACCCGGAAGCCATGGAAGAGACCCAGCGGATCTACCCGGACCAGCCGGAGCTTCAGCTCTGCGGCACCAAGGAGCAGGCCCTCAAGGGCGCCGACTGCCTGGTGATCTGCACCGAGTGGAAGGAGTTCCG
>JBNJDI010000053.1:0-16483 GCA_051744725.1 Pseudomonadota bacterium | reverse complement strand
GCTCTCACCGCCGAAATCCACATAGGCCTCGTCGATCACCACCACCCGATCCGGGTTGGCCACAAGAATGCGCTCAATGGATGCCAGATCGAGGAAACGACCCGTGGGTGCGTTCGGATTCGGGAAGATCACACCCCCGTTGGGTGGCTGGAACGCCTCCACCGGTATCCGCAGCTGCTCATCCAGCGCCACCGTGCGGCTTTCCAGGCCATAGAGGCCGCAGTACACCGGGTAGAAGCTGTAGCTGATGTCCGGGAACAGCACCGGCTCGCCGGACTGGAACAGGCCCTGGAAGATGAACGCCAGCACCTCGTCGGAACCGTTTGCCGGGAAGACCTGTGAGGCCTCCAGACCGAACCAGTCCGCGATGGTCTGGCGCAGCTGCGTGGCGTCCGGATCCGGGTACAGACGCAGGCCCTCGTCCGCGGCTTCGCGGATCGCCTGCGTGACCGCCTCACCGGGGCCGAACGGATGTTCATTGGTGTTGAGCTTGACCAGATTGGTCATCTGCGGCTGCTCACCCGGCACATAGGGGGTGAGCTGGCGCAGCCGTTCGTTCCAGAACCGGCTCATGGTCGCTCCTCAGTCGCGGATACGGTATTCGGCCGAGCGCGCGTGCGCCGTCAGCCCCTCGCCCCTGGCCAGCACCGAGGCACAGCGGGCGGCACGATCCGCGCCTGCCGCGGAGAAGTGAACCACAGAGGAGCGTTTCTGGAAGTCATAGACGCCCAGAGGGGACGAGAAGCGGGCGGTGCCGCTGGTGGGCAGCACGTGGTTGGGGCCCGCACAGTAATCCCCCATCACCTCGGCGGCCCAGGACCCCATGAAGATGGCGCCCGCGTGGCGGATCTGCGGCAGCAGCGCGTCCGGGTCCGCCAGCGACAGCTCAAGGTGTTCCGGCGCCACAAGGTTGCTCACCCGGGCCGCATCGTCCAGCGAAGCGCACTGGATCAGCATGCCGCGGTCCGCCAGCGACTGGCGGATGATCTCCGCCCGCTCCATCTCCGGCAGCATCCGGGCCATGCTGGCCTCGACCTTCGCAATGTAATCCGCGTCCGGCGATACCAGGATCGCCTGGGCCTGCTCGTCGTGCTCGGCCTGGGAGAACAGGTCCATGGCGACCCAGTCCGGGTCCGTATGGCCGTCAGCGACCACCAGGATCTCGGAGGGACCGGCGACCATGTCGATGCCCACGCGCCCGAAGACCTCGCGCTTGGCCTCGGCCACGTAGATATTGCCCGGCCCCACGATCTTGTCCACCGCCGGCACCGTTTCGGTGCCGTAGGCCAGTGCCGCCACCGCCTGGGCGCCACCCAGGGTGTAGATGCGGTCGATGCCGGCTACCCGCGCGGCGGCCAGTACCAGGTCGTTCAGTTCGCCGCCCGGCGCCGGCACCACCATGACAATCTCCTCGACGCCCGCCACCTTCGCCGGGATGGCGTTCATCAGTACCGACGAGGGGTAGGCCGCCTTGCCGCCAGGCACGTAGAGGCCGGCGCGGTCCACGGGCAGCACGCGCTGGCCAAGGCGGGTGCCGTCCGCCTCCTCGTAGGACCAGTCCTGCGGCAGCTGCTCGCGGTGGTAGCGCCGGATCCGGTCAGCCGCGGTTTCCAGCGCCTGGAACTGCTCATCGGTGATGGCGTGCATAGCGGCGTCGATGCGCTCACGCGGCACTTCCAGTTCACTCACGGATCCCACGCTGAGGCTATCCAGCTTCGCGGTGTATTCCAGCACCGCAGCATCGCCTTCCTGGCGCACCCGTTTCAGGATCTCGGCCACGGTCTGGCGCACGCTGGTGTCGACGCCTTCCTCCCACTCGGTATGGCGGCGCAGCGCCACCTCGAAGTCCGGGTCAGCGGTATTGAGCCGGGTAATGGACAGTTCACTCATGCCTGTTTCTCTCACTGCGTCTGTCTGCGGGCGACGGCCTCGCCCATGCGGTCCAGGATCGGCTGGATGCGTGCGTGTTTCATCTTCATGGAGGCACGGCTGACGACCACCCGGGAGCTGATGTCGGCGATGGTCTCGCGCGGCTCCAGGCCATTCGCCTTGAGGGTATTGCCGGTATCGACGATGTCCACGATCTCATCCGCCAGCCCCAGCAAGGGCGCAAGTTCCATGGCGCCGTAGAGCTTGATGATGTCCGCCTGCTTGCCCTGGGCCGCGTAGTATTCCCGCGCCAGACGGGTGAACTTGGTGGCCACACGCACACGCCCCTCGGGAACGGCCTGGCCGGTCACGCCGGCGGTCATCAGCCGGCACTTGGCAATGGCCAGATCCAGCGGCTCGTAGAGGCCGTCACCACCGTGCTCCATGAGCACATCCTTGCCGGCCACGCCCATGTCCGCTCCCCCGTACTGCACATAGGTGGGCACGTCCGTGGCGCGGATGATCAGCAGGCGCACCCCGGGGACGGTGGTGTCGAACACCAGCTTGCGGCTTTTCTCCGGATCCTCTTCGGGCTCAATGCCCGCACCGGCGAGCAGCGGCAGTGTTTCTTCCAGAATACGGCCCTTGGAAAGGGCAATGGTCAGCTGTTCAGACATAGTCCCGTCAGTGTCTGCGGAGGTCACGAGGGCATCCGGCGGATGGTGGCGCCGAGCAGCTGGAGCTTCTCCTCGATGCACTCGTAACCCCGGTCAATGTGGTAGATGCGGTCGACCATGGTCTCGCCCTCGGCCACCAGCCCGGCAATCACCAGACTGGCCGAGGCGCGCAGGTCCGTGGCCATTACCGGCGCGGCGGTCAGCCGCTCAACACCGCGCACGATGGCGGTGTTGCCCTCCAGGCTGATATCCGCACCCATGCGGATCAGCTCCTGAACGTGCATGAAGCGGTTCTCGAAAACCGTCTCCGTCACCGATCCGATGCCTTCGCCCACGGCGTTCATGGCCACGAACTGGGCCTGCATGTCCGTCGGGAAGGCCGGATAGGGCGCGGTTCTCAGGCTGACCGCCTTAGGGCGCCGCCCGTGCATGTTGAGCTCGATCCAGTCGGGCCCGGTATTCACCTCGGCCCCGGCCTCCCTGAGCTTGAGCAGCACCGCCTCCAGAATATCCTCACGGGTGTCCTTGAGCAGCACGTGTCCTTGCGTTGCGGCGGCCGCCGTGAGATAGGTGCCGGTCTCGACACGGTCCGGAAGCACGTCGTAATGACAGGGCTTCAGCCGTTCCACCCCGTGGATCTCGATGGTGGCCGTGCCCTGCCCGCGCACATCCGCGCCCATGGCATTGAGGCAGTCGGCAAGATCCACCACCTCGGGCTCGCGCGCGGCATTCTCGAGAATGGTCACGCCATCCGCCAGCGCAGCCGCCATCATCAGGTTCTCGGTACCTGTGACGGTGACCGTATCCAGAAATATATGGGCTCCCTTGAGCCGCTGCGGCGCATAGGCGTGAATGTAGCCACTGTCGACCTGGATCTCGGCCCCCATCTGCTCCAGCCCCTGGAGGTGCAGGTTGACCGGGCGGGTACCGATGGCACAGCCACCGGGCAGTGACACATGCGCCTCACCGAAATGGGCCACCATGGGCCCCAGAACCAGGATGGAGGCGCGCATGGTCTTGACCAGCTCGTAGGGCGCGGTCAGGTTGTTGATGGTGGTCGAATCCACCTCAACGCTCATGCGCTCGTCGATCATGAGCTCAACGCCCATGTGACCGAGCAGCTCGATCATGGTGGTCACGTCGTGCAGGTGCGGCAGGTTGCCCACGCTCACCTTGCCGTCCGCCAGCAGCGTTGAGGCCAGTATCGGCAGGGCCGAGTTCTTGGCGCCGGAGATCCGGATCTCGCCATGCAGCGGCTGGCCGCCCTGAATCAGCAGTTTGTCCACGTTATGCTCCCGGGGCTCTCTGGGCCGCCTTCACTGACTCTGGCGCGCCTGCCATTCCTGCGGCGTCATGGCGCGGATGGTCAGGGCATGGATGGTGCCTTCGGCCAGCAGGTCCTCGAGCTCCCCGTAGATCAGCTGCTGGCGCTTCACGCGGTTGAGATCGGCAAAGCGCTCACCAACGGCGACAACCAGGAAGCGGTTCCCGTCGTTCTGCACCTCAATCTCACACTCCGGCAGCGCTTCCACGAGCCGTTTCTGAACATCTTCAGCCTGCATCCAAACTCCCGTTGTTTCCGGCGGTTACTGTCCCCGGCGCGGACACCGCGCCGGGGGCGCGATTATAGCCCAGATAACGGGTCCTTGGCACGTTGCGTGCCAAGCCGCCGCCTACCCGTTGTCCTTGTTCTTCTTCTTCTCCTGCTCGACCGCGTCCTCGAGCCCCTCGATGTCGCCCACATCCGTGGACCATTCATCAATGACCTCGCTCACGTTGCCGTCCGCGTCCTGCATTTCCTGCTCAAACCGGTCGCGGAAGGCCAGCCCCATGTTGATGCCCTCAACGATGACGTTCTCGACCTGCCAGTTGTCGTCATCCGGCTCGTACATGGAATAGGCCACCCCGTAGCGTTCACCGGAATCGGTGATGATGGAGAGGTTCACCGTGGCCCGATCCTTGTGGCGGGAGTTGATCTCGACGCTGTCGACTTCCAGGTCAAAATCACTGCTGTCGATACTGACCGCAGCGCCGCCATAGGCATCATAGAGGCTGCGGCGGAAGGCGCGCACGAACTCATCCCGCTCCTCCGAGCTCGCCTCCCGCGCGTACTTGCCCATGATCCGGGCCGCCACGCGCCGGAAGGCCACAAACTCACCCAGGGCCTCGTCCATGGCCTCATAGAAGGCTTCACGGTCCGAGTCATAGAGTTCGCGGATCTCATTGAGCTGATCCACAAGGCGGAAGCTGTTCTCGCGCACGTACTCCCGGAGCTCTTCCTCCTCGGACTGGGCCATGGCCATGGGTGCTGTCAGCAGCGCCACTATGAAACCTACGAGCAGGGTAACGGGGGTAAGGGTTCGGATTCTGTTCACTGCGTCCTCCTGTGTGCTGCAGCGGTGCCGCCACGCTCGTTTCAGCGCGGACTGGCAATCCGTCGACGGATCAGTGTCTCAATACTCATCGCCGACTGCGTATCCTCGATATAGTCATTATCCGAGAGCGTTTCCGGATGACCGCCAGGCGAGATCTCCACATACTGCTCGCCGAGAAGGCCCGCGGTCATGATGATCGCGACGCTGTCGATGGCCAGGTTATCCACGCTTTCCTCAATGCGCATCCGCACTTTCGCCCGGTAACCACGCGCATCCAGTTGTACGTCCACAACTTCGCCAATGGTCACTCCGGCCAGCGCCACACGGGCCCCCGGCTCCAGTGTACCGGCATCCGCAAACTCGGCGTACAGGGTGTAGTGCCCGCCCGCGTCCGCCCGTTCGCTGCCCCCGGACGGCGCCAGCCACCCCGTGACCAGCAGCAGTGCCAGCGTGGCCGCACTGCCCAGGGCAAAGAACACCAGACGCTGCATGTGCAATGGGGTCGTCTCTCCTGCCCGGTCTCCCGGATCATCCTGCCGGCCCCCGGCTGTACGAAGGTCCGGCCAGCGGATACAGTACGACGCCAGTCTGCTGCCCACAACCCACGGAGCCTTACATCATGGTCACTGCCCTGCTCGCGGTGCTGCTCGGTCTGACCCTGCTGATCTGGAGCGCTGACCAGTTCATCACCGGCGCCATCGACAGTGCCCGGCGCCTGGGCATGAGCCCGATGCTGATCGGGCTGACGCTGGTGGCCTTCGGCACCTCGGCCCCGGAGGTGCTGGTCTCGGTGGTCGCCGCCATTACGGACGCCGGCGACATTGCCGTGGGCAACGCCATCGGCTCGAACATCGCCAACCTGGGGCTGGTGCTCGGCATTACCGCCCTTCTGGCCCCGGTGGCGCTGGCCCGGCCCACCCGGCGCCTCGAACTGCCCCTGCTCGCCATCGTGACCATTGGCACCTGGCTGCTGTTCCAGGACGATTACCTGAGCGCCTGGGATGGCCTGTTCATGCTCGGCATCCTGGCCGTGGCCTTCACCCTGCTGGTGCGCTATGGCCAGGCCGCCAGCATGCTGACCGAGGAAATGCCGGAGCCCCACGAAAGCCGCTCGACCGGCATCCTGACCCTGCAGATCACCGGTGGGCTCCTACTGCTGCTGGCCAGCTCGCGCCTGCTGGTCTGGGGCGCGGTGGAACTGGCGCTGGCGCTGGGCGTGAGCGAGCTGGTGGTGGGGCTCACCGTGGTCGCCGTGGGGACCAGTCTGCCAGAGCTCGCCGCCAGCATCGCCAGCGCCCTCAAGGGCCGCCACGACATGGTCATGGGCAACCTGATCGGTTCCAACCTGTTCAACCTGCTGCTGGTGCTGGCGGTACCCGCCCTGGTGACCGGCATCCCGCTCAACAGCGAGGCCATCACCCGCGACTACGGTGCCATGGTGGCGGTAACGCTGCTGCTGGCGGCACTCGCCATTATCTACCACCGCCAGGGGCGGCTGAGACGGATCGGAGGTGGTATACTGCTGGCATTCTACATCGGCTACGTTGCCCTGCTGGTGACCGGTGATGCGCCGGCGCCGGCGGCAACGCTGTCAGCACTCTGAGGAGAACCATGGCGCCTTCGGACGCACTCACGGAATCGGCCCGCCGCACCATCACCCTGGAACGCGACGCCATCGACGCCCTGCTGCCCCGCATCGACGAGCAGTTCAGTCATGCCTGTGAACTGATCCTGCAGTGCAAGGGGCGCGTGGTGGTCACCGGCATGGGCAAATCCGGCCACATCGGCACCAAGATCGCGGCGACCCTGGCAAGCACCGGAACCCCCGCATTCTTTGTGCACCCCGGGGAGGCCAGCCACGGTGACCTGGGCATGATCACTGGTGAGGATGTGGTCATCGCCATCTCCAACTCCGGAAGCACCGGCGAACTGGTCACGATCCTGCCACTGATCAAGCGCAAGGGCGCCTCGCTGATCAGCATGACGGGAAAGGCTGACTCCCAGCTGGCCCGACAGGCTCATGCCAATCTGGATATCGCGGTGGAGCAGGAGGCCTGCCCCATGAATCTGGCCCCCACCTCCTCCACCACGGTCACGCTGGTCATGGGCGATGCTCTGGCGGTCGCACTGCTGGAGGCGCGTGGTTTCGGGGCGGAAGACTTTGCCTTCTACCATCCCGGCGGCACGCTGGGGCGGCGGCTGCTGCTCAAGGTCTCGGACCTGATGCACACCGGCGACGCCCTGCCGCGCGTGACACCGCAGATGCCGCTGGGCGAGGCGTTGCTGGAGGTCTCGCGTAAGGGGCTGGGCATGACCGCCGTGGTGGATGACGGCGACCGGGTCATCGGCATCTTCACGGACGGGGACCTGCGCCGGACCCTGGATCAGGGCGTCAACATCCACAGCACGCCCATTGGGGATGTCATGACCAGCCACTGCCGCACCGCCCGCGAGGACATCCTTGCAGCGGAAGCGCTCAAGATCATGGAAGACAACAAGATCAATGGCCTCCTGGTCACCAGCGACGAGGGCCGCCTGGTGGGCGCCCTCAACATGCACGACCTGCTGCGCGCGGGCGTGGTCTAGGAGGGCCGGATGACAGCAACCCTGAACGAGCGCGGCGCCAGCATCCAGCTCCTGGCCATGGACGTGGACGGCGTGCTGACCGACGGCAGCCTCTACTTTGCCGCCAGCGGCGATGAACTCAAAGCCTTCAGCATCCTCGACGGTCAGGGCCTGCGGCTGATCCAGAAACAGGGGCTGAGCACCGCCTTCATCACAGGCCGTACATCGCCACTGACGGAGGCCCGGGCCAGGAACCTGGACATCGGGTATCTGATCCAGGGCCGCACGGACAAGCTGACAGCACTGCGGGAACTCTCGGAACGGACCTCGATACCGCTGGAGGCCATTGCCTATGTAGGGGACGACCTGCCGGACCTTGCCGCCATCGAGACGGCTGGTATCGGCATCAGCGTGCCCAATGGCTGTGCCGCGGTGCGCGGGGCGGCTGACTGGTGCACCAGTACACCCGGTGGTGGCGGCGCCATCCGCGAGGTCTGCGAATGGCTTCTGGAGTGCCGCGGCGTACTGGGTCAGCTGATTGACGGATACCGTGCGCCATGAGACCGCCCGACTGGATGCTGCCGGCCTGGCTGAGGGACCGCTCCATTGCCCTGTGGAGCGTTGTTGGCATCGTACTCCTGGGCCTTGTGCTGCTGGTATTCCAGGAGGATGACCCGGTCCGTGACACCACGGCCACGGACCTGCGTGGCCCGCAGAAGCCTGACGGCTTCGTCATCAACGCCACCTTCCGCGCCTTCGACAGCGAGGGCCGACTCAAGTCACGCATCCGCACCCGCCGCGCCGAACAGTTCCAGGATGAGGACCGGATCACCATGGAACGCCCCCGTGCCATGCTCATGGCCCGCAACGACGGCGCCCCCTGGTTTGTGCGTGCGCGTACCGGTCTTTACCAACCCGATGTGGCCGAACTCATGCTTGAGAAGGACGTCCGGGCCCGCCACAGCAACGCCGAACGCGGGGATGTGCTGATCCTCAGTGAACGCATGCTGCTGGATAACAACGAACGGATTGTGCAGACTGACGCTCCGGTGACCCTGATCGACCGCAGCAGCCTGACCCATGCCGTCGGCATGACGGGCTGGATCGACGAACGCGCGGTCAGGCTCGAGAATGATGTCCGCAGCCGCTACTTCAACCGCTGACCCACAGGAGACACAGCCTGCTCATGACCAACCCGGCACGCACCCGACAAGCCTGGCGGTTCCTGGCAGGCCTGCTTCTGAGCAGCCTGGCACTGCCCCTGTACGCCTTCAACCTGGAGTCCGACAAACCCATCCGGGTGGAATCCGACAATGCCCGCCTGGATGACCAGGAAGGGACCGCGACCTATACCGGCAGTGTCCGGGTCAGCCAGGGCGAGGCCCTTCTGACAGCGGACAGGGTGGTTCTCTACAGGGGCGAGGCCCAGAGCCTCAACCGCATGGAGGCCACCGGCGACCCCGCCACCTACGAGCAGCCGGAGACCGAGCAGGGCCCGGCCGTCTACGCCGAGGGCCGGACCATCATCTACCGCGCCGACGACGAACGCATTACCTTTGAGCGCGAGGCCTTCATCCGGCAGCAGGGGGACACCTTCCGGGGCAACCGGATCGTGTACGACGTGGCCAAGCGGGTGGTCACCGCCTCCAGCTCCGAGGACGATGCGGATGACCGGGTGGAGATGACCATCCAGCCCGGCCGCGACAGCAGCAACGACAACAGCGACTGAGCGCACGCCATGGCGACACTGGAAGCCCTGAACCTGGCCAAGAGCTACCGCCGCCACCCGGTGGTGATGGACGTCTCCCTCAGCATCCAGAGTGGCCAGATCGCCGGGCTGCTTGGGCCCAACGGTGCCGGCAAGACCACCTGCTTCTACATGATCGTGGGCCTGGTCCCCCATGACCGGGGCCGCATCCGCATCGATGACCGCGACATCACCCACCTGCCCATGCACGGCCGCGCCCGTGCCGGTATCGGCTATCTACCGCAGGAAGCCTCGGTATTCCGGCGCCTGACCGTGGCGCAGAACCTGATGGCGATCCTGCAGACGCGCAGCGACCTTACAAAGGCCGAACGCGAGGAGCGCATGGAGTCACTGCTGCGTGAGTTCCACATCAGCCATATCCGCAACAGCCTGGGCATGAGCCTTTCCGGCGGTGAGCGCCGGCGCGCCGAGATCGCCCGCGCCCTGGCGGTGGAGCCGGCCTTCATACTGCTGGACGAACCCTTCGCCGGGGTGGACCCCATTTCCGTCAGCGATATCAAGCAGATCGTGCGCCAGGTGCGTGACCGGGGCATCGGCGTACTGATCACCGATCACAACGTGCGCGAGACGCTCGATATCTGCGAAACGGCCTACATCGTCAGTGAGGGCCACATCATCGCCTCCGGCACCTCCGAGGAGATCCTCGCCAACCAGCAGGTCAAGGAAGTCTATCTGGGCAACGAATTCCGTCTGTGACATGGTCCTGCCAAAACCGTTGTCGCCCTGCCCGATTGGCCTGTACACTCGATTGAAAAATACATTAAGCAAAATCCCTGCCGGCCTACGACAGGATCGGGTTAAGGTTACGTAAACACGGGACAATCTGTAACGGGAAAGCAGTCGATGGTCATGAAAGCGTCCCTGCAGCTGAAGATGGGCCAGCAGCTCACGATGACGCCCCAGCTTCAGCAGGCGATACGGTTACTCCAGCTCTCCACACTCGACCTGCAGCAGGAGATCCAGCAGCAGCTGGAATCCAACCCCATGCTGGAAACCGCTGAAGAAGCGGAGGCGGACGCCGAAACCGGGACTGACGACGGCGAAACCACCGACAGCAGCGAGGGCACTGACAGCGGGGACGATCCCCGGGAGTCCGGCGAGCCGGATGAGTCCCGGGAGGACGAAGCGCGGGCAACCGCCGAAGCCGAGCCCGAAAGCTGGGAGAACGAGAACTGGCAGGACAACAGCGAGATCCCCGACAACCTGCCCGTGGACACCGCCTGGGACGACGTCTACCAGACCGCCCCTGCCTCGCCCGCCAGCTCACGGCCCGAGGATGAAGGCGGCGAATCGGACTTCGAGAGCCGCAACAGCCGCGGCGAGACCCTCCAGGATCACCTGCACTGGCAACTCAACCTCACCCCCATGTCCGAGCGCGACCGCGCCATAGCCCACGCCCTGGTTGATGGCGTCGACGACAGCGGCTATCTGACCCAGAGCCTTGAGGAAATCCATCAGGGACTGAGCGCCCCGGACGACGAGGATCCACTGGAGATGGACGAGGTCGAGGCGGTCCTGCACCGGCTGCAGCACTTCGATCCGCCCGGGGTCGCTGCCCGGGACCTGCGCGAGTGCCTGCTGATCCAGCTCAACCAGCTGCCGGCGGACACCCCCTGGCTCAAGCAGGCACGGCTGGTGATCAGCCACTACATCCAGCTGCTGGGCAGTCGTGACTACCGCCAGCTGATGCGTCGCAGCCGGCTCAGCGAAGCGCAGCTCAAGGAGGTCCTGGGGCTCATCCAGAGCCTGCACCCCCGCCCCGGGGATGCCATTGGCGAGGAGGAGACCGAATACGTGGTCCCCGACGTGATCGTCACCCGCCAGGAGGGCCGCTGGAAGATCGAGCTCAACCCCGACATCGCACCCCGGCTGCAGGTGAACAGCCTCTATGCCTCGCTGATCCGCCAGTCCGATAGCAGCAAGGACAACACCTATCTGCGCGACCAGCTGCAGGAGGCCAAGTGGTTCATCAAAAGCCTTCAGAGCCGTAACGAAACCCTGTTGAAAGTTGCCTCCCAGATCGTCGATCATCAGCAGAGGTTCTTCGAGGAAGGCGAGGAAGCGATGAAGCCGCTGATCCTCTCCGAGATCGCCCAGGCGGTGGACATGCACGAGTCCACCATATCCCGCGTCACCACCCAGAAATACATGCACACCCCGCGGGGCATTTACGAACTGAAGTATTTCTTTTCCAGCCATGTGAGCACGGACGAAGGCGGCGAGTGCTCGTCCACCGCCATCCGTGCCATGATCCGCAAACTGATCAACGAGGAGGAAAGCCGGAAACCGCTGAGCGATAACCGTATAGCGACTATACTGAGTGACCAGGGCATCAATGTGGCACGCCGCACGGTGGCGAAATACCGCGAGGCGATGCACATTCCACCCTCGAACGAACGCAAACGTCTCGTCTAGAGGGTCTTACGCCTGTATGATGGCCACCTTCCGGTGGCCGGGCCGAACCGGAAACAGGAGCGGACTATGCAACTCAACATTTCAGGTCACCACATCGAGCTGACTGAAGCCCTCAAGGACTATGTCCGGAGCAAGCTGGACAAACTTGAGCGACACACCGACCAGATCAGCAACACCCAGGTGACGCTGTCGGTGGTCAAACAGCGACAGACCGCCGAGGCAACGCTCCATGTAACGGGGGGCGAAATCAACGCCAAGGCCCAACACGACGATATGTACGCGGCGATCGATCAGCTTGTGGACAAGCTCGACCGGCAAATTCTCAAACACAAGGAAAAGCAGGTGGAACGCATGCACGGTGCGGCCACCCGCTGATCCCAAGCGGTATCCATGGTCCATTCATCACTGTCCATTGAATCCATCCTTGCCCCGGAACTGACCCTCTGCGGTGTTCCGGGGACCAGTAAGAAACGCATCCTCGAGACCATTGCCGAAAGGGTGGCCCAGCACTACCCGGAGCTTGAGGAGAACCAGATCTTCAACAATCTGGTGGCGCGCGAGCGCCTCGGCAGCACCGGCATCGGACAGGGCATCGCCATTCCGCACTGCCGGCTCGAGGACTGCAAGCGCGTGGTGGGCGCACTGCTGACGCTGGATGAACCCATCAACTTCGATGCCATCGACAGTGAGCCGGTGGACCTGCTGTTCGTGCTCCTGGTGCCGCAGAACGCCACCAGCGAGCACCTCGAACTGCTCAGCCAGCTGGCGGAGAAGTTCAATGATCGTGGCCTTTGCCGGCGCCTGCGCCAGTGCCAGGACTCGCAGGAACTCTACGACCTGATTGTCGCCAGCGAAAAGGCCTCACCCTGACGTCGACCCATCCAGCCAGCGGGAGATCGGGCTGTGAAACTGACCATCGTGAGCGGCCGCTCGGGCTCCGGCAAGAGCACCGCGCTCCATGTGCTGGAAGACCTCGGCTACTATTGCATCGACAACCTGCCCATCGGGCTGCTGCAGCCGCTAACGCGCAAGGCGCTGGAATCGGACGAGCAGCAGAGCGACATCGCCGTCAGCATTGACGCCCGCAACCTCTCCGCGGACATTGCCGATTTCGAGAGCCTCTACCGCCATCTCCAGCACCCGGATCTGAGGCTGGAGGTCATCTACCTGGACGCGGCGGACAGCATGCTGCTGCAGCGCTTCCACGCAACCCGCCGCAAGCACCCCCTGAGCACACCGGGGCGCTCGCTCTCCGAGGCCATCCAGGACGAGAAAACCCTGCTGGAACCCATCGCGCGGCTGGCGGACCTGCACATCGACACCACCGAACGCTCCATGTATGAGCTGCGCGACATGGTGCGTGAACGCGTCGTGGGGCGGGACGAACAGCAGATGGCGCTGCTGATCCAGTCCTTCGGCTACAAGCACGGCGTGCCCATCGACTCGGATTTTGTCTTCGATGTGCGCTGCCTGCCCAATCCCTTCTGGGACGAGTCCCTGCGCGGCTATACCGGCCTGGATGCACCCATCCGCGAATACCTGCAAGGCCAGCCCGGCACTATCGCCCTTCTGGACGACATCAAGGGGTTCCTGGACCACTGGCTGCCGCAATTCCACACGGTGAACCGCTCCTACATGACGATCTCCATCGGCTGCACCGGCGGCCAGCACCGCTCCGTCTACATGGCCGAGGAGCTCGCGGCCCATCTGCGCCAGGCATTCAGCACGGTCCAGGTCCGGCACACGGAGCTGCCCCACGCGCAACCGACGCCCTGAACACACCGGAAACCCAATGATCCGAGAACCCATCACCATCATCAACAAACTGGGCCTGCACGCCCGCGCCGCCGCCAAACTTGTGAGCTGCGCCGAACAGTTTGAAAGCAGCATCCAACTGGCGCGTGACGGCCGGGAAGTCAACGGTAAGAGCATCATGTCGGTGATGATGCTGGCGGCCAGCTGCGGCACCGACATTGAGCTGATCATCGATGGCGCGGACGAGAGCGAGGCCCGGGATGCGCTGGTGGAACTGATCAACAACCGTTTTGACGAGGACGAATGAGCGACGCTGATACGCCCGGGCAGCCACAGGAAGAGCTGCCCAGCAAAAGCCAGGCGAAACGGGAGATGCATGAGCTGCGGGATCTGGCCGCGGCCCTGGCCGCCCTGCCCGAGGAGCGCATCCATCAGCTGCCCGCCTCCAGTGCCCTCATCGAAGGGCTTCTGGAGGTCCGACACCTGCCGGAGGGCGATCCGCGCCGGCGCCAGACCCTCTACCTCGGCCGCCAGATCCTTGAAGAGGACGAGCAGGCCCTGCACCGGGCCGTGGCCGGACAGACCGCCGGTACGCCGGAACACACCCGCCGCCTGCACATGGCCGAACGCTGGCGCGAGCGCCTGATCCACGAGGGCAAGCCGGCGCTGACCGAATTCATGGACCGTTACCCGCAGACCGATGGCCAGCACCTGCGTCAGCTGATCCGTAACGCGGCCAGGCAGTCGGACAGCGGGGATCGCAACAGCCCCCGCCGACGCCTCTACCGCTACCTGCGCGAACGCATTGACGAGGGTGAGCAGCTGTAGGAAATCGCTTACACGGCGCATCGGCGATGTCCTATTTCCCCGATAACGGATCTGACTAGAATAAGCAGCCGCAGGGACGCAACGCGGTGCAGGAAGCACCAGGTCAAAGGGACGGACAGCGCCCAGGGATTCGGGCAGGGCCGGTGCAGCTCGGGAGGCAGGGATGCCGCCCGTCTGGGCCACCTCAATCACCGTTCTGAAAGACCTATCCAAACCTGATCACCAGGTCCAGTGCTTACTTCTGCATTCATCGATGCTGGTTGTCCGGGTGGCTTAGGCCACCTGGGCAGAGCCGTCATCTCCAGCAGCGTCAATTCCGGCTGAACGCGCCGTATAGTCCTCCAGATTGTTGCTGGCATTGGCATCACGGCACTGGCGGTTGCCACATTCGCCGCAGTGATACACCCGATCCGCCAACGTAAGATCGGGTTTGTGGACGCCGCAATTCGAGCACCGCTTGCTCGACGGGTACCACCGGTCGGCCACCGTCAGCACGCCACCGCGCCAGTCAATCTTGTAGCTCATCTGGCGGCGGAACTCGAATGCGCCGACATCGGCAATGTGGCGCGCCAGGCGCCCATTGGCCATCATGCCTTTGACGTTGAGATCCTCGATGACCACCTCAGCGAAGTGGCCGGATAGATAGCTGGTCAAGTGGTGGAGCGTGTTGGCCCGAATGTCGGCGATGCGCTTGTGCAACCGTGCGATGCGCAGCTTGAGTTTCCGGTAGCCGTTACTGCCTTTGACCTTCTTCGCCAGTCGGCGCTGGTAGCGGGCGAGCTTGCGCAGTGCCTGCTGCAAGGGTTTGGGCGATTCCCACTCCGTTACCGGGCCCTGAGAGATCGTTGCCAGGGTCTTGATGCCGAGATCCACACCGCAGCGCGCTTGGCTTTCGCTTGGCAGCGGGCAGAGATCGACAGTGAGTGAGAACGCCACAAACCACTTGTCCGCCTGGCGGGAGATGGTCATGCCATTTATGTGGGCGCCGTATTTCAGCGGCTCCGCCATGCGCACCCAACCCAGATTGGGCACTTTGACCCAGTGACCGTCCACCCTCACCTGGTCGCCGCCGACGTAGAACGAGTCGGTGGCCTTGCCCTTTTTCTTGAACCGCGGCCGGCGCTTTTTCAGATGCGCGGGCTTGGAGGATTTGAGGTCCTTCATCCAATCGGAGAAGGCCCGCTGAAGGGCGATGAACGGCTGCTGGGAGGCGTACTTGGTGACTTCATAGACCCACGGATAATCAGTCTTTTTGAGGGCGTTGAACTGGCGCTTCAACGCCATGCCCGAGGGTCGATCACCTTGCCCATCCCTGTGCAACTCGTATTGCCGGTTCCACTCAGCCAGCGCCCAGTTCCAGCAGAACCGCGCGGTTCCGCTGGCCTTGGCAAAGTAGGTTCTCTGCCGGTTGTTGGGCCGAAGCTGGGTCTTGAAGGCAATGTTCATACTCAGAGCATAACGCACAAACTGTATATGCAACCAGTATTAAGCCACCCGTTTTCGGTTCTGGTGGGACCGCCGGCCGTAGAGCCGCGCCGAGAACACCGTCATCAGCGCCAGCACATCCTGCGTCAGTTCCTGCTCGAAGCTCACATCCTGCTCATCATCCAAAATAACCCCATCGGTGCCCGCCCACCACCACGCATGGACGATCAGCTCGTGCCCAAAGCGCACCAGCCAGTCTTTGTGCGTGAGATACAGTGTTGATACGTCGTGATTCAAAGTTGCCGTCAACAGCCGCCGCAGTCCTGGCTTTTTACAGTTCAGCCCAGAGCCCAGGTCTTCGATGACACCATCACAGACACCGGCCAGCCGACTGGCTTGGGACACCAGATCCGATTTCTGGTCGTGCGATGAGACCCGCGCATAGCCGACCCGGGAACGTGACTCAGACAATCCCAGGAGCTTGCGGAGCTGATCAGGCGAGAAGCGCCGGTGGCCGCCGGGCGTGCGGAACGCTTCACGGATCTTGCCGACACGACACCAGCGTCGGATGATGACCACTGAGACGCCAACCGCTGAGGCAAACGTACCGATTGAAAGCGGGTAATGGCTGTGCCTGATCATCGGATTACCCTCCAAATGATCAGGTTTAACCGGTTTTCGAGGAACTAGCCAGTGCCCCCGAACCATCATCTCCGGGTCTGTTCTGTTCCCCCCATTCGCGAACAGACAGGAGCAGACCACCATGAAAGGAATTGTTTCCGCAACCGCCCGCCTTCTGGCGCTCG
>JBNJDI010000052.1:0-16601 GCA_051744725.1 Pseudomonadota bacterium | reverse complement strand
GCTCTCCTGAGCCAGCTCCTCAACCATGCCACTCTTCAGCGCCAGGCTGCCCGCGCGCAGCCCCACCAGCATCCGCGCCGCGAACTTAAGGTGCGCCGGCGTTTCCAGTTCCCCGATCCGCGCCGGTGGCTGCCCTGTGGTGGGTGACAGGTACAGGTCGTAATCGCCGAAGAACCGGCCCAGGGCACGGGCGAAATCGTTCCAGCCGCGACGGGTGCGCACGTAGTCCACGGCCCGCATGCTGCGGCCAAGCGCCCAAAGAAGACGGGTCTCGATCTCGAAATCGCTGTCGCTGGCCCCGGTCTGCGCCCTGGCCTCTTCCATGATGGTCGAGACCTCCCCGAAATACAGCGTCAGGTAGGCCCGGGCCATTGCCATGCCATCGAAATCAGGCATGGCTGGCGCCACATGGTAACCCAGGGCTTCGAGCTGGCGGGCGGTTGTTGTCACCGCTTCCACGCACTCGGTATCCACCTGGGAATCGTAGGGGGATTCCGTGAAGAAACCGATGCGCAGGGGGCGGGGCGATGACTGAATGGCCTGCGCCCAGGGCTGGTTGGGCGCCGGAATGGTAAAGGGGTCGCCCTTGGGGTTACCGGCAATCGCGTCCAGCATCGCCGCACTGTCGCGCACACTGCGGCTGGCAGATGGCGTTGAGCGCCGGGTTGAGCTGTTCCGCGCGGTTGATGGCCGCATCCACCACCTCGCCCGGCTGCACCTGACCCTCGTGGATCAGGCGCGCCAGCCCGGTGGCATCCTCCCTGGTGTATTCCTCCGGTTTCATAACCGGTCCTCCGTTTATTGTTATCAGCTCGCCGCTTCGGCACGCGTCGGAGCATTATGGTCCCGGGCCAGCATGATGTAGAACCCGGGCAGCACGAAGAGCGTAAAGAAGGTCCCGAAGCCCAGGCCCGTGGCCACAGTCAGGCCGATGGCGAAACGGCTCACGGCGCCCGGCCCCGAGGCCAGCAACAGCGGCACCATGGCCACGATCAACGCCAGGGAGGTCATGATGATCGGGCGTAGACGGATGGCGGAAGCCTCGATGGCCGCCTCACGGACCCCCATGCCCCGGTCCTTCTGCAGCAGGTTCGCGAACTCCACGATCAGGATGCCGTTCTTGGCCACAACCCCGATCAGCGTGATCAGACCCACCTGGGTGTAGATGTTCATGGAGGCCGCACCCAGCACGATGAAGATCATGGCACCGGCAACGGACAGCGGCACCGACACCAGGATGATGACGGGATCCCGCCAGCTCTCGAACTGCGCCGCCAGCACCAGGTAGATCACCAGCAGCGACAGGAAGAAGGTCACCATGAGCGCACTGCCCTGCTGCGCCAGCTGGCGCGACTGGCCTTTGTAGTCCGTGCCGAAGCCCTGGGGCAGGGTCGAACCGGCCAGCCCTTCCATGTATTCCATGGCATCCCCCATGGCAACCCCGGGCATGGGCACACCCTGCAGGGTAATGGAATTGAGCTGGTTGAACTGGGTGCGGCTTGAGGGCTCCACCCGCTGCTCAAAGTCGATCACCTGGTCCAGGGACACCAGCTGGCCGGAGGCTGACCGCACATAGTAATCCCTCAGCTTCTCCTGGTCGCTGCGGAAGGGCCGCGCCACCTGCGGAATGACATCGTAGGCCCGCCCCTCCATGTTGAACCGGTTCACGAAGCCCTCGCCCAGCATGGTGGACAGCGTTTCCCCAACGTCCGCCATGGACAGCCCCAGGTCCGCCACGCGCTCACGATCCACACTGATCCCGGTTACCGGGCGGTCGTAGTCGATGCTCTTTTCCAGGAAGAGGAAATTGCCGCTTTCATTGGCTTTCTGCAGCATCTCATCGGCGACCTCGTTGAGCTGCTCAAAGTCGTTGCCGGTGGTCAGCACCAACTGGAACGGCAGCCCGCCACCGGAGGCCGGCAGTGGTGGCCGTGGGAAGGTGGCCACGCGCAGTCCGGTCACCCGGTCCATCTCCTCCTGGAGCATGGGCTGGACCTCGAACTGCGAGATCTCACGCTCACTGCTGGGCTTGAGCTTGAAGCCGCCAAACACCTCGTTGGGCGCCGTGACGCCCATGAGCATGAAGGATTCCTCGTACCCCGGCAGCGCCTCGAAGCGTTCCTGCATCTCGGCGCCGTAGCGCTCCAGATAGTCCAGGTTCGCGGTCTGCGGGCCGGTGCCCTGGTAGAACACGATCCCCTGGTCCTCATCCGGTGCCAGCTCGCTCTGGCTGAAGGTCACCATGAAGTAGATCGCCACCAGTATGGCCACACCGAAATAGGCAATCACCGGCAGACTGCTGACGACACTGGTCAGTGCCCGCCGGTAGGTGTTGGAGAGCCTCTCGAAGAAGGATTCAGCCATGCGTTCGAACCGGCCGGCCTCGCCCGCTGGCTTGAGCACGTTGGCGGAAAGCACCGGCGACAGCGTCAGGGCCACGATGCCGGAGATGACCACGGTGGCCGCCAGGGTGAAGGCGAATTCCGTGAACAGCGCGCCCACCAGACCGCCCATGAAGCCGATGGGGGCAAACACCGCCACCAGGGTGGTGGTCATGGCGATGATGGGCACCGCCATTTCCCGTGCCCCGTTAATGGCGGCATCAAACCGTTTCTCGCCCCGCTCCACGTGCCGGTGCACGTTTTCCACCATGATGATGGCGTCATCCACCACCAGGCCGATGGCCAGCACCATGGCCAGCAGCGTCAGCAGGTTCACGGAAAAGCCCATGAACAGCATCAGGAAGGCGCCACCGATCATGGAGAGGGGCACGGCCACGGAGGGCACCACAGCAGCACGGATACTGCCGAGACTCAGGAAAATCACCACCAGAACGATGATCAGTGCCTCGACCAGGGTATAGATCACTTCGTTGATGGAATCCTCGATGAACTCCGAGGCATCGTAGGGAAGGTCCACGTTCAGCCCCGAAGGCAGCTGGGACTCAATGCCGGGCAGTTCGTTACGCACCCTTTCGGCCACATCCAGCGGGTTGGCGCCGGGGGCCAGCTCAATAGCGAGATAGGTGGCCGGGCTGCCCGCGTAATAGGAGATCTGGTCATTGTTCTCGGCGCCCAGCTCCACATCCGCGATGTCCTCAAGCCGGATGAGACTGCCATCCACCTCCCGGACCACGAGATTACGGAACTGGTCCGGATCCGCGATGTCGGTATCCGCATCCAGGCCCACACGGATCAGGTCGCTCTCTATGGACCCCACCGCCGCCTGGTAGTTGTTCGCCCGCAGCACATCGGCCACTTCGCGGGGCGTGATGTCGAGGCTGGCCAGCCGTGTGGGGTCCAGCCATACGCGCATGGCATAGGTGCGCCCGAGCAGGTCGGCCTTGCCGACGCCACTGAGCGCCTGGAGCTGGGGCTGCACGACCCGCGTCAGGTAATCGGTGATCTGCGACACCGGCAGCGATTCGCTGTGGAAGGCGATGTACATCAGCGCCGTGGAGTCGCCGGTTTCTGATTCGATCACCGGGTCCCGGGAGGCCTCCGGCAACTCGTTGCGCTGGCTGGCCACTTTCGCCTGGATCTCGGAGAGCGCGGCATTGGCGTCGTAGTTGAGATCCATCTTGGCTTCAATGATGGAACTGCCCTGGCGGCTGGTCGCCGTCAGGTAGTCAATGCCATCCGCCTCCGCAATCGCCTGCTGCAGGGGCGTGGTTACGAAGCCCTGAACCAGATCGGAGCTCGCGCCTGGATAGGCGGTGGTGACGGTGACGGTGGTGCTTTCGAGCTCGGGGTACTGCCGTATCTCCATTTCCATGGCCGAGCGCACGCCCAGCAGCAGGATCAGCAGGCTGACCACCGTGGCCAGCACCGGCCGGTGGACGAAAATATCGGTGAATCGCATCAGCCGTCTCCCTGCTCTGCACCGCTGCCGTCGTCCTCAACAGTGGCACCCGGCTCATCATCCTCGTCGGCGATCTGCACCCGCTGCCCGGCCCGCAGGCGCAGCAGGCCGGTGGCAACAATCCGCTCACCGGACTCAAGGCCGGACTCGACCTCAACAACACCATCGCGTTCCGGTCCCGTCTCGATGCTGCGACGCTCGGTGACCAGCTCACCCTCATCGTTTTCATTGAGCACGTACACGAAGTCGCCATAGGTGTTGAAGGAGACCGCCGTGCGCGGGACGACCACCGCCTCCCGGGGCTCGGGTTCCAGCGTGCGCACATCCGCGAACATGCCCGGCTGCAGCGCGCCGTCGTCGTTTGCAAGGGTGGCGCGGACACGGACCGTGCGGTTCTCGGTACTGACGGAGCTGTTGATGGCACTGATCTCACCCTCGAACAGGCGATCTGGGTAGGCCGCCACCGAGACGGTCACGCCATCGCCCACCTCAACGCTGCTGAGATGCTTTTCGGCAATGGAATACTCCACGTAGATGGGATCCACCATATTGATCTCCACCGCCGGAGTCCCGGTGGGCATGTACTCGCCCTGATCCACCAGGCGCAGGCCGGTCTTGCCATCGAAAGGGGCGCGCAGGATCTTCTTGCGCACAAGGGCTTCCTGCTCCCTTACCCGGGCCCGGGCCGCGTCGTAGGCCGCCTCCGCTTCATCGAATTCGGCCTGGGACACCGCATTCCGCTCAACCAGGTTGGACACCCGCTCAAAGGTCCGACGGGCACTCTCGGCTTCCGCCCGCCGGGTCTCCAGTGCGGCTTCGTCGGATTCCACATCCAGCTCCACCAGCACATCGCCCTTCTCGACCATGTCCCCGGATTCAAAGCGGATGGTCTCAACCACGCCGGGAAGTTCATTGGCGACCCGAATGCCATTGACGGCCCGGATGCTGCCAACGGAATGCAGGGATGGCACCCACTCGCGCGTCTCGGCCCGGGCAGGCTCGATGACGGCGGGCGGATCTTCCTGATTGAGATTCTGCTGCATCATCCGGAATTCAAAGGCTTTCCAGCCAAAGATTCCGCCAAAAACAACCACCAGCCCGATGGTGACGACGATGAATCGGCTTGAAGTAGACATAACGTCATCCTGACCCGTTGATGTAAGGCAACCACAGCGCCCGCAAAAGGACGCTCAGTCTACCCTTCCGTTACAGACTCGTCATGCCTTCGTTGCCGCTGGGGTGTGGCGCCAGGACAACTGCTGGATGCCGAAGGTATGGCGGATCTTCTTACAGTTGAGTACGGCATTGGCGGGTTCCAGGCGCATCCAGGCGTCCTCCTCGTCGATCAGGTGCGGGCGTTGCGCTTCTGGCAGCTGCTCCAGAAGCTCCAGCCCCAGATCGTAGAGGGAAACGGTGTCACTGCCCGCGTACTGGTAGGTTCCCCAGGCCTCCGCACCACAGTCCAGCTGCTGGACGACAGCGGTCATGACCCGGGCACAGTCAGACCAGGTGGTGGGCTGCCCCCGATAACGACTGCTCAGATACAATGGTTCGCTCGGATTGTGGCCGCGAACACGTTCCAGGAACCGTTCCAGCGACCAGCCAGTGCGCAGGATCAGGTGCCGTGGCAGCCGGCTGCGCAGTGACTGCTCACAGTCCCACTGGCACTGGCCCAGAACCGACAGCGGGTTACCCGGGTTACTGGCGATATAGGGCTGCTGCTTGCGTCCATCAAAGATCTGACTGCTGGAGAGGTTCATCATCGCAATGGCATGGAAAGCGGCCCGTTCCGCCAATGCTACTGGCAGGTCATGCAGACGATGCCGCGTCTCGCCCGGTACCTGTTCGGCCTGCTCGGGATCCACGCCGGTGATGGCATTGATGACCAGGTCGAAACAGGGCTCAACCCAGGACTGAAGCTGATCCAGGGCCACATCCGAGGAACGGCTCAGCAGCAGCGGCGTGGGTTCGAGCCCAGCCGTCGTGAGCCGTGAAAGCAGCGCTTCACCGAGTTCGCCCGGTTCGTAAACCACCAGTATCTTCAAAACAGGATCGCTTGCAGGTCGGGAATGTGACGGGTTGCACGATACGACAGCATAACCGCCATTTCAGCCAATGCCCAAGATTGATGCAATGCGTGTAATGGCGCACATACAAAACAGTTGTACACAAAGGAGCCGTTCCAATGCCTAAACATCAACACCACCTGGTGGCCCCCCTGCCCGAACCCCTGTACCAGAGAGCGCACCAGTTGATCAACGATATCCGGACCAACGGTGTCACCAGGGAACGCCGCGATGACCTCTACAACCTGATCATGGAACTCACGGAAACGGGTACGGATTTTTTCTTCCTGGAGCCGCTGCGGCGCATGAACGCGGGCTCCATGCTCCAGAAGATGGCCAAGATGGGCGTCAGCAGCATGCTCAAGGGCACCCGGATGGTCATCCACAACGTGCTCAAGAAGGCGGACGATGAGCACATTGAGGGGATACTGGTCTTCCTGGAAGAGGTTCTGTTCGAACCCGAGGGCAACGCCTGATCAGCCGCCCTCATGGACCCGGGGGACCCGCTGGGACACCCCGGTCAGCAGTTCATAGCTGATGGTGCCGGCCATGCCGGCCACCTCATCAATACCCACATGGTGACCCCAGAGCTCCACCGGCGCGCCGGGCTCCGCCTCCGGGCACCCGCTCAGGTCCACGGCGATCATGTCCATGGAGACCCGCCCGATCAGCTTGCAGCGCTGCCCGGCCACGGCCACCGGGGTCCCACTGGGGGCATGTCTGGGGTAACCGTCGCCATAGCCGATCTCCACAATCCCCATACGGCAGGGGGCTTGCGCGACCCAGGTTGCGCCATAGCCCACTGACTCGCCCGCCCCCAGCTCACGCACGGCGATGATCCGGGACTCCAGGCTCATGACCGGCTTCAGCCCGAGCGCCGGGCCGGTGGTTCCGATCAGGGGCGTCCCGCCATAGAGCATGATGCCGGGGCGCGTCCAGTCACAGTCCGGCGCCGGGTCATGGAAGTGGGCCGCGGAGTTGGCGAGGCTGACCTGCAGGTCCGGGTGATCACGCCGGATGCGTTGAAGGCACTCCCGCTGACGGCGGGTCATGGGATCCTTGAGGTCATCCGCACAGGCATAATGGGAGAGAAGACCGACCACCCGCAGACCGGGCTGGGACGCCAGCCGCTGCCGGAAAGCCGCCACGTCTCCTGGTTCCACGCCCAGACGGTTCATACCGGTGTTGCATTTGATCCAGACCGGCACCTCCCCATCCAGGGCTTCAGAGCCCGCCAGCTGGTGAGGGCTGTGCAGCACAGGCTGCAGTTCCAGCGCCGAAACCAGCGGCCAGTCCAGCGCCTCATGCACGCCTTCCAGCAGCACAATGGCGGATTCAATGCCGGCATCACGCAGGCGCTGTGCCTCGCCAATGGTGGCAACAGCCAGGCACCCGGTCTCCTTGGACAGCACCCGTGCCACCGGCTCAAGGCCGTGACCGTAACCGTCCGCCTTGACCACGGCCATGGAGGCCGAATGCGGGGCAAGCTGCCGGGCCCTGCGGAAGTTACTTCTGAGCGCGTCCAGATCGATACGGGCCCGGGTATGGCGCGGCATTAATAGTCGCCTCCGTAATCCCCGTAGGCCAGATCCTCGAACTTGGTGTACTGACCGAGGAATGCCAGCCGGATACTCCCGACAGGGCCATTCCGCTGCTTGCCGATGATGATCTCGGCAATGCCCTTGTCGGTGCTGTCCTCATTATAGACTTCATCGCGATAGATGAAGGCGATCACGTCAGCGTCCTGCTCGATCGCGCCGGACTCGCGCAGGTCCGAGTTGACCGGACGCTTGTTGGGCCGCTGCTCCAGGCTCCGGTTGAGCTGGGACAGCGCGATCACGGGGCAGTTGAGCTCCTTCGCCAGCCCCTTGAGCGCCCGCGAGATCTCGGAGATCTCGGCGGTACGACCCTCATTGTTGCCCGGTGCCCGCATCAGCTGCAGGTAGTCCACCATGATCATGCCGAGTTCCTTGCCCTGGCTGTCCATCTCGCGGGCAATACGCCGCGCCCGCGAACGCATATCGGTCGGGCTCAGGGCCGGCGTGTCATCGATATAGAGTGGCTTGTCCTTGAGCAGACTGATGGCCGAGGTGAGACGCGGCCAGTCATCCTGCTCCAGACTGCCGTTACGGATCCGGGTCTGATCAATCCGGCCAATGGATGAGAGCATCCGCATCACGATGGCATCCGCCGGCATCTCCATGCTGAACACCAGGCAGCCCTTGTCGGTCGCCATCAGCATGTTCTCGACCAGGTTCATGGCAAACGCGGTCTTACCCATGGAGGGACGCGCCGCCACGATCACCAGATCCGAGGGCTGCCAGCCGGAGGTGATGTCGTCCAGATCCTTGAAGCCGGACGTCAGGCCGGTAAGCCCACCCTCGGTCTCGAACAGCGACTCGATCCGCTCCAGGGTCTCCCTGAGAATGGGATTGATCTCGCGCGGGCCGCCACCCTGCTGGACCTGGTGCTCGGCAATCTGGAACACCTGGCTTTCGGCGGCATCCAGGATTTCGGCGCTGGAGCGCCCCTGGGGGTTGAAAGCGGAATCGGCAATGTGGCCGGAAACCTCGATCAGCTGCCGGAAAACAGACCGTTCCTTGACGATCTCGGCGTAACTCCGGAGGTTGGCCGCACCGGGGGTCTGCTCGACCAGACGGCCCAGGTACTCAAGCCCGCCACAGGCATCAAGATCCCCGGCCTGTTCAAGCCATTCGCCCACGGTGACCATATCAAGCGGCTTGTCGTTGGCGATCAGCCGCTCGCTGGCGTGGAATATCAGGCGGTGTTCGGAGCGGTAGAAGTCCCCGGAGGTGATGAGCCCTTCCACAAGCTCCCACCCCGCATTATCGAGCATCAGGCCGCCAAGCACGGCCTGTTCCGCTTCGATGGAATGCGGGGGCACCTTGACGCGGCTGGTGCGCTCGTCAGCTTCCGGTTCCTGCGCCATCAGCCGGGCACTCCCCTGCTCCGGGCCGGATTCAGCCCTTGACGATGTTCAGCTGGATCGTTGCCTGCACATCGGTGTGCAGCTGCAGCGTGATCTCGTACTCGCCGGTCATGCGGATGGGGCCTTCCGGCAGCAGCACTTCGCTCTTCTCGACAGCGGTGCCGTTGGCGGATACCGCTTCCGCGATATCGCGGACGCCAATGGAGCCGAACAGTTTGCCTTCCTCACCGGCCTTGGCTTCGATGGTGACGGCGCTGCCATCAAGCGCCTCGCCGCGGGTCTGAGCGGCCTTCAACCGTTCAGCAGCAGCCTTCTCAAGCTCCGCACGGCGTTCCTCGAATGCCTTGATGTTCTCCTCGGTGGCGGGAACCGCCTTGCCGTAGGGAACAAGGTAATTGCGCCCGAAGCCCGGCTTGACCTTCACCTGGTCACCCAGATCCCCGAGCTTGTGCATTTTTTCGAGCAGTATAACGTTCATCCCAATAACCTCTGTCTAAAGTCGCTGTCTGATATCAAGCCAGCTGTCGATGACGGCTGCGAAAACCAGCACCAGGAACAACCATGGAACCAGCACCGCCAGCGCAATGTAAAAGCCCACAAGCCAGCCGGCGCCGAGCCCGCGCTTTGCGAGCGTGCCGTGCACCAGGGCGAGCCCCGCAAGCAGCAGCGGAAGACCCAGCACCAGCAGGAGCAGGGTTCCATTGATCCCCACGAACTCACCGACCGCCATGAGCACCAGCAGCCCCAGCGCCGTTGGCGCCGAAAGCCGGAATTCATGGAACTCCGACTGCAGACCGCCCGGATTGAAAAGCCGCGCCTGCCAGCCCCTGGCAAGCAGGGACGCCGCAATGGCCAGTGCGTAGTTGAGAACCCCCAGTACCGCGATCATCATGGTGCGGATCACGTTTTCCGGATCCACATCCTCGGGCAGGTTCTCCATCATGCCGGCGTTCATGTCGCCGTACACCTGCTGGGCCGTTGTGATCAGCTGATCAAAAAATGCCGGTGCCACCACCGGCAGGGCCTGGGCAATCCCTATTGCAAGCGCGGCCCCGGCCATCAGGGCCTTTTCCCAGGAAACGGTCATCTGCAGCACGGTGCAGATGACCATTGTGATCAGCAGCACCACCAATGGTGCCGGATCCATCCCGACCCAGAGCCAGGCCGCGCCCGGCAGCATTGCCCAGAGCCCGGTAATCAGCCCTCTCTGGGGCCCCAGCCTGAGCGTTACGAGCCCGACCGCCGCCGCACCCAGCCAGAACAGGAACGGCAGGACCATGCCCCCGACCGCGACAGCGGCCGCAGGCATGGGGCCCCGCAGTATGAACTCGGCCAGACGCTGCATCAGCTGAACCCGATGGCCGTTACTGGTCGTGGCTGTCGGCGTAGGGCAGCAGAGCCAGGTAGCGGGCACGCTTCACGGCGCTTGCCAGCTGCCGCTGATAGCGGGCACGTGTGCCGGTGATCCGGCTGGGTACAATCTTACCGGTCTCGGTGATGTAGCCGCGCAGGGTGTCGAGATCCTTGTAGTCGATCTCCTTGACCCCTTCCGCGGTGAAACGGCAGAACTTACGACGTCTGAAAAAACGAGCCATGAATCGGTATCCTCAGTTCTCTGATGCGTGTTATTCGGCGCTTTCGCCGGCTTCTTCGGTCTCGGAGTCGGAACCGTCTGATTCCGTCTCGCCGGAACCACCGGAGGTTGTCTGCCGGCGCGGTTTGTCGTCGCCGCGTTCCTCACGGTTCTCGGCCGCCTTCATGGGCGAGGGTTCAGTCACCGCCTCATCCTTGCGCACGATCAGATCGCGGATGACCGCGTCATTGAACCGGAAGTTGTGCTGCAGTTCACCCAGCGCCTCCTGGGTGCACTCGATGTTCATGAGGATGTAGTGGGCCTTGTGGATCTTGTTGATCGGATAGGCCAGCTGACGCCGCCCCCAGTCCTCGACCCGGTGGACTGTGCCGCCATCGTCGGTGACGAGCTTGGAGTAGCGCTCGATCATGGCGGGCACCTGTTCGCTCTGGTCAGGATGAACCAGTGTCACGATTTCGTAATGACGCATTATCGCTCCTTACGGTTTGAGCAGCTTCCGATCCGTTGCCGGAAGCAAGGAGTGGTATTGACCCCGCGAAACGGGATCGCACATTTTATGCCCCGTGTGCGCCTGATGCAATCGTGCGCTGGCGACGGGCCTCAAAAAGGCAGACGCCGGTGGCCACGGAGACATTGAGTGAACTGACCAGTCCGGCCATGGGAAGGTGGCCCAGCTGATCGCAGTGCTCGCGGGTGAGGCGCCGCATGCCCTTGCCCTCGGCGCCCATGACCAGGGCCATGGGGCCGGTGAGATCCAGGTCGTGGATGCCCGCCTCGGCGGCATCCGAGGTGCCCGTGAACCAGATGCCCTGTTCCTGGCACCGGCGCATGAAACGCGCCAGGTTGGTGGCCCGCACCAGCGGCACGGATTCCGCCGCACCGCTGGCGACCTTCATGGCGACACCGTTGAGCGGTGCCGAATGGTCCTTGGGAACCACCACCGCATCCACGCCGGCCGCATCGGCTGTGCGCAGGCAGGCACCCAGGTTGTGTGGATCGGTGACGCCATCCAGAAGGAGAATAAAGGGTGGGTGATCCAGTGTTTCCAGGCGCTCCAGCAGTGCGTCCTCACTCAGGGCCGCGGGCGGCTTGATGACGGCCACCACGCCCTGATGGTTGCCGCCGTCACTGGCCTCATCCAGAACCCGGCGCTGGCACTGCTCCACGGCAACACCGAAATCATCGGCCAGCTGGCGCACCCGCTTCTGGCGGCCGTCCTCACGCCCCTGCTGCAGCTTCAGGCTGCGCACCCGTTCCGGATGCCGCTCCAGCAGCGTGGTGACCGCGTGCCAGCCAAAGAGGGTATGCTGCGCCATCAAGCCGTCTCCGGATCAGCCTTCGCTCTTGTTGCCGCCACCACCACGGCCGCCACGCCGACGGCGACGCCCACCGGATTTCTTCTTCGGTGCCGCCTCGTCGCCCGACTCGGATCCTTTGGCCTGCTTCTGCTGGTCACCGCCCTGTTGCTTGCGGCCACCCTGCTGGCCCTTGCCACCGCCTTTCCTGCGATTGCCCGAGCCCTTGCCGCCGCCCTTCTTGGCGTCCGGAAGGGACTCCTCCAGCTCCAGGTCAATCTTTCGGTCATCCAGGTCCACCCGGACAACGCGCACCCGCACCTGATCCCCCAGGCGGAAGGCCCGCCCGGTATGTTCGCCGATCAGGCTGTGGCGGATACGATCGAAGTGGAAGAAATCACCCCCCAGCGCCGAGATGTGCACCAGGCCCTCGGTGTAGACGCCGCCCAGCTGCACGAAAAGCCCGAAGCCGGTGACCGAGGCGATCACACCATCAAAGACTTCACCCACGTTGCCCTGAAGGAACTCGCACTTGAGCCAGGCCTCGACATCACGGGTGGCATCGTCGGCCCGGCGCTCCGTCATGGAGCAGTGTTCGCCCAGCTGCTGGACGCGCTCCTGGGAGTAGCCGTACTGGGCGAGCTCCGGATCCGGTTTTTCCGCCGGCACGATGGTCTTGGCCTTCTTCTGGCTGCCGAACAGGGCCTTGATACCGGCCATGGCACCGCCTCTGGCCTTGCGGTGGATCACCGACTTGATGCCGCGATGGATCAGCAGGTCCGGATAGCGGCGGATGGGCGACGTAAAGTGCGTGTACTCGTCAAAGCCGAGACCAAAGTGGCCCCGCTGCTCGGAGGTATAGACCGCCTGCTTCATGGAGCGCAGCATCACCGTCTGGATGATGTGCGCGTCCGGGCGATTCTGCACCTGGCTCAGCACCTGCTGGTAATCCTGGGGTTCCGGGTCATCACCGCCCGGCAGATCCAGGCCCAGCCCGCTAAGGAACTGGCGCACGTCCGCCAGCCGTTCCGGCGAGGGCGAGTCGTGCACACGGAAGAGCGTCGGGATCCTGTGCTGCTTCAGGAAGCGTGCCGTGGCCACATTGGCGCACAGCATGCACTCCTCGATCACCTTGTGCGCGGCATTGCGCTCCACCGGCACGATCTCGCTGATCTTGCGGTCACGGTCGAACCGGATCTGGGTATCCGTGGTCTCAAAGTCGATGGCACCGCGCTGTTCGCGCGCCTCGCGCAGCATCTGGTAGCAGCTGTAGAGCGTCTCCAGATGGGGCACCACCTTGCTGTACTCACCGCGCAGCTTCTGGCCATCATCCGACTCCGGATGCTCCAGGATGGAGCTGACCTTGTTGTAGGTCAGGCGCGCGTGGGAGTGCATAACCGCTTCGTAGAAGCAGTACTGGGTGATCTTGCCTTCCCGGCTCAGATTCATGTCCGCGACCATGCACAGACGATCAACGCCCGGGTTCAGCGAGCAGAGGCCATTGGAGAGCTTCTCCGGCAGCATGGGCACCACGTGGTCCGGGAAGTAGACCGAGTTGCCCCGGTTCTGGGCTTCCAGATCCAGAGGCGTCTCCGGCCGCACGTACCAGGCCACGTCCGCGATGGCCACAATCAGCCGGTAGCCGCCGCCCCGGCGCTTCTCCGCGTAAACCGCGTCGTCGAAGTCACGGGCGCTTTCATCGTCGATGGTGACCAGGGGCAGATCGCGCAGATCAACCCGGCCCTGCTTGGCTTCTTCGGAGACCTCGTCCGGAATGCTGCGCGCCTGCTCCGTGACCGCCGGCGGCCACTGATCCGGGAGGCCATAGGAACGGATGGCCACGGTTATCTCCATGCCCGGCGCCATATGGTCGCCCAGGATCTCAACCACGCGCCCCACCGGCTTGTTGCGCACTGTGGGCTGCTTCTCGATGGTAACGGTGACGTACTGGCCATGGCCCGCCCCCTGGCAGGCCTCCTCAGGGACCAGAATCTCCTGGTTGATCCGGCTGTTCTCCGGGATCACCATGGAAACACCGTCCTCGCGCTGCATGCGCCCCACAACCTGGGCCGTGTTGCGCTCCAGAACCTCCACGATAACCGCCTCGCGCTTGCCCCGGGCGTCCCTCTGATCCTCGCGCACCAGTACCCGGTCGCCGTGGAAGACCTGCCGCATCTGGCGGGCATTCAGGAAAAGGTCATCACCACCGCCTTCAGGTACCACAAAACCGAAACCATCCCGGTGGCCCTGAACATGACCCCGGGTGAGATCCGCCTCGGAAATGGGCAGATAGGCGCCACGGCGGTTGCAGATGAGCTGGCCATCCCGCGCCATGGCGATGAGCCGCCGACGCAGGCCTTCAATACGGTCCTCGTCGTCCAGGTCGAACTCTTCACAGAGTTTCTGGTGGGTCGCCGGAGCACCGCGCTTTTTCAGGTGTTCCAGGATGGCTTCCCGGCCGTGGACTGGTTTTTCGTATTTCTGGGATTCACGATCCGCACTGGAGTCGTCCTGAGGGGTTCCTGAGGCCATTGATTCCGCCTGTAACTGTTTGTTCTTGGATCTCAATAATGAGACAGGAGAGAAAGGAAGGAAAGAGTGGTGCCGAGGAGTGGACTTGAACCACCACGTCCTTACGGACACTAGCACCTGAAGCTAGCGCGTCTACCAATTCCGCCACCTCGGCACGAGGTATCTGACTGTGTTCGGGCGCTGCCCGAATGTGATGCGTACTTTAATGGCCACCCTCGGGGCTGTCAAACATTTTTTGGATTCCAGATTACTGACTCCGGGTTCCTTTGGATTCCAGATAGTCAGCGAAGCGCATGTATTCGTAGCCGATGTAGTACTGGAGGTTCGCGGGACTTCCGGCGACGGAAAACGCTTCCTCGCCATCACTTCCACAGAATCTGTTGCCAGCTTCAAACGAATCCAGCGTAAAGGCCCGCATGGAAAGCAGCCGATCCGGTTGATCAATATTCCCCGGCTCCTCAACACCGTCCGTCGGGTACTCATATTCGCGCACGATAGCGCCGGTTCCATCCCCAGCCTGCGGATAGCTTTCAGCAAGGACCCTGAGCGTGGCGTCCTCTTCACCCTCATTGAGCAGATGACCGTAACGCGTAACCTGGAACTCAGCGCCGGATTCCGTGTCTCTGATCGTCACAGTCTGTTTATGGCTCACATGCTGAATCGTCGGAGCCGTAGTGCAGCCCTCTACTCCCTCGGGCGCTCCGTACTGGACTTCCAGACTGCTGGCATCCCCCAGCGGATCACGCACAACAGGCAACCCCACAGGGCCCTCAGACGGCCCCTGCGAAGTAACTGTTATCGCCGCATCCACAATATCCTGACCACTGGTTCCCGGAGGCCTGCGCACCAGCCCTGAGCCTTCCCCGGCTTTCACATACACCCGCTCCAGGGTGCCATCCGGATACGGCTCTGTACTGTCACTCCCGAAACGCCCGGAATCCAGACCGATACGCGGCGCGCCCCAGTCAATGGCGCCATCCGCGTCACCAAAGCGCTCATCCAGGACCCCGGATGACAGGGCATCCCGTTCCACCGCCTCACTCAGGACTGGCCCGGTCTCCATATCCAGATAGGGAGCATACCCGAGATCCACTGGGCTTCCGGCGGCGCTGCCACCACCGGTGAGGAAACGGAAAGCACTCATGGACGGACGGGTCTTACCCCGTACGCTGATACGACTGATCCTGCCCCCCGGGCCATAATCGAAAAAGACCTGGGCGTTGAGCTCGGCGTCCTCGGCTGTCAGACGGCCCAGTCGCACTCCGTCGCCATCGCCCCCCGTTTCCAGGGCGCTGGGAGCAAAGTTCTCTTCATCCTCGGGGTTGTCCAGTGGCGTGAAATAACGCTGCTCCACCGGAACCAGCGGGTTTGCGAGATCCGGTTCAAAGTCCCGGATACTGTCCATCTGCCCGTCCGCTGGCAGGGCATAGCCATCAAGGCCCCTGGCTTCAATGTCAGCATCCACATCCCTGATCACGCTGGACGCCTGATCCAGCACCACGGAGCCGAGGACCTGCAGATCCTCCGGCTGAAAGAACCTGATGCCCCCGTCTCCAGGAGACAGGCTGTCCAGGTTGCCAGCATCCTGCCCAATCGCCTCACTCCGCTCTGCGGTAACCTGCTTCTGCTGCAGCCGCCGCAACGCCGTCGCATAATGGGGTGCCCGGGTCGCTCCCTGCACGTTCAGATAATCCTGGTAGATGCTGATGGGGTCCTCCGCGTCCAGGCGGCTCTCCTGCTGCAGGCGGCTGGCCGCAGAGGCCGCATCAAGGCCGTCGCCGCGAACCCAGCGGATGGTCTCGGCGAGTGTGGTGAACGGTGAGACCGTGCTGATGCCGGGCGGCGCACTGAGAAAGAAAGCCCGATCCACCAGCTCACCGTCGTTGCGGGTCTCATTGGGTACGGCCACCACCATCAGGGAGTAATCGGAAGGATCCAGATCAGCGGCGACACTGTCCGGCAGATCCAGTGCGCTCACGTCGAGTTGCAGATTGCCATTGGCGTCCGTGATGCCCCAGGGTTCCGTCAGCGCGAAATCGTCACCAACCCCCCGCCTCACCTTGGTCTCGTCATCGGCATCGGCCAGGACGTCTTCTTCATAATCCTCCTCGTCGTAAACGGAAAGAGCCTGGTCACCATCCATGTCCAGCCAGACCAGCGCCCGTTCCAGCCGGCCGTTGCGGGCCTGCACCGGATAGGTATCGGGATCGCCCGCCTCGGGATTGCTCTCGTAGCGCGTGATGTCCTCACCGTATTCGTCGGAGTCACTGTCCCCGAGGCAGCCGGAAAGGGCTGTAGCCGCC